>JAYUSZ010000023.1:0-43325 GCA_043755435.1 Bryobacterales bacterium | reverse complement strand
CCTGAAGCCTCGCTTATTCGTGAATACTTTCAACGATTACGAATATGACAAGTTTCAGAGTCTTGACCTGCGCGCAGTCTTCGGTGGCGGCCTTGGGTACATTGCCTGGAAGGCGGATCGGGGACGTTTGGACATATTAGGTGGGGGTGCTTACAACCGTGAAAAGTTCGATCCAGGCAAACCGAAACTTCCTTTCACCAGGAATTCTGCAGAGGCTTATTGGGGCGACGATTTCACCTTTAAGTTGAGCAGTCGCGCTAGTATGTTCCAGAACTATAGAATGTTCAACAATCTGAGCAACGCAGGAGCCTACCGTCAGAATTTCGATGCCGGCATCAGCGCCCAATTGACCAAGCACCTAACCTGGAATGCAGCTTTTGGCGATCGGTTCCTTAGCAACCCTGCACCAGGACGAAAGAAGAACGACATTCTTTACACCACTGGGTTGGGCTTTACCTTCGCAAAGTAGTTCGACTAAGTAGTTCACCCGAAATGGGGCGCTAGAGCTAGCGCCCCACTTTTATTTTTCACCCAATAGCATATAGGTTGCCGTGGCGATGGCTACCAGCCTTTTACGATCATCAGTCAGATCCACACGTCCAACGCACAAATGCTTGCCTACTCGAACCAAGTGGCAGCGAGCAGACAAGCGTTTTCCCACCACTGGCAAAAGATAGTTCACCTTAAGCTCTGTGGTTGTAATGATCCGCATACGCGCGAAATGATTGTCCACCGAATTCCCTACTGCTTCATCTGCAAGCGTGGCGATTACTCCGCCATGCAAAACACCGGAATTGTTCATGAACTCGGGCCGTAATGGCATGGAAACGGTAACACCATCTTCGTGTTTTTTCACAACGCGAATCTTCAGTAATGTTTCAAAGCTGTCCATCATTTGGCAGTGGCACCGCCGTCGATCACAAAGGTTTGCCCCGTGACAAAGCTGGATTCTGGACCGGCTAGAAACAGAGCCATGCCGCCAATCTCCTCGGGCTTGCCTGTCCTGGGTATAGGTTGAGTGTTGCGTAGCATAGCCATGTGCTGTTCGTTCTGCCAAAAGAAGGAACTGAATTCCGTTTCAATTAGGCCAGGGCAAATAGCATTTACCCGCACATTGAAAGGCCCAAACTCGATAGCCCAAACTCGAGTCATCATGATCAATCCGGCCTTGGTGAAAGAATAAACCAACCCATGAGGCTGGGGGCGCAAACCGGCAATAGAAGCAATGTTGATAATGGAGCCACCGCCTCGCTCAATCATCTTTGGAGCCGTAAGTTTGATCAAACGGTGGGCTGCCAGTACGTTTACTTCCAAAGTTTTCAGAATCGCCTCATCGCTTACCTCCAGGGCCGGACCTTGGCCAATGTTGGTAGCAGAATTATTCACCAGGATGTCCACTGGACCGAAGAGTCTTTCGGTGTAGGTAACCAGACCTTCCAAATCGTTCTTACGGCCGACGTGGCAGGCAAAGGGAGCGGTCTTACCAGGCAGATCGTGAAATTCCTTAACCGTGCTTTCCAGGTTCTCCAATTTCCTGCTGGCGATTACTACATTAGCGCCGGCCTGGGCCAAGCGGTGGGCTATTGCCTTCCCAATCCCGCGGCCACCCCCGGTGACAAGAGCAGTTTTTCCATCCAAGCTGGTTGCGTGCAAAATTGTATCTCCTTCCTGATTTGTGCCGAAGAGGAAACCAGAAGGGTTATGGTAGCGCAAATTGTTTCCCTCGCCTATGAATTGGTTTTTTCAAAATGATCACAATCGAAGGGACCATCGAAAAACGCACTCAGGGCCGGCTGCAAATTCCACCAACTAATTTAGAAATTCGTTACTCCGACGGCACTGGAGTTTACCGCGAGTTTGTAGCGCAACTGCTGAACTTGGATCACAGAGGCCTTGGGGTAAGTGCTAGCCAAGCTCTGCGGCAGCACTCAGAGGTGAGCATTCTAATGAAATGGGACGGGCTCCGTATTGAACAGAGGTGCTCCGTGCGCTGGTGTCGACCTACGAAGAGTGGCCACCACCGGATAGGGCTTCACCTTTTGGGGGAGCCAGTGCTGATTGGTGAAGGTATAGGGAAGTAGGGGGTTCCCCCTGGGACGCAGCAGTAGGTTTTCGCAAGGTGTTCCGAGGGAGTTCCTAATATCAAAGGGCAAGCTTTTCGTCGAATAGTAAAGGAGATGACAACGGAACCAACCTCCGGCGAACGGCGCACTCAATCGCGAACAAGGCAACGCACTGAGCCGATTCAACTACAATACGCCACAAGCACGGGTAAGTATGAAAGCGTGGCTGTGGAAGTGTTTGATTCGGGGGAAGGCGGCGTGGGAATCGTGTGCCAGGCAAACCTTAATCTGCATGCGGAAGTCTTGTTGATTGGCAATTGGGGTGACGGCGAAAAGCGTCAAAGAGCCACTGTTCGGTGGTGCCGTCCAACGCAGAGCGGTCGTTTTCGGATAGGTTTGCTATTCCTGGCTAATGCTACTGACAATCGAAAGTCGAAAAATCAGGAAACCAGCAATCAGAAGGCGGCCAACCCGAAAGACGATGGGCCATCGAAGAAAGAATCTGTAAATTTGCAATCGGTTGAGGATTACTACGAACTGATGCAACTTCACGCCAAGGCAGATCCTGAAACGATTCACAGGATCTACCGGCTAATGGCGCAACGCTATCATCCCGATAACAAGGACTCCGGTAATACCACTATATTCCGCGAAATCACGGAAGCTTACAAGGTGCTCAGTGACCCTGAACAACGGGCAGCTTACGACATAAAAACCCAAATTCATCGTTCCCGGCGTTGGCGAATTTTCGATCAACAATCGGCCACCAAAGGCGTTGGTGATGAAAAACGCAAGCGAGCGGGATTGCTAGGCCTGCTCTATACCAAGCGTTTGAAAGACCCTGAGGCGGCTGTAATGAGCATTCAAGAGCTGGAAGACTTGTTGGGCGTTCCACGAGAGCACCTTGAATTCAGCCTTTGGTACCTGAAAGAACAGGGTCAAATCACAAGGACCGACGCAGGGAAATTTTCGATCACTATCAAGGGAGTCGATGCCGCCGAGGACTGCCAAGCATCGTGGCAACCAACCAGCGCCAAACTGCTTCCGGCACCGGACCTAGTTGAGGTGGCTTAAATCCGATAGAATCTTTATGAGATTCTTTTCATGAGCAAATTATTAGCTTGTTGTATTTTGTCTGGACTGGCATTCGCCGCTCCGGCAAAACTGGACTTTAGCCGTGACATCCGTCCTATCCTTTCCGACAAGTGTTTCACTTGTCATGGACCCGACGAAAAAAAGCGAATGGCCGGTCTGCGTTTGGACACTCGCGAAGGTGCCTTCGCGGAACGCAAGAATGGCGCGGTGATTGTTCCCGGCAATAGCGGCAGCAGCAAGTTGGTAGATCGGATTGCCCATCAAAAAGCAGCGCTCCGCATGCCGCCGGCAAGTGCTGGCGAAGCTCTTACGGAAAAACAAATTGGTTTGATAAAGCAATGGATTGACGGAGGTGCGCAGTGGTCCATGCATTGGGCTTTTGAAGCACCCAAGCCTCAAGTAATTCCAGAAGTGAAAACGAAAGCACTGGCGAAAAATGGAATCGACAATTTTGTTTTGGCGCGCCTGGAAAAGGAAGGTCTGAAACTTTCTCCGCCAGCTGACCGTTCCACGCTACTGCGGCGTTTGAGTTTTGATCTAACTGGGCTGCCACCCACTCCAGCGGAAATCGCTCAGTTCGTTGCCGACAAATCACCTACAGCCTACGAAAAGCAAGTCGACCGTTTGCTTGCTTCAAGACAGTATGGGGAAAAGATGGCGATGGGTTGGCTGGATCTTGCTCGCTATGCCGACACTCACGGCTACCACATTGACAGCCATCGCGACATGTGGCCTTGGAGGGATTGGCTGATTCGTTCCTTCAACGAAAACAAGCCGTTCGATAAGTTCACGATTGAACAATTGGCAGGTGACTTAATGCCTGGTGCCAACGTGGACACGAAAACCGCCAGTGGTTTTAATCGCAACCACATGATTAACTTCGAGGGCGGTGCAATTCCTGAGGAATATCAGGCTGAGTACGTGGCCGATCGCGTGGAGACAACATCGGTTGTCTGGATGGGCTTAACCATGGGTTGTTCCAAATGCCACGATCATAAGTATGATCCCATCCGGCAAAAAGATTATTACCAGATGGCGGCATTCTTCAACACCTTGCCGGAGAAGGGGCTTGATGGCCGCAAGGGCAACGCTGAGCCAATGATGCTGCTGCCCAGCCCGGAAAAGTTGCTTCTCGATGAGTTGGGAACCGTAATTCCGGTCAAGGAAAAATTGCTGCCTGAAAAGGAAGTAATGGCCATGCAACTGAAGTGGGAAAAAAGTAGTTTAGGAAAGTTTCCGCCAAACCCACGCCAAGGTCTGATTGCACACTATGAATTTGAGGATAGTCTTGCCGACGTTGCTGGCGGGTATCGCCATGGCCATTCCACAGAAGGGGAAACTTCCTATGGAGACGGAGTGGTGGGCCGCGCAGCTGCGTTCGGCGGACAGCAGACTCGGGCAGAACTGCCAGGAGCTTCTGAAATCGATTTAAGCCATCCATTCACCCTCGCATTCTGGGTGAAACCGACTGGCGATAAGAAGATGATGTTCCTTTCCCAAATGAACGAAGGCGGACGGGGTTGGAACATTCAATGGGAGGAGTCCGAAGCAATTCCCGGATTGAAACTTGTGGCCAGTGTAAAGATGACGTTTTCTGCAGATGCTCAAAAATCCTTCGCGCTGCAGTCGAAAACAAGGATCGCTCAAGGGGAGTGGACGCACATCACACTCACCGGTGATGGCACAGGCGCACTGGGCTTGCGTGTTTTTCTAAATGGAAAGCCGGAAAGTTTCGACGTTAGTGGTGATGCTTCGTTGAAGTCTACAGGTACGAATGCCGCGCTGCGAATTCAAGGCGGAGTGGGCGGATTGTTTGGTCAACTTGACGATCTGCGTATTTATGAAAAAGCAGCAACACAGCAACTGGCACAGCAACTGGTGGTGGAGGAGCCTCTGCGTTGGATGGTGTTCAACGGGACAACAAAGCGCAACCGCGATCAGGCGTTCCGCATCCGTGATTATTACCTTCTCAACGAAGCCCCTGAAGATAAGCGCAAAGTGTATCGCGATTTGAAAGAGATGAAGGCGCAGCGCGACAGATTGGAACTTTCTGCACCCAGCGTGATGGTGATGTCGGAAATGGAAAAGCCTCGCGACACCTTCATTCTTGCCCGCGGCGACTATGCCAACAAAGGTGAAAAAGTGACCGCCAATTCTCCAGCTATGCTGGAGCCGATTGAATCCGGATTGCCGAAGAATCGTTACGGTTTGGCTCGTTGGTTGGTGAATCCGAATCATCCGCTCACTGCGCGAGTAGCCATAAACCGATATTGGCAGAACTATTTTGGAATCGGCTTGGTGAAAACTGCGGAGGACTTTGGTTCTCAGGGTGAACCTCCATCGCATCCAGAATTGCTGGACCACCTCGCAACGGAATTCGTCCGGTCGGGCTGGGATGTGAAGGCAATGCAGAAATTGATTGTGACGAGTGCCGCCTACCGCCAGTCCTCGCAAGTGACGGCTGCTCTGCACGATCTTGACCCAGAGAACAGATTGCTAGCCCGCGGACCGCGGTTCCGCTTGCCGGCCGAAACATTGCGGGATAACGCACTTTTCGTCAGCGGCCTGTTGAACAACCAACTCGGTGGCAAAAGCGTCTTCCCCTACCAGCCCCCGGGAGTCTGGGAGGAGTTGGCCTATGGTGGAGTCTATTCCGCCCAAGTTTACAACCAGAGCCATGGCAGTGACCTTTACCGCCGCAGCATGTATACGTTTTGGAAACGGACCGCACCACCAGCTTCGCTGACCACATTCGATGCACCTGACCGGGAAAAATGTGTGGCTCGTAGAGCAGTCACCAATACGCCGTTACAAGCCTTGGTTTTGTGGAATGATCCAACCTACCTTGAAGCTGCACGAGCCCTGGCGTCGCGAATGATCAAAGAAGGCGGCAAGGAAAGTGCGTCGCGAATTCGGTACGGTTTCGAACTGGCAACTGGGCGCAAGCCACAGCCTAAGGAGTTGGTAGTTCTTGCGGCTCTAGTAAAAGAACAGTCCGAGGTTTACTCAAAGGATACCCAGGCCGCTGGCAAACTGCTGCTCGCTGGCGAATCCCCGATCGATCCATCGCTCAACAAATCGGAACTTGCGGCGTGGACAACACTTGCCAGCACAATTCTGAATCTTGATGAAGTGATCACCAAGGAATAAGCATGCACAACGAAGACATCCTCGAATATGGCAAACGCATCGCAATGACGCGCCGCAGATTGTTTGGTCTTTCTGCGTCAGGAATTGGAACCGCAGCGTTGGGAACTTTGTTGAACCAGGACGCGGATGCTGCATCGTCCGATCGAAATCCGAAAACCGGCGGCTTACTTGGATTGCCCCACTTTCCAGGCAAGGCAAAACGGGTAATATTTCTCCATCAATCCGGCGCTCCGTCACAGTTGGATTTGTTCGATTACAAACCGCAGCTAAAGAAATTCCATTCCTCGGAACTGCCCGATTCCATTCGCAACGGTCAGCGCATTACGGGCATGACTTCCGGACAGACCTCGTTCCCGGTTGCCTCCACTATTTTCAAATTTGCCCAACATGGCAAAAGCGGCACATGGCTTAGCGAGTTGTTGCCCTACACATCGAAGATCGTGGATGACATAACGATCATCAAATCGATGCATACCGATGCCATCAATCATGACCCGGCGATCACATTTATCCAAACAGGAAGCCAGCAGCCAGGAAGACCCAGCATCGGCAGTTGGGCCAGCTATGGTTTAGGAAGTGAGAATCAAAACCTTCCGGGCTTCGTAGTGCTAGTCTCGCAATCGAACACTCCTGCAAACGATCAGCCGCTGTTCTCTCGATTGTGGTCCAGCGGATTTCTTCCTTCCAACTACCAAGGCGTAAAGTTCCGGTCCAGCGGCGATCCGGTGCTGTTTCTCAGTGACCCTGCTGGCATGAACAAGGGCACGCGCCGCAGCATTCTTGACAGTGTTCAGAAACTTAACCAGATGCGCCTGGAAACCTACGGTGATCCTGAAATTGAAACTCGCATTTCGCAATATGAAATGGCATACCGCATGCAAACCTCGGTTCCGGAATTGATGGACTTATCAAAGGAACCCGAATCAACTTTTGAACTCTATGGAGATCAGGCTCGTAAACCGGGCACTTATGCCGCCAATTGCCTCTTGGCCAGAAGGTTGGCCGAGCGCGACGTGCGGTTTATCCAGATTTATCATCGCGGCTGGGACCAACACAACAACTTGCCGCGCGACATTGCGCTGCAGTGCAAGGGGACGGATCAGGCTTCGGCTGGTTTGATTCTGGATCTGAAACAGCGCGGACTTCTGGACGACACTCTTGTAATTTGGTCCGGCGAATTCGGCCGCACTGTATACAGCCAAGGTAAGCTTACGGAGACCAACTACGGGCGCGATCATCACCCTCGCAATTTTTCCATGTGGATGGCCGGGGCAGGCGTGAAGAAGGGCTTTTCCTTAGGCGAGACCGATGATTACAGCTACAACATTACGGCTGATCCGGCCCATGTGCATGATCTGCAAGCAACGCTGCTTCATCTGATGGGTGTTGATCATAAGAAACTGACCTACAAATTTCAAGGACGCTATTTCCGCCTAACGGACGTGCACGGGGAGTTGATTCAGAAGGTGTTGGCTTAGCATTTTGACGCGGGAGGCTCTAGGAAATCAAACGGCTACCGAGCCGTGACCGCAAGGGAGCGGTCCGTTTCTGAATAAATCCGTAGGCTAATTTAGTCCCGCTGAAGGTTCTTCTCCCCTAATCCCGAAGTTGCAAAACAAAGCCAATTGGCCTGGTTCCAGCAATAAGGAAAAGTCGAGTGACAACTACTGCTCATCTGAATCTACCCTCTTTTCATCCGCTTGCAAATATGCACCGGTTGCGCTTTCAAAAACCTGTGAGACTATTTGGCAGGAAGACAAATTGCTGGCCAGCAACTTCCCACAATGTTGAGTCCTCGAGGCAATTGATCCTCTGGCGTTCTAAATGGAATCGGAATCACAAACATGGCTTGAGCACCGTGAATGTGAGCTTAAAAAGCAGGCTGCTTTGGGTGGCAGTTCAGACGATGAAATGAAGAACGCCAGTTAGGATGAGATGCACGTTTGTCTGTCCGCGATGTCGTGGTGCGCTTGTTCCTCTGAGGAAAACGCGCAAAACGGAGCTCCGGCGGCGGGGAACCTTCGCGCTCCTGCAACATGGGTGGCCCGCCGCCGGGCCCTTTGCGCTTCAAATAAACTTCTCAGCTTCGGAATTGAGGATAATGACGGCTATGCTTACTCGAAGGCAATTCCTTGGTTCGGCAGTGGCGGCGAGTGCTGCGGCGCAGAATCCGACTGAGGTAAAAGCAAACCGCCCAAACATTCTATTCATCATCGCCGACGATCAATCCTGGCCACACGCTAGTGCTTATGGAAGCAAGTTGGTAGACACCCCTGCCTTTGACCGCATCGCAAAGCAAGGTGCACTTTTTCGCAATTCGTTTTGTTGCGCTCCATCCTGCACACCGTCTCGCAGCGCCATTCTGACCGGTCGCAACGTATGGGAACTGGAAGAGGCTGGTCTGCTTTACGGCGCGCTGCCAACTAAGTTTCCGTTGTTCCCACATCTTTTGGAAGATGCTGGATATTATGTTGGGCATACCGGAAAAACCTGGGCCCCCGGCGATTGGAAAGCACTTGGACAAACGCGCCATCCCGTTGGGAAAGCGTTCATGAATCATAAGCACCCCCAGCCAATCCGTGCTGGTCTGGATCCGAATGACTATTCCGCCAACTTTCAAGAATTCCTGCAGGCCGCTCCGAAAGATCGCCCGTTTTTCTTTTGGCTAGGATCCACTGAGCCCCATCGCGTTTATCAAAAATGGGCCGGAAAACTGATTGGTAAAACTACGGCGAATATGGAAGTGCCCCCTTACTGGCCAGACAACGAAGAGATCCGTAGCGATATTCTTGACTACGCAAGTGAAGTGGAATGGCACGATCAGCAAGTGGGCAAGGCGTTGGCGATTCTTGAAAAAACGGGGCAACTGGATAGCACTCTGATCTTCATCACCAGCGATAACGGCATGCCCTTCCCTCGCGGCAAAGCAACGCTCTATGACCAAGGCACGCACATGCCTCTGGCCATCCGTTGGCCGAAGCACTTTCCTGGTGGGCAGCAAATTACGGATTTCGTCAGCCACAAGGATTTTGCGCCAACCATTTTGGAAGCGGCAGGCGTGCCCGTTCCATCGCAGATGGCTGGCCGCAGCCTATTGCCATTACTTACCAGCCTTAAACCAGATCCGAAGCGTGACCACGTGATCACCGCATTTGAACGTCATGTAATGGCTCGCCCTGATGGTGCCACTTACCCAATGCGCGCGATTCGAACCAAGGATTTCCTATACATTCGCAATTTCGCACCTGACCGTTGGCCGATGGGCGGAGATTTTGTTTCTTCGAACCGAACGGTGGAAGGTGACGTGGATGGTTCGCCTTCAAAAGACTTTTTGCTGGACCCAAAGAACAAGAAAGAGTATCCACTTCAGCATAAACTCTCCTTCGGCAAACGGCCTGCGCAAGAGCTATACGATTTAAGAAAAGATCGTTGGCAGATGAAGAACGTTGCCAGCGAGAGAGCTTATGCTAAAGACTTGGCAAAGTTGGCAAAAAAGCTGGAAGCCTATCTGAAGGAAAGGAATGACCCAAGAATTGATGGACCAAAAAAGGAAGGAAGCGATCCTTGGCAGAATTATCCTTACAGGCAAATCAGCGGCTACGGAGCATCCTTCAATTCAACACTCTCCGAACAAGACCGAATGAAAGCAAAGTCACTTGGCGCACAAAAGCCGGAGTAATTGATTGACAGAAGAAAAACGCCACATCAAAACACTCGACCGCGTGCTGTCGAAAGCAGGTCTGGGTTCGCGAACTGAGGCGCGCAGTTGGATTGGCGCTGGCCGGGTGAAAGTCAATGGGCGCTTCGTTCAAACCCCGGATCATTGGGTGGACCTGGATCGGGACACGGTCACTCTGGATGGAAAGCCAGTTCGGGAGGGCCGCAAAGTTTATCTGCTGCTCTACAAACCAACCGGATACATTACAACCTACAAAGATCCCGAAGGGCGTCCAACGGTTTATGACCTTCTTGCAGGTGTTGACGAATTTGTGATTCCTGTCGGGCGGCTTGATTTGGACACCAGCGGCCTGTTGATTCTTACCAGCGATACGCAGTTTGCCGAAAGAGTAACCAACCCCGAATTCAAAGTTCCAAAGACCTATCTATTGAAATCCTCGAAGAAGCTGAGTGATCAGCAATTGCAGCAGCTGCGCAGCGGTGTCACTTTGTCAGACGGTCCAACGAAACCTGCCATTGTAAATCGCATCCGCGATTCTGAAAAATACACACACCTTGAAATGACCATTACGGAAGGGCGCAACCGGCAGGTACGTCGCATGATTGAGGCGTTGGACGCGAAAGTTTTGAAGTTGGTTCGGGTTGCAATTGGTCCAATAGGTATCGGCGATTTGAAGATCGGCCAGCATCGTTCCCTCACTCCGACAGAGGTGTCCACTTTAACGAAAAAGAAAGACATATAATAGTGCGCAGGAGTTAACAGCGTGCTATTTCTACCCGGTCGTCCTACTAGAAGCTGTGATGGCATTTCCAGGCGCGAGCTTCTTCGTGCTGGTGGGCTTGGAGTTCTTGGACTCAGCCTGCCTGAATTTTTGCAAATGCAGGCATTAGCCGGCGCTGCTGCCAAGACTGGCCAGAGCAAGCCACGGGCTAAAAATGTAGTGATGCTGTTTCTACAAGGCGGCCCCAGCCACATTGATATTTGGGACCCCAAACCAGATGCCCCTTCCAATATTCGCGGCGAGTTTAAACCGATCAATACCAAGGTAGATGGTATCCAGGTAAGTGAAACCATGCCGCTGCTGGCCCAGCAAATGGATAAGATCACGCTAATTCGTTCCATGAGCTATACGCCCGCAGGGCTGTTCAACCACACTGCCGCAATTTACCAGATGATGACTGGATGGGCTCCTGACAAAGTTTCTCCATCAGGCCAATTAGAGCCTCCTTCTCCTCGAGATTTTCCACATATGGGGTGCCAGATCTCAAAGATGTTGCCCCCAGAAGGACCCATGCTGCCGTTCGTAGAAATGCCGCGACCTTTGCAAGAATCGAACGTGATCGGCAAAGGCGGCGCAGCCGGATTCCTTGGCAAAGCGTTTGACCCATATCGCCTCTATCAAGATCCCAACAAGGAAGTGAAGCTGGACGATTTGACGTTGCGGCCTGAAGTTACGGCCGACCGTTTGAAGGATCGGTTCACCTTGCTTAAGGGAATTAACGGCTCCATGAAGGAGTTAGAGAAGGCAGTCAGTTCGTTTGCGCTGAATGAGTATTACGAAAAGGCTTACGATTTGGTGTTGAGCGGCAAGGCCCGTGATGCATTCGACCTGAATAAAGAAACCGATCAGGTACGCGATCGTTATGGCCGCACCACCTTCGGCCAAAGTGCGCTGCTGGCGCGTAGATTGATTGAGGCTGGCACAAGATTTGTGCAAGTGAACTGGCCATCAGTGGCCAATGGCAATCCGGAAGAAACCGCATGGGATACACACGCTGCAAACTTCGGCCCCCTGAAGAACCTGCACTGCCCTGTGCTGGACAAAGCTCTTTCAGCTTTGATTGAAGATATGGATCAACGTGGATTGTTCCAGGACACACTGCTGGTTTGCATCGGCGAATTCGGCCGCAGTCCGCGTCTTGGCGTCAGCACGTCTGGCAATACCAACTCGCCGGATGGCCGTGATCATTGGCCCTATTGCTACACAGGAGTGATTGCCGGCGCTGGCGTGAAACGCGGCTCCATGTATGGCAAGAGCGATGCTCAGGCGTCGTCTCCGGCTGACAAACCCGTGCACCCTACTGATCTTGTGGCAACGATTTATTCGGCTTTAGGGATTGATCCTGGCATGGAAATTCTCAACGACCTGAAACAGCCACGCAAGTTGGTGGAAGGTACACCGGTAAGCGGCTTCTGGGCCTAGGAAATTACTTTCGCAATCTGGCGCAAAACGACAATCACGAATAGCAGGAAACAAGCGGCTAAAACTGCGACTGCACGTCCCCACAGCTTACCTGTCTGGAGTGCCATAGAAGCAATCCAAAGGCTTGCGCCGAGTAGTGCGAGAAAAACACAAACGGCAAGCAACACCATCATTGCGAAGTCAGCCGCATAACCCATTCCGCGAAACAAGCCAACGAATAGTTGGTTGGAAATATCGATGATGGACCCATCGCCTTTCTGGGGGCTGGAATTCAGTGCGCTGTTCCAGCGTGCCCAAATGGCAATTCCTCCGAAATAGATTGTTCCAATGGTTCCAGGTAGCCCAATGAGTACAGCGGCAACTTGAAACAATCGGACTACTGTCATTCGCATTCGCCTAGTATATTCTTTATGTAAAATTCCTGATCCCTTTACTTCTCGCTTTGCGCATTATTGGGTGAAGCCATTCGCTTCAAGGAGTACAGTATGATAACCAATTCCAAAGTACAATCCAGGCAAGCCCGATTGCCTTTCGTCACCATGTTGACTGTCGTTCTAGCGCTTTCCGGTTCATGCTGGGCACAATCATCGACTGCCAGAACCGTGGTTACCTTTTCGGACGGGGCCTCCTGCAGTTCGCCTACGGGCCCCCCGACATTCACTGCAACGTCGGCTACTGTTGCTGGTAAGGCCAATGTTTCATTCGGAGGTGGAGGTGGCAGTGGCCGCATCACCCTTGACGACGCCATTATTACCAGAAATGTGGATGATTGTTCTGTGTCACTCTTTGGGCTCTTTTTCAAGGCCCAGCGAATCCGCACTGTGACAATATCTTTTGAAAACCTAGTGAGTGGCGTTTATAGACAGGAACTTAAGATTACCCTAAGCGATGCACAAATTAGTTCCATTTCAGACGCTGGCCTTGGTGCCGCATTCCCACAAGAGCGGCTGACGCTTGCTTATGGAAGGATCACAATTTTCGACCCACAGACAGGTCAAACTTCGACTTTCGATGTTGCGCTTGGCAGGTGAGCAAGCTGTACTTCACCAATAAAGCGATGAGCCACATGCTAAGAAATCACTCTGGAAATTCCGCGTAAAAATATCATAAGAAATGCGGTGAATCCACCAAGCAGTAAAGCAAGGCCCTGGGCCCAAGGGCGCTTGCTTTCTAGTCCGCCGGCGGCGAGCCAAAGGCTGACGCCTAGGATTGTGAAAGTAATCGACACCGCAAAAAGTCCAAGCACTGCAAGGTCGCCCACTAAGGCTATTCCGCGCGACAAGCCGCCGAAAATGCCACCAACGATTTCAATCAAATCGTAACTATTGCGCGGAGCGGGCCCAGCCATTGGATTATTTCTAGCCCACAATGTCAGCACACCAAAATACAGCGTCCCGATTATTCCGGGGAGCCCGAACAAGAAGGCGGCCGTCTTGAAGCACCGAATAAAGAGCAGACGCATTGGCACCAGTATAAAGGCTAACGTCCAATCCCTTTCAGCAAAAAGACACTTGGTCTCCTTATTTCTTACTCTACGACTTGTAAGGGGAACACCTCTCCGTCTTTCCGATCCATCTCTTCTTCTAAACCACGAAGAGCAACACTGACAACATCCCGATGATGCACCTTGTGGCCATCGCTTTTCGCGGACATCCGCAACCATAGCCGATGCAACAATTCCACATCTTCCGGCCAAAGGCGAGGCGGGTGGGGACCAAGATTGAAGAATTTCGACTCACCACTTTGACGGTCCACAATTTGCAAAGCCATGGGAAGTTTCTCTGGCAGCAGTTCCCAGTAATCGCCAAAAGTTTTTGCTTGCTCTTCAATCGAAGTCTTGCCGGAGCTTCCCAGCACCACCGTCCCCGCTTTCAGGCGGGCAGCAGTTTGAACCATCGCAGAAGTTACATCCGTGCTTTGAACCACCATCAGTTCTACATGCTTCCCTGCTTTTTCCGCCAACGTCACCACGGAGGTGAATAGCCCTTGAGTATCTGCACTGAACATCTGGTCAGTGTCTAATTCGTCTTTTGAAAACTTCACGGCCAAGACCACAAGATCCATGCGCTTTATGTCAGTTTTCTCAATTGCCTTCTGAACGTGCGCCAGAAGATTGGGATTGCTGGCAGGGACCAACACGCATCCGGGTCTAATGTGAGCAGGTTCTGCTTGAGTCTCTTCAACCTGAAATTTTTCATGCTCCATGTGAACTCCAGCATTTTTCTTGTGGTTATACTTCTCCGAAAAATAAAAAATAGTGTAGAACACAAGAGTGAAAAGAATTCCGGAAATTGTTGCAATCTCTTTGGTGAATAGATTAGTTAGGGCAAGGACGAACAGGAAAAGTGAAATCAGTCCGAGGCCAATAGGAATTTCCCGGCCGCCGATGATCACGTTCCAGCCAACCTTGTATTCGCGATATCCAGGACGCTTGAAGCGAAGTACGAAAACACTCAGGGCCTTCATAGCAAAGCTCCAAACAACACCGAAGGCATAGGCTTCGCTTAGAAGCACCATATTGCCGCCGCTGAGAATAATGGTGAACAATTGCATCCCCACGACCAGGTTGATCATGCGCGAGGTTGTGCCAAAACGAGAGTGAGGCTTGCGAAACCAATCGGGCAGCACGCCATCTTCAGCAATCCGATTTAATACACCATTGGATCCCACAATGGAGGTGTTCACAGCACCGGCTAGTATGATCGTCCCCACAAGAACCACGAAGCCATGAAATCCAAGCCTAGCCCACAGTGGGCCATACAAATACATCGCAATGCCGCTGATCAGATTGTCGACATACAGCCCTACGCGCTCATTATCAGGGATGAACATCACAGCCAGAAAACTCACCATGGAAGTGAAAATCAAGCTGTAGACGAAAATTATCGTGCCGGCTTTCTTCAAGTTTTCGTGCTTGGGATGGGCGATTTCACGGTTCACCTGGGCCAGCGTTTCAAAGCCACTCATAGCCAGCAGCGAATGGCCCAACCCGATCATAACTGCCACTCCCCAGAAGCTGGGTAATGGCGTATTTTTCAGCCAACCCAGCGCAGAATTTCCGAACTTAAAATTCTCATTGGTGGGCATGGTTATCGGGAAGGAGCCCTTTACGAAATAGGTAACTACAGACCACACGATCAACATGCAAACCATTACGGTTGTTAGTTGCATAATGCGAAGGGCCTTGGTGCTGGATTCATGCATTCCAATTGTGTTCTGCCACCAAAAGTAAATTGTGATGCAAATTGCCAGCCCAGCTGCAAATAGTTGTGCGTTAACCTTCCATTCAGGGTGATGAATCAGATCTGCAACTTCGTTGATTAGCCCGGCTAGATACATGCCAGCGCTGACGCCACTGATGGGGCCGGTAAGGACATAGTCAAACATCAAAGCGGAAACAGAAAACTTCGCCAGCGTTCCACCCATGGCCTCATGCACCACCCGGTATACACCACCGCGGACGAACATACTGCAGCTTTCAAGATAAAAGGAACGAATCGCCCAGCCAAACAACATAATGCCGAGGATGAACCAGGGAGCGGATCGTCCTATAGCAGCTTCTGCAATACCACCGGCGTAAAAGGAAGAGGAGGCCAGATCACACAGCACTATGGCTGCCGCCCTCCAAAAGGAAATGAAGGACAACATAACGGTAGAAGCGACCACAATTTTAGTGGTCCTCCCCGTGTTTTCGTAGTTCACGGAAATCTCCTGGACAACCCCATTACCCACAGGGTTGCTCTCAAAATTGGCCTACGAGGTTAGCTGTCGGGCTAGGGCTTGAAAGTACCCCGCAAGGAAGAATCCCTGCTGCGCCCCAAAAACTTGGGTCCCCCGCCTCCTGGGTGGAGTTCGGCTAATTCAGAATATAGCTCAAGCAAATTTAGAATGCAACGGTAGCGTTGCCTTAGATGGTTTCCACTTTGTTCGGCTTATCAACCAGAGACTGCAATTCAGCGCCCACATCTACGCCTTTGGCGACGTCTTGCTCCAATCGTCGCAAAGCAAGACTTACAACATCGCGATGATGGACTTTGTGCCCTTCCTGTTGGTCACTCATGGTCAGCCAGAGGCGATGCAATAGATTCACATCTTCGGGCCATAAGCGTGGCGGGTGTGGTCCAAGATTGAAGAATCGAGACTCGCCGTTTGAGCGGTCAACAATTTGCAGAGACATAGGAAGTTTCTCGGGCAACTTCTCCCACTGGTCGCCAAAATGTTTGGCCTGTTCATCGATAGAAGTCCTGCCGGAGCTACCCATGACGACAGTGGAGGCCTTGAGTTGGGCAGCAGTTTCAACAATAGAGGAGGTTACGTTTGGGCTTTGAATCACTACCAATTCCACATGCTTGCCGGCCTTTTCAGCAAGGGAGACAACTTTTGAAAACAGCCCTTGCGTATCGGCGCTGAACATCTGATCAGTATCCAATTCGTCTTTAGAAAACTTGACGGCCAAGACAACAACATCCATGTGGCGGATGTCAGTTTTTTCAATTGCCTTTTGAACATGGCCCAAGAGATTGGGATTGCTAGCTGGGACAAGAACGCAACCTGGACGGATGTTGGAAACCTCAGCTTGCGTTTCCACTTGGAATTTTTCATGGCCTTTCACAACGCCAGCATTCTTCTTCAAGTTGTACTTTTCAGAGAAATGGAACATCACAAAGAACAGCATTGTGAACAGCAGTCCGGTAATAGTGGCGATTTCTTTAGTGAAAAGATTGGTGATCGCCAACAGAAACAGGAAGGCAGTGATTAGACCCAAACCCACTGGAATCTCTTTTCCACCACTGTAGAAGTTCCAGCCAACTTTATACTCGCGATCCCCTGGGCGTTTGAAGCGTAGCATCAGCAGGCTGAGAGCCAACATGGAGAAGCTCCAAACCACACCGAAAGCGTATGCTTCGCTGAGCAACACCATGTTGCCACCACTTAAAATAATGGTTAGTATCTGCATGCAGACAACAAGGTTAATCATGCGGTAGCTGGTGCCAAAACGTTCGTGCGGTTTGCGAAACCAATCGGGTAAAACACCATCTTCAGCAACCCTGCTGAGGACACCGTTGGAACCCACAATGGAAGTATTCACTGCGCCTGAAAGAATGATGGTACCCACCACCACTACAAAGCCATGAAATGCCAGCCGTGCATAAAGGGGTCCGGCAAGATACATAGCAATGCCGCTGATCAAATTGTCGATATAGATGCCGGTCCGTTCCTGGTCGGGAATGAACATTACAGCTAGAAAGCTAACTAGAGTGGTGAACACCAAGCTATAAACGAAGATTACATTACCAGCTCGTTTCAGATTTTCGTGTTTTGGATGGGCGATTTCGCGGTTCACCTGCGCCAACGTTTCGAAGCCGCTCATAGCAAGCAGCGAATGACCCAAACCAATCATCATTGCAACAGGAAGGAAATTGGGGAGTGAGGAGTGCTTCAACCAGCCCAAAGCATTTGGACCGAACTTAATGGTTTCTGAAGTGGGAAACGTAATCGGTTGCGTACCCTTTACAAAAATCGTGATCACAGCCCAAACAATCAACATGCCCACCATGACTGTTGTAAGCTGCATGATGCGCAGGGCCTTTGTACTGGATTCATGCATTCCACGCGTGTTCTGCCACCAGAAATATATAGTGACGACAACTGCTAGACAGGCGGCGAAGACACGAGCGTTGACGCTCCATTCAGGGTGATGAGCCAGTTCAGCAAGCTCGTTAATTAATCCCGCCATGTACAAGCCCGCACTCACACCACTGATTGGGCCGGTAAGCACGTAATCGAACATTAAAGCAGAGACTGCAAATTTAGCGATGGTGCCGCCCATGGCCTCATGCACGACTCGATAGACACCGCCGCGGACGAACATGCTGCAGCTTTCCAGATAGAAGGCGCGGATGGCCCAGCCAAACAGCATGATGCCGAGAATGAACCAGGGTGCAGAGCGGCCCACGGCTGCTTCGGCAATTCCACCGGCATAGAACGACGAGGAAGCCAAATCACAAAGGACGATGGCAGCGGCTCGCCAAAAAGAAATGAAGGACAACATCACCGTCGAGGCAACCACAATTTTGGTTGTCTTTGACGCAGAATTGGAATTCAAGAAAAAACACTCCTGCAAGGCCAGCCTACGAGGCTGCACACTCAAATTAGTTTAACATTTGCACGCATGTTTTCATCTTTGTTCGACACCATGCTACATTCAAAAGGATTTATGTATCAGTTCGATATCGTCGGCGTTGGCTTGAATGCCACAGACACACTTTTGATTGTTCCAAAATTTCCAGCTTACGCAGGGAAGGAACCATTTACGGAAGAAATTTTGAGTCCGGGTGGTCAAGTTGCCAGCGCAATGGTTGCGTGCGCGAAATTGGGCATGCGCGTGAAGTACATTGGCACCTGCGGCGATGATGAACGAGGGCGAATTCAAATGGATAGCCTGAGCGGCACGGGCATCAATTTGGATCATGTCCAAGTGCGGAAAGGTTGCGCCAACCAATCGGCCTACATCATCATTGACCACAGCACTGGAGAACGAACGGTTCTGTGGCGCCGTTCCGACGGATTGCGATTGGACCCTTCTGAGATTACCCCGGAAATGATCACGGGCTCAAGAATGCTGCACATTGATGGGCACGATACTCCTGCGGTTGCCAAAGCGGCCAGTATTGCTCATTCGCACGGCATTCCCGTCACTGTGGACGTGGACACTATTTATCATGGGTTCGACAAGGTACTGCCGAACGTGGACTATCTGGTGGCATCGAGCGAATTCCCTGTTGGCTGGACAAATGAACGGGATCCTTTCAAAGCACTGGAGATGATTCAGGAAGAGTATGGCATGCGGTGCGCCGCAATGACATTAGGTGCCCATGGTTCATTGGCTCGTATTGATGGCAAGTTTGTTTACTCACCAGCCTTCGTCGTAAATTGTGTGGACACAACCGGAGCCGGCGACGTGTTTCACGGTGCCTTCTGCTATGCTGTGCTGCAAGGAATGGAGATGAGTGATGTACTGAATTTTTCCAACGCTCTTGCGGCGCTAAATTGTACCGCCATTGGAGCACGAGGCGGCATCAAAGGAGTTGAGGAAGCACGCGCCTTAATGGCGAAAGCCGAGCGACGAGTTCATTCCGACTTCAAAACCCGAGCAATATGATCCCTCTTCGCGACACGCAACCGAGTTTTTCAAAGCCGCTAGTCACCGGGTTTCTGATTGCGATTAATATACTTATCTTTCTGTACGAGTTTTCGCTTGACCCATTTTCGCTGAATCATTTCATCATGGAATACGGAGTGGTGCCTAGCCGGCTTCAGTATCTGGACTTAGTCAGTTCAATGTTCCTGCATGGTGGATGGTTCCATTTGCTGGGCAACATGTGGTTCCTTTGGATCTATGGCGATAATGTGGAAGATGTATTAGGCCACCAGAAATACCTACTGTTCTACATACTTTGTGGTGTTGCTGCAGGCATGGTGCAAGTGATCACCAACCCTGGTTCACGCGTACCTACCGTTGGAGCCAGCGGTGCAATTGCAGGGGTGATGGGCGCTTACCTGATCAAATTTCCAAGATCAAAAATCCTCACGCTGGTGCCGATATTTATTTTTGTAACAACTATGGAGATCCCTGCTGTCTTCATGCTGCTGTACTGGTTTGTACTACAGATTTTCAGCGGCTTTGGAAGTGCGGGGACTTCAAATATCAGTCAAGGCGGAGTTGCCTGGTTTGCCCACATTGGCGGATTTTTGGCAGGCATGCTGTTGATCAAAGTGATGGGTACCGAAGACCGCTACCGCAATCGTCCTGAATACCACTGGTAAACAAATAAACAATGTTTTGGAATATGGATATCGACTTCGCCAATGTACCTGAATTGGATTTGTTGGCCATCGGGGCGCAGCCTGGCGATGTGGAATTAAGCTGCGGAGGCACCCTTTTGTATATGGCCGCCGCAGGTTACAAGACCGGCATTCTCGATTTGACACGCGGTGAAATGACAGGGAGTGGCTTGGCTGAAGGACGCGTTGAGGAATCGAAAAAAGCTGGTGTGATCCTGAACGCCTCCTGGCGAGGAACGCTTGCAATGCCCGATGCCCGCCTTGAAAATACGGTAGGGGCTCGCATGACCCTGGCCGGGACTATTCGCAGATTGCGGCCAAAGACTTTAGTCCTGCCAACTCTGAATTCACGGCACCCGGATGCTCATTATGCAGCTGAGTTGGGTTGGGAAGCTTGTGTACTTTCTGGAATCTCTGCGATGGATGCTTATTCTTCGCCGCACTATCCAGAGCGAGTAATTTTCTGCGCTGATGAAAATCCTCAATTTGTAGTAGACGTTACAACTCATATTGAAGCTATTGAAGAATCACTGGCTTGCTACAAAACGCGGTTCAGTGATTTGAAATTGGAAATCAGCAAGCGGAAAATAACTTTGCAATATTTGGGAAACCGTGCCGGCGGCGTGCTTGCTGAAGGGTTTTCCAGCAAAGACCTATTTTCAATCAAAGATGTCGTCCGCATGGATTTGAAGACAAGCTGGTAGGGTTCGCGTCATAATGGTAAGTGAATGCCCATCCCTATCTCACAAATGTGGACCGTTGCCTCCTATGTTTTGAAACAAAAGTTTCAAGGCCGCAAGCAATATCCACTTGTGTTGATGCTGGAACCACTATTCCGTTGCAATCTGGCGTGCGCCGGTTGCGGTAAGATTCAATATCCGGCCCACATTTTAAAGAGCAATCTATCGCCTGAAGATTGCATGAAGGCAGTGGACGAATGCGGAGCGCCGATGGTGAGCATTCCGGGCGGCGAACCGTTAATGCATCCGCAGATTGACGAAATCGTCAATGGTTTAGTAGCGCGCAAAAAATACATTTACCTTTGCACCAACGCTTTATTGCTGAAGGAGAAGCTCCACCTGTTCAAGCCCAGCAAGTATCTTACGTTTTCAATCCACATGGATGGTCAGAAAGAGCATCACGATTTTTCTGTGTGTAAAGAAGGTGGGTACGAAATCGCGGCGGAAGCCATTAAGGAAACGGTGAAGCGTGGATTTCGCGTGACAACGAACACTACTCTATTCGATGGTGCCGATCCACAAAGCGTGCGCGACTTCTTCGACGAAATGACTGGCCTTGGCGTGGAAGGCATGATGTTCTCGCCGGGCTATTCCTACGATAAGGCTCCCGATCAACAACACTTCCTTGGCAAAGATAAGACTCGCGAGTTGTTCAACACCATTCTTTCCAACCGCAAATCCAGCTGGTACTTTAATCTTTCACCGCTGTTCCTGGAATACCTGATGGGGCTTCGCGAATATTCCTGTACTCCTTGGGGCATGCCAACTTACAATTTATTCGGATGGCAAAAGCCATGCTACCTTATGCAGGATGGCTATGCAGATACGTTCGCGGAACTGATGGAAGAAACAGAATGGGCGAACTATGGCGGAGAATCCGGCAATCCCAAATGTGCCAATTGTATGGTTCACAGCGGGTTTGAAGCGTCCGCTGTGCACGACACATTTAATTCCTGGAGTGGATTCCTGGCAACCGTTCGCGGCACTCTGTTCTCTAAATATCCAAACAAAGCCGCTCTTGACATGCTCAACAGACCATCGAAGCATCCTGTGAAGCTGGTGCAACTGGAAACCAAGCAGGAAGAAAAAACTGGAGTGGGAGCCTGATCGCCGTGAGTGCCGAGGATTTGCAAGGCAAGAGTTGGCCGCTGGCCAGCGAGGAAGAAGTTCGATTGGGCTTGGAAAAAGCTTTCGATTACCGTGGGGATGTTACCATCACGCGACGTGATGGTACGCAACTTTCGGGCTACATGTTCGACCGCAAGAACGCCAAAACACTGGCCGATTCTCTTGTCCGTATCATTCCAACAGGAACAACCCAGCGCGTTTCCCTGCCATACACAGAAATCGCTGGACTGGTATTCAGTGGACGAGATACAGCGGCGGGAAAAAGTTGGGAAGCCTGGGTGAAGAAATATCACGAAAGGAAACAGGCAGGCGAAGAACAGATCGAATTACTGCCGGAATCTTTAGAGGACGAATAGCTTGTTATGACCCTTCGAGAACACACCTACCAAATCGATTTGAATTGGACCGGCAATCTTGGCGAGGGAACATCAAACTACCGTTCGTACGGTCGCAACCATGAATTCAGCAGCCCTGGGAAACCTATTCTTCTGGGGTCTTCCGATCCAGCCTTTCGTGGAGAAGCATCGCGCTACAATCCCGAAGAATTGCTGGTAGCAGCTTTGTCAGCCTGCCATTTACTCTCCTACCTGCACTTGTGCGCTGTTAACCATGTAGTTGTTGTCAGCTATGTGGACAGAGCTTCCGGAGTTATGGTGGAGGCCAAAGACGGAGGTGGGCAGTTTCAATCGGTCACCCTTTATCCCAAAGTAACCATCGCCGCAGGTTCTGATCGCGACACTGCAATTCGGCTTCACAGTGAGGCGCATAAGCTCTGCTTCATTGCGCGCTCGGTTAACTTTCCCGTAAACCATCAGCCGGAAGTAGCGTTAGAACAAGCTAATACTGACAAGTAGAATTTTCTGCTTTTACGAAATGCTTTTTGTAGTTCTTTGCTTTCGCATCCATACATCCCGCCAAATTGAGAAGTTCCACTTTTCGAAACTCAATAGGATGACTTTCACTTTGCAACGAAATATACCCTTCATCTAATAACTTGCCATCGACCTTCGCCAGTGGCCAGTGGTTACTGACATTGCCTCCGCCAATCTGGGGCATCTCGTAACTCAGGACCGTCTTGCCCTCAATCATATGGCGCACAACACCAGAACCCAGCACCATGGTTTCTACGCGGACCCATTGATCGCCGTCGTAGGTCTTTGACTTGGAATTCAGGCAATGAGGCGTGAATAGTTTTCCGTCGACCACCACATTTGTGCCAGGTGTACAAAGGTTCGCCGTAGTGCGCTCGCCCTTGTCAGATCCGCCCAATAGCTGCACTTCAATGGAGATTGGGAAGTCCTGATCTTTCTTCATTGTTTCTGGCTGTTGACAGTGAATCATTACTCCACTATTGCGCAACGCCCAGCCAGGACCGCCGGTGGCTTGTTCGCCAACAAAGCGGTACTCCACCGCAATGATGTAAAAGGAAAATTTCTGATTATAGAAAATATGCCCAAAGCGTGAATTAAAGTTGTCGTATTTGTCGTAGGCTACCTTCATGACGCCATTTTCGACGCGGAAGGTATTGCCGAAATTTTCGCCCAACGGGTAGCCGGTGATTTTCGGAGTCCAGCCTGTTAAGTCTCTTCCATTGAATAGTTGCTGCCAGTCCGAAGGTTCCTGGGAAAATCCAAAAGAAGCAAGCAGTAGAAGAAGGGAAACAGTTCTCATAGTTATCTAGTGTGAATCGGCTTCGATTGGAGTTACCGGGTCGATCATAGGCCACAGCAAAGAGCCTAGAACGTAAGAGGCAACCATGGAGTAGAAAAATAGAGTCCAGTTGTTATCGGTTGCCCGTAAAATGTATCCACCCAGTAGGGGAGCAACTGCTCCAGCCAGGTTTCCAACCATGTTCATTGACCCGCTGAGCGTTCCTGCAAACTTTCCACCAACGTCCATGCAAGCGCCCCAGGAAGGCGGCATTACAATGTCGTTAAAGAAGCTGGCAAAGCCAATGCAAATCATCGCCAACAGTGGATCTTCGATTGTTGTGAATGCCAGTACCAGGAGTGCGGCTGAGAGGAAGCCCACAGACGAAAGCAGTCTTCGAGTCTTCTTCAAGTCACCTGTTTTGGTAGTCAGCCAGGGAGCCACCAAGCCGGAAAGCAGGCAGCCGATTCCGCCCAGGAACAAAGGCAAAGCACCCAAAATAGCACTGTATTCCGGGCTTAAATGTTTCTTCTCCTGCAGATAAGTAGGAAGCCAAGTGATGTAGAAATACCAGGAATATGAAAGAAGAAAGTATTGGATCCAAAGCAGCCAAACGCTACGTGAGGCAAGCAGTTTTCCCCATGGAACATTGCCATGACCGGACGCGGAATTCACGGCATCGCCGATGATGTCCAGTTCCCCTTTATTGACTGATGGATGTTCACGGGGATCATCGCGATACCAAAGATAAAATGCGACCGCCCAAACCAAGCCCAACATACCGAAAATGACGAAAGCTGTTCGCCAGCTAACCAGCTTGAACATGAAGACTACCAGCAATGGAGTAAACGCACCGCCCCATCTGGCCGACATCCAAAGTATCCCTTGCGCCCGAACTCGTTCTTGAATCGGAAGCCATGTAGTAAATGATTTGGTCAGGTTCGGAAAGCAACCAGCCTCGCCCGCTCCGAATAAGAAACGAGCAACCATAAGCGAAGTCTTGTCCCACATGAAACCGGTAATCGCGGTGAAGAAAGACCACCAGATCACAATGCGCATCAGCACTTTGCGGGGGCCCATCCAATCGCCCATCCATCCGCCTGGAATTTCAAAGAGGGCATAAGCTAGAGCGAAGGCGGCAAACACTGATCCCATATCCTGTTTGTCGAGTCCAAATTCTTTGGAAATAATCGGGGCAGCCTGAGAAATACAAACCCGGTCGATATAGGAAAGCACGGCCAGTGTTACTGCAAAACCAATTACCTTGTGACGCGTCCCTGATGCCGCCACAGCTTGTCCTGTCATCAAATCTCCACCTCCAGTTCCACTTGGAACCATTTCATTTAAGCATTTGAGCCTATCACAATTGCCGTGGGCAACAACACGCGAAGTTGAGGGTTGGTACAGCTCCATTGGAAGAACTACAAATGAAAGCACTTTTTTCATTCATAAAACTGTAATTCGACTTGCATGAGAATTCGGATTATATAAGAATGGTAGAAACGCATCGTGCCTAGACCGAACATGCAGCCGCTTTTTAAACGCTTAGCTTATGCCGCCAGTACGTTGGTGATCTGCGGCTACGTGGCAATGTTCATTAGTGGACCTCAGGGTTATCGTTCCTTAAAGGAAAAGTGGGAACACATTGAGACTCTTGAAAAAGAAACTGCGGATCTGAAGAAAACGGTAGAAACGATTAAGAAGTACAACCAGAGCATCCAGAAAGATCCAGATGTTCAACAACTGGAAATCCGTAAGAACTTAGAAATGATGCGTCCTGGTGATCTGGAATTTCGATATCCCAAGGAACAGGAATCCCCTTCCGTCGATTCAGCACCCCGCCAGTAAAGCCGGGTTTGCTATCATTAATCTTCACCCGTTAAACCCCTTATGCCAGTTTTGGACCCAATGGAAATAGTCTGCGCCCACAGCCCTGATTCAGATGACGCCTACATGTTTTATGGCTTGGCGACCAAAAAAGTACGTTCCCGCCTGCTGACGTTCCGGCATGTTTTGGAAGATATCCAATCACTAAATCGCCGGGCAATGAATGGTGAATATGAGCTAACTGCAATCTCGTATCACGCCTACCCTTACGTTGCCGACAAGTACAAATTGATGGCAAGCGGTTCCAGCGTTGGCGATGGCTACGGCCCGATGGTGATCTCGGAGCATCCACTGGCAGCTGAGGACCTGAAGGGCAAGAAAGTCGCGATTCCGGGAAAACTGACCACGGCCTATTTAAGCCTGAAGCTGTTCCAACCTGATTTTGAAGCCGTGGAAATTCCTTTCGATAAGATTATTGATGCGGTTCATGAAGGGCGTGTGGATGCCGGTCTCATCATCCATGAAAGCCAGTTAACCTATGGCAAAAGCGGCCTGCATTTGGTGCTGGATCTAGGCAAGTGGTGGAAAAAGAAATACAATCTTCCTCTGCCATTAGGCGCGAATGTTCTACGCCGAGATCTGAGTCCGGAATTGCAGAAAGAGGCGTGCAGGGTGATGAAAGAAAGTATTCAATACTCGCTGGATCACCGTGAAGAAGCGCTTAATTATGCAATGAATTACGCCCGCGATTTGGAAGTGGCCATGGCGGACAAGTTCGTTGGCATGTATGTAAATCATCACACAGTAGATTGTGGGCTTGACGTTCCAATCGCTGCTCAAAAACTGCTCGACATGGGTTTTGAAGCGGGAATTATCCCCAATCGCGTTGAAGTGGAATTCATCCGGTAAACTTCTTGAAGGCCAGCCGTCTTTATTGCCGGCTGGTGCGTCCAACTTAGTATGCGTTGCATACTAGCCACACTATTTGCCATAACTCTTTGCACTGCTGACGAATCGGCGGATCGTCAAAAGGAAGCAAAGTCCTTAGCTCGTCAGGGTTCCACTGCAATTCCTCGACTCTCCGAATTAATCTTTGATCAAGTCCCTGCGGTCCGTGCTCAGGCTGTAAAATCCCTGGTTAGCATTGGCGGGCTAGGCAGCCTTGACCCACTCACGCGCTCGGTTGCCGATGGCGATCCGCAAATCCAAATTGCGGCCATCAATGGTCTGGTGAATTTCTATTTACCCGGGTTTGTGCAAAGCGGAGTTTCAGCATCCTTGAAACATACTGGCACCAAAGTGATCAGTAAATTTGCAGGGCCTGAAGAGCAGTTGATTCCCAGCTTCATTGTTCCCCGCCCCGAAGTGATCGGTGTGTTGGCCAAGCAAATTGCTGACGCCAGGGATATGGGCGTTCGAGCAGCAGCGGCCCGAGCGGCTGGCGTTCTACGCGGCCGTGGCGCAGTTGAAGCCTTGACTGCGGCATTGCGCAGCAAAGACGATGCATTGTTGTACGAATCCGTTACGGCCCTCGAAAAGATCCGTGATCCAAGAGGCGCCCCGGGTCTTGTGCTACTCTTTCGTGACCCGAAGGAGAAAATTCAAGTGGCTGCCTTGGAAGCAGCAGGGTTGTTAATGAACCCTAGCCTGATCCCAGACTTGGAAAAGACGCTTCTGTTGCCTAAATCGCCTAAGGCTAAGCGAGCAGCGATCGGCGCGTTGGGACAGCTTCGAAGTCAATCCAGCAGGTCAATTTTCGAAAGCCACTTGGAAGACAAAGACGATGGCATACGGGCTGCAGCAGCAGAAGCGCTCGGTCGTCTAGCAAAGCCATCCGATAGCAAGCGTATTGAGGCCTTGTTCAAAGAAGAGGGGAAAATGCAGCCAAGACTGGCACAGGCATTCGCATTGGTAGCCCAGGGCAATTATCAGTTTGAAGAATTCAGCCCACTCCGATACCTAACAAACTCACTGAACTCCAAAGCTTGGGGCGGAGTTGCGGAAGCCTACGTCACTGAATTGGCGCGGCAGCCGGCAGTGCTGAACGCAATCTATTCCACTCTACCGACGAGTCCGAAGGATGAAAAAATACGCTTCGCACGCGCCCTTTCCAAGAGCGGAGACAAATCTTCCATAGAAAAAATTGAAGGGTTAACGAAGGATGCCAATACAGAGGTGGCTGAAGAAAGCCTGCGGGCGCTTCGTGTTCTGAAGGCCCGCCTGCCTTGAATTGGTAGGTTGAAAGAAAGCGGAAACTACTTCGCTTTCTTCTGTTTCTGCTGACCGACACGGACCTTGAACTGGCTGGCTTGCTGTTCCTTCCAAACCTTCCAGTCAAAACGCTTCGATGCATCAGTCAAATACTTGTTCATATCGCTTCCCTTAGGGACCACAGCCATCAGAGTGGCGACGTCACCATCAGGGCTGGTGATGCGAAAACGCTTTACATTGGGAATTGCCATAGCTCTACTAGATTACCATACCGCTTAGCCATAGATCTCTTTAAGAGCGACAGCAAGGTCAGGATATCGGAATTGAAAACCCATTCGCTCTGCAATTGCGGGCAAGATCCTTTGGCTACTGAGAATAACTTGAGACATTTCTCCATACAAGAGTCGTAGCGCCATTTCAGGAACTGGAAAGAAAGCAGGCCGGTGCAAAGCGGCTGCGTACAGTCGAGTAAAGTCTGCATTCATAACTGGGTTAGGCGCGGTAGCATTCACTGGACCATACATAGATTCTGTGCTTATGGCAAATTGAATTAACCTCACAATATCGTCCAAATGAACCCAGGACATCCACTGTTTTCCAGACCCCAAAGTGCCGCCCACTCCAAGTTTGAAAGGTGTCTCCATAGTTTGTAGGGCACCGCCGCCTCGCCCCAAAACCATACCGATTCTCAACTTCACCACCCTAACCCCAAACTTAGCCGCTCGATCGGCTGCACTTTCCCAGGCAACACAAACATCAGGCAAATACCCCGAGCCAGGACTTGAAGTTTCCACCATAACCTCATCACCGCGGGAACCATAAAATCCAATGGCGGAGGCACAAACCAACACCTTGGGCTTAGGTTCCAACTTCGCTATGGCATCAATTAAATTGCCGGTACCCTCAACCCTCGATCGCAGGATCCGATCCTTGACTTCTGACGACCAGCGTTGAGCAACAGGCTCTCCGGCAAGGTGCACGACAGCGTCCACACCTTGCATGGCAGCAGCTTTGTAGTTGTCGCGGGATAGTGCCACAAAGGAATGTCCCTGGTCGGTGCTCAACTCTATGAACCGCTTCCCAATAAAGCCAGTTGCGCCAGTAATTGCGATTTTCATGTTTTCCCTTGAAACGGATCTTTGCCATTTCTTTCCAAATAACCAATCTCGCGCAGATATCCGTCCACATCGGTTTTCCGTTTCATTCCATCGAGCCCCATGTAGCGGATCATCCCAAAAATTGGACGCTCCCCCCACGGGCGGTCATGCATGCCGAAGCACCAAAGAATGTTGGTGTATGTATTCGGATCCCGGCCATCCAAAGCATAGCGATCATGCAGGTAAATCATTGTCGCCAAGGCTTCTTTGTGGGACCCGCTCCATTCAATGATCTTTTTTCCCCAGTACATCCGATAGTATCCATGGATCTTCCCACGCAATAACATTTCCTTCTGCATGGCATTCCACAAAGCATCATGCGTTTCGGCTTTTTCAAATTGCTCTTGATTGTAAACGAATTCGCGAGGGTCGTTGTCATGCTTTGCCAGTGTCTTAAGTACCCAGTCGGGAAGAACTTCCAGCGAGTCATGCCGCGCCGTTGTGCGGGCAAAGTTGAACGCCAATTCGCGGCGGACGATTAACTCCTCAAGATATTCACCACTCATAAGGTGATGCTCATCGGCATAATCACGGGCGGCGAGCGCCAGTTCCAAGGAAGAAATCTGGCCAAAATGAAGATAAGGACTCATGTCACTTGTGGCGTGAGTAGAGGGGGAATTACGCTCCTTGGCGTAGCGCCGTAACTTTGATTCCAGAAAGACGGAGAGGAGCTTTTCCACCGTTTTCCGCCCCCCTTTGAAGCTAAGCGACGGGGCTACGGAATGGTCAATCTCACAGGCAGCCACCAGTTCGGAAATCTTACTATCCACCACCTCTGTATCAAACTCCGGAGGCGGCCCTTCCCACTTGCGCTTCGGACCTTTCATCTCAAGCGGCTTCATGTGCTCAGGAAGCAGCTTGTGAATTCTGGGACGAATTGTATACGCAGCATACTGGCGGTCGGGAATTAGCATCATTGGCACAATGCAGCTGGAATCCACAACATAATAGGGAATTTGAACTTTCATTGGCACCGAAGCGTTATGCTGTTTGGCAATAAACGTTGGGTAATCATCGGTTACAATCAATGCCGCATTTGCCGCTACTTGATAGAACGTGTTATTCAAACTCTGCCGCGTCTGACGCAGATAAAAACAATAACCAACTCCAAGTTTCTTGCAGCGCTTCTTTGTTTCAGAAACACCTTCAAGTACGAAAGTATGAAACCGATCATTGGCATAGGGATAATCGCAAGTTAGGGCTTCATAAAACAGAACGGGCAAATTCAGCTTGTCGGCCCAATGGATGGCGTAAGCCAGCCCGTGGTTGGAATCCACACGGCGATTCATTTGTGCCCAATACAAAACATACTTTGCATCCGTATGAACTTGAGCTTCGTTTAATAACCTGATTCTGGGGGGCACTATTTCTATTAGATGCCACTAAGACTAGAATCGCCACACAAAAACGATGATTCCCTTGTTTCGCCAGCTACAATGAAAGAGACTCATGCGCCTGTGGAATCGAGCGAAGCTCTTGTGGGGCTACATCAGCAAGCAGACGCGCTTGTCCGCGTTGCCGGTGGAGTATATTGTCGAAACCACCGCCAAGTGCAATATCTATTGCCCCATGTGTCCTCGGGAAACGCACCCTCAGCCCAAAGAGGACATGAGCGATACCGTTTTTAATCAACTGGTGAAAGAAACTGCGGAGAGTGCCGAACACATGATGTTGATCGGTTTGGGTGAACCGTTGTTGGACAAAGCAATTTTCGATCGCATTGAACATTGCGAAAAACATAACATCACAACTTTGCTTTCCACCAATGGAACTCTGCTTGACGAAGCTGCCTCAGCCCGAATTCTTGATACTCGATTGAAGCACATCACGCTGAGCTTCGACGGTTCCACCAAAGAGAGCTTCGAGTTGTACCGCAAAGGCGCACGGTTTGAAAAAGTCCGTGACAATTACATCCGCTTCGCCAAGATGAAGCACGATAGCGGTTCCAAAATTCAAGTGGTTGTGCAGATGGTCCGCATGGAAAAGAACTGGAACGAAGTGGACGATTTTACGGCTTTTTGGAAAGCCGTTCCAGGCGTGGATGAGGTCCGCATAAAAGCTGACGAAACCAATGTACTGGCCCCTGAAGAGGCTGGCCATCCGTCAGCGGATTGGCAACATCCTTGCCACTATTTGTGGCGTGGCCCAATGTACGTTAAGCATAATGGCGATGTTTACCCATGCTGCCAAAGCTACATGCTAGACGGTAAACCTGTTGGAAGGATTGGCGAACAGCCTTTGCCGGAGATCTTCAATTCAGAGGCAATGCAGCAGATGCGCCACCTTCACGTGGCCGGTCGGGCGGGAGAAATCGACATCTGCTCACACTGCTGCACGACAATTCCCCACCCGATTCTAGTGGCAGGAAGTTTGTTCTTCCACGGCGAGTTTGTAAGAAAATTGTTGCCGCTGGTTGAACGGCTTACTTACTTTTCAAAACTACCGGCGGCACTGTTACGTCCGCCAAGGAAGCAGTCACCGGAGTTGGTGCAGATTGTAGGCGCCGCACAATCTTCGCGGCTGGGCGGTCCAGAATCTCAAACAGCGGACTCGGCCAAAGACCAATCAAAAACGCGCTAACAACAAGTGGGAGGAAGACTAATTTCTCCCGCGTCCCCAAATCTGGTAGGGCACGGTTCTGCTCACTAGTAGCCCCCAGGATCGTTCGCTGAAATACCCAAAGCAAGTATGCGGCTCCCAATACAATTCCTGTAATGCAAGCTACTGTCCAATTCCAGGAAACCGGATAAACGCCAAGCAGAATGGTCATTTCACCAATGAAACCGTTCAGTGGAGGCATACCCATCGAGCTTAAGGAAGCGATCAGCACGACAGCGGCAAACAGTGGCATGGGTTTCCACAATCCACCGTAAGCGGCGATTTCGCGGGTATGGCGCCGTTCGTAAACAACGCCGATAATCAGGAAAAGCATGCCTGCAGAGATACCATGATTGATTTGCGCAAGCATGGATCCGGTTATGCCCGCCTGGTTGAAAGCGAACATTCCAAGCGTTACGAAACCCATGTGGCTTACGGAAGAATAGGCAATCAACTTCTTCCAATCTTTCTGCAACAAGCAAACAAGTGCCCCATAAAGAATGGCAAGAATCGACAAGGCCGCAATAATTTTCACCGTCAAGGGATCTCGCGATGCGTTTGGCAACAAGGGCAAGGAAAACCGCAGAAATCCGTAAGTACCCATTTTGAGCAGAATGCTAGCCAACACCACCGAACCGGCTGTGGGTGCCTCGGTATGAGCGTCAGGCAGCCAAGTGTGAAATGGAAACATCGGCACTTTGACAGCGAAGCCCGCGAAAAAGGCCCAGAAAATCCATAGCTCCATGGTCAAAGTAAGTGGAGTTTTCATTAGTTCGTCAATGGCGAAGGTACGAACTCCTGAAGTCAAGAAATGTTGCCAGTGCAGAACAATGCCACCAACCAACATAAGAATGGAGCCGACAACTGTATAAATCAAAAACTTGATGGATGCATAAGCGCGCCGCTCCCCACCCCAAATGGCGATGATGAAATACATGGGGATCAGAACCATTTCCCAAAATAGGAAAAACAGTAAGAAATCGAGAGCCAGGAAAACTCCCATCATGGAAAACTGCAGAAACAGGAACCAGCAGTAGTATTCCTTCACTCGCTTATCAATGGCATTCCAACTTGAAAGGATGGCCAGGAACGAAATAAAGCCAGTCAGAACAAGAAGTAATAGGCTGATGCCATCCACTCCAAGATAGTAGCTAGCACCGATGGATGGAATCCAAGCAAGCTTTTCCACAAACTGAAAATCCGCCCCGCGATCAAAGTTGATCAAAAGCGGCACTGTGATCAAGGCGCTCACCAGCGAAGAAACATTCGCCCAAATTTTGATTCGTCTGTGAGCTGAAGACGGAATCGCTAATAGCACCAGTAGCCCAATCAATGGTGCGGCAAGAAGTGACGTTAGGATTCCCAGCATGGCGAATTGACTATTGTAACAGTCAGTCCTTGAAAGTAATTCCCAAGGTCTTCATTTTCCGGTAAAGATTGCTTCGTTCCAAACCCAAAAGTTCGGCCGCACGAGTTACATTCCCGCTTGCCTCATCCATTTTTTTCAAAATATAATCGCGCTCAGCCCCTTCTCGGACCTCCTGCAAACTCCCGGACCATTCCAAGGGTTTAGTCCCATTTCCACGCTTTTGCGGCTGCAAAGGTATGTGCCTTGCATCCACACGCGTTTGCGGATTCATGATCACAATCCGCTCCATCAGATTCCGCAACTCACGTACATTCCCCGGCCATGCATAGTCTGACAAAGCCTGATAGGCCTCCGGCGTTAACTCCTTCGGCTTGCGTCCATAGGCTTTAGTGAAGTCGCGCAAAAAGTAGTCCGATAACTTAGGAATATCTTCCATGCGTTCGCGCAAAGGTGGCACATAAAAGGGAATGACGTTCAACCGGTAGAACAGATCTTCACGAAAATTTCCCCGCTCAATTTCCTCTTCTAAATGTTTGTTAGTGGCGGCGATTACACGCGCGTCCACTTGAATCGATTCGTTTGCACCAACTGGTTCCAAACGCCCTTCATCGAGAGCCCGCAGTACTTTTGCTTGCGTCTTCAGACTCATGTCACCAACCTCATCCAGGAAAAGAGTACCGCCATCCGCCCTCTGCAGTTTGCCAATTTTGTCGTCCTGAGCACCAGGAAAACTGCCCTTCCTGTGCCCGAACAACTCGCTCTCAATCATGTCTTCGGGTATGGCCGCACAATTTACTTCAATGAAGGCTTCAGCAGAGCGCGTACTCATTCGATGAATCGCCTGTGCCACCAACTCCTTACCCGTGCCGCTTTCGCCGTAAATCAGCACACGCCCATTGGTGGAAGCCATTAGCGCCAATTGTTGCCGCAGGGCCTTCATAGGCACGCTGTCGCCAATGATTTCCCGACCCACCGTAGCGTTTGCGTTCAAACGGTCGAGTTCGCGCTCCATCTTCCGTTGGTGAATCCCGTTCTTAAGAACCACCGTGACTTTCTCAATGGTCAACGGTTTCTCCAAAAAATCGAAAGCACCCAGCTTAGTTGCTTTGACCGCGGTTTCAATATTGCCATGCCCGGAAATCATCACCACAACAGGACGATCTCCAGGGGGAATTTCCTGAATCCTCAACAAAGTTTCCATGCCGTCCATGTCAGGCAGCCAAATGTCGAGCAGGATCGCATCAAAAGAGTGATTGTTCAGCAGTTCAAGGCATTTTTCACCGGATCCTGCCGTCTCAACTTGGTAACCCTCATCTTCAAGCACTCCCGCTAACGATTGGCGAATTCCGGGCTCATCATCCACTACCAGAATTCGTGGTTGCTTCATACCTTTGCCTCAATCTCACGCGCTTCCTGTTCAGCACTTATCTCCCCACTTATTAACGCAGGAATCTCCAGAACAAAACGTGTTCCTCGAGGCAAATTATCCTCTACTCGAATCTGCGCATGATGATCCGTTACAATATGGCTCACGATTGCCAAACCCAAACCTGTCCCCCTGCTTTTAGTTGAAAAATATGGCAGGAATAGTTTCTCTCTGTCCTCTGGTGAAACTCCACATCCGGTATCGGCCACAATCAATTCCACGCTTTCATTCGTTGCCATCTGGGTGGTGATCGTCAAATCCTTAACTGCCAAGTCCTGCATCGCTTCAGCGGCATTGTCCACCAGATTCACCACAATACGCTTAAACTGTTCCCGATCAATATTCACTTGAGGCAGATCTGGGGAAAGTTCTCTGTGAAGGGTAACTCCGTCCAACCTTCCAGCAAAAACGGCTAAGGCGTTTTCCACCACTTCGTTCAAATCTGAAAGTGTGGGCATTGGCGAAGGAAATCGGGCAAACTGAGAAAATTCATCAACCAGCGTTTTTACAGATTCAACTTCGCTGGTAATGGTCAAGGTGCATTCCCGCACCACATGGGCAAACTCTGGCGTGGTTACAGCCCTCTCTAAATGACGTTGAATTCGCTCCGCGCAAAGTGCAATGGGTGTAAGTGGGTTCTTGATTTCGTGAGCAATCCGCCGCGCTACTTCATGCCAAGCCGAAGCCTTCTGGGCCCGCAACAATTCGCTGGTGTCTTCAACCACCACCACAAACCCAGAAGAGACGTTATCTTCCAGCGCCGAAACCGTAATGGATAAATGAATGGTCTGTCCGGCCTTTTGCATATCCATTTGCTGCGTAGCCAGCCCTGTGCGACGTGCTCGCTTCATGAGATACCGAATCTCTGCGGCATCCTCACGGGTGAATAAATCTTCCAACCGTTGCGCCGCTTCAGCCTGCGGACCCTGAAACATTTGTTGAAACGCACGGTTCACTTTCAAAATTCGTCCGTCCCGAGCCACCGAAATCACACCTGTTGGAATGCTTTCCAAAATAGCTTCGGTGAATCGACGCCGTAGCTCTAACTCCCGGCTGGAAGCCTCCAAGTCCGCAGTCATGTCGTTGAAGGCGCGCACAAGTTTACCTAATTCGTCAATCGCCCCGCGATCCACACGATACGCGAGATTTCCTTGCCTTACCTCATGCGCGGCTTTCAGGAGAGCTGAAATGGGTTCTGTAATCTGGCGAGCCAGGAATAGTGCGATCCATGTGGCCACGAACGCAATGAATAGGGTAATCAGCGCAAGAATAGATTGGTATTGAGCCCTGGTTTCTTTCTTGTTCAGATTCAATTGGTCGTATTCAATCACCGACCTTTCAATCAGTTTTTCTTTCAACTCCAGGTCAACTGGCATTCGAGTTTCCACTTCAATCTGGCTACCATCTCGAGCTTTGACCGTCGCCAAAATTTTACGCATGCCTTGAGCAGAATTCGGGGCAACACTACATAAGGTCACACCGTCACGCTTGGCTAGAACTATTCCGCTTTCGTTGCAGATCTTTTGATAGAGACCTGCAGCCCCTTCCTCACGATCCACTAGTGCAAGCCAATTGGCCTGCGCATTTGCCCTTTCGGCAGCGTCCCGCATGATCGATTTACCAACATCAATCAAAGTAAACTTAATGTTTTGAGCGGGGCGGCTGAACCATTTGTCCAAATTGTAGGTCAAGATGGAAACATTCCACAGCACCATGAAGAACAACGGTATGAAGCTCAGTAGAAGAGCACCCACAACTAGTTTGGTGCGGATTCTTGAACCTTCTCGATCACGAGAGCGCTCAATGAAAAGCTTCGCCACCGTGCGAAACAGCATGAATGCCACGGTCACCGTCAGGATGAAGATGAACGTTGACATGCCCCAGAACAGATACAATTCTGGAGTGTTGCGAGGCCCGAATTCTCCCAGCGATACAGAGCCTGGCAGGATCAACAAGGCAATCAAAAGCAGGAAGAGCGCAATCCCTGCGGCGTAATAAAGAAGCCGTTGGCGCATTGACTTGATTATAGGCTCAACTCATCTCCACCTTTTTCGCCTTGGCTAAATAGGTTGGATCAATTTCCACGCCCAAACCAGGTCCAGTAGGAATTCCAATGAAGCCGTTCTTGATAGTGAACTGCGGAGTAAACCAGGATTCCGTCTCTTCTTTACCGCGAAATGGAAATTCCATATATGGACCAATGTTCGGTGTTGCCGCTGCAAAGTGCAGAATATTCACCGCTGAAGCGGACGTCTGTGTGTTGTGCGGCACAATCGTAATGCCCGCTTCCCGTGCCATTCGCGCCACTCGTGCAGCCCTTATGAAACCACCGTTGTAGTTAATGTCGGGCTGAACAATGTCAATTGCGCGATTCTCAATCAGCCATTGAAACATCCAAAGGCTGGTATCGCATTCGCCAAAAGCAATGGGGATTTTCAGAGCATCAGCAACCCGCTTGGTTTCAGTAAACTCCTCCCAAGGGCAAGGTTCTTCAAAAAAGCCACACTTCATCTCTTCTAAAAACTTGCCAACCTCAATAGCCTTGGGAGCGGTGTAGCACCCGTTGGCATCCACATAAATTGTCACGCCAGCGCCATATATCTTCCGGGCCAACCGCACCATTTTCTCAGTTCGCTGAGGCATGGCATCAACATTGTGCGACATACGCCCAGCGATCTTGAACTTCATCGCCTTGGCCCCGGTTTTCTCCAAACCATCCCGATAAACTTCTACTTCTTCTTCTGCGGTGGTTTCACGAATTCCTCCGGAAAGGTAAACCGGAATCTGCTTGCGCAATGCACCACCCATCAAATCGTAGAGCGGCTTGCCTACAGTCTTGCCGAACATATCGAACAGCGCCTGTTCCACATAAGCCACTGGCGCCCAGAACGGTTGCCCCGCCATTTTGTAATTCTTCAAGTAAATGGAATCAATCAGAGACTCCAAATCCCGTACGTCTTTGCCCAGAAAAAAGGGAATCACCACCTTTAGAACAATTGAAGTGTATTCCTCAATTGGTGATTTTGTCCGAGCCAATCCAACCACGCCATCGGTTGAAGTCGCCCGGATAAAATGATTCTTTCCCACTCGCAACAACTCAATCGACTTCACTCGGATCGGGGTAGTTGAAAACTTATGCAGTCCAAACACTGGCCGTTCGTACTCCGGTTTTGCACCCTCAGCCTTTGAAGCTCGATAGCCGGTAGTGGCAGTGGCTCCCAAGGCTGGCAATGCGAAAGGGGTGGTTTGGAGAAAATTTCGTCTCTTCATGCTTGGCCTTTATTTTAACCGCTATTTAGCGCATCGCGATAGACTATTGGTGTGAGCAACACCTCTATCCCTCCCGTTCCCTTAACCCTGGAAGGCGCAGCCGTTCTGCATCAGCTATTCCGTATTGATTGGACACGTTGGACTCCTTTGGCACTTGCCCAGAAACAGAACATCCTCGAAGAAGCCAGAACCGTGCTCTTTTCTCTGGAAGGGGAGAATTCTGGACTTTTCACGATCTTGGGACACAAAGGGGATTTGATGCTTGTCCACTTTCGCGATAACTTCCCTGCCCTCGAACAAGTGGAACGCACGGTTGGAAAGCTGCAACTGAATCAATATTTAGTGCAAACAACCTCCTATGTTTCTGTAGTGGAATTAGGGCTCTATGAATCAACACAAAAGATCTACGGCACGTTAATGGAAAAAGGAATCACGCCGCATACTGCCGAATGGACCAGTGGCGTAGAAGAGTTATTGACAGTGCAACGCAAGGCCATGTCACCCCGATTGTTTCCAGAAATTCCCAGCCGCCGTTACATTTGCTTTTATCCAATGGACCGCCGCAGAACGGATCAGAATAACTGGTACATGGAGCCGCTACCTGACCGCGCGCGCCTGATGCACGACCATGGCATGATTGGCCGCCGCTATGCCGATGTTGTGAAGCAGATTATTTCGGGTTCAATTGGGTTTGACGATTGGGAATGGGGCGTCACATTATTTGCAGACGACCCATTGGTTTTCAAGAAACTGATTTATGAAATGCGCTTTGACGAAGTAAGCGCCAAGTTCGCCGAGTTCGGCCAATTCTACTTTGGGTTGCGCCACGCTGCCACAGAGCTGGATAAATTGTTCTAACGTAACAGTGTTGTGGAAATACTTTTCTTCCTTTTCGTAGTGGGCCTGTTTTTCTTATGGAATCAGGTGCGTCTAAACGAACTGAATGATCGCCTAACGACCGCTGAACGGCGTATTGAGGATTTGTTGTATGAACTTCAGCACAAGCTAGTTCATCCAACACAACCCTTCGGGCAACCACCGTCGCCCCCCCAAATGGAACCGGCTGTAGTGGAAACAATTGACGAAAAATTACCACCGCCGCTACCACTGCCACCTCCTATCCCGATTGAATCGGTAACCAAACCACAGACAGATTCCGGTTCCTTGGAAGTAACCATCGGCCAAAGTTGGCTGAGCAAAATCGCAGTCGTAAGCCTGCTAATCGCCGTCTCCCTTTTCTTGATCAGCACACTTTCCAGCAACGGGCCTTGGGGAAAAGCGATCACTGCATTTGGTGTCAGCCTTCTTCTGCTGCTGGCAGGCATATGGTTCGAACGCGGCTCCCGGCCCAAGTCGTTGGCCTGGTCCATGATCGGTGGCGGTTGGGCGGGCATCTACTTCACCACCTATGCTATCCACGGATTGGAACCAGTAAGATTGGTTCAATCGCCCACCATTGCAATGATGCTTTTATTGGGTGTGGCCCTGGTGATGGTTCTGCACTCGCTTCGGTATGAATCGCAAACAGTCACCGCAATCGCGTTTTGCGCCGCATTCGCAGCCTTCGAAGTCGCACCTCTGGACCTTTTTAATTCCCTTGCCGGCATACCACTGCTGCTCTTCCTTCTTTTCTTGTCGCGGAAAAAACAGTGGCAGACGTTGGCACTAAGCGGAATTGTTTTCGCCTACGTTGCCGCCTCACTCAATTTCCATAGCACGGATTCGGTTCGTTATGCCTACGAATGGGGACAACCTATTTTCTGGACCTATTGGCTGCTGATTGAAGCTTATGATTTTCTGAGTTACGACGCGCAACAACCAGTCTTCCCGCTGAACGCTTCCGGTCTTTTGGCAGCAACACTGCTCACCGGTTCCTGGTCGCCATACATGAAGCCAGACCATTTCATAGAGCTTGCTTCGATTGCCTTTTTGATCTCAGCACTACTTCGCTATATCAAGCAGCGTGATACTGAACAGGAATCGCTGGAACAACTGAGTCCAGGCGGTTTCACCGCAAGCATGATAGTTTCCTCCCTGCTTGCTTCGGTGGCAATTGCAATCCATTTCAGTGATGTCCCGCGCATCTTCGCCTGGACTCTGCATGCCCAAGTATTGGTCCTGGCGGGATACCAATTGAAAAACAAGTTCTTGAGCACATTGGGTAGCATCTTGTTTGTCTTACCTGCAGCCCAGTTAATCAGCGTGACGCCACCTTCCAGAATCGGTTCCTGGCGTAGTGATACACATATGGCCGCATTGCTTGCCAGCCTGCTCTATTTCAACCGATTTGTTCTGAAACTTTGGGAACCACTCAGTTACTTGGCCTCCTTTATTGTTGGCTTCTTTCTGTTTCAAGAAACACCTGCGAACTTCCGCCCGCTCGCATTTACTCTTCTTGCATTGGGATTTGCCAGCATCTCCAAAAAGGAACTTTTGATTCAATCAGCAGGCTTTGCAGCTGCCAGCCTGGTTATCCTAATAGCCGCGCCGCCCACTTCGCAATATTGGATCACGCTAGGAATTCCCACCGCCATTTATGCTGCGGCCGCTTGGGTATTGCGCCAACAAACAATCCCCCGGCAAGCCGCCATTTCGGCCACGAATCTGTTTGCTGCCTATTTCATTTTCCGCGTAATCCCAGAACCATGGATCGCTGCGGGATGGGCATTTCAGATGCTGGCGCTATGGACATTAGGTGTCCATGCAAATTTGCTGATGCCTCGTCTGCAATGTGTTCCCTTGGCGGGTGTCATCTTTGTCTATCTGGTCGACAAGGAGTCACAGGTCCACAAACTAATTCCATTACGCCTATTTGTTTTGGTCTGCTTTTTCGCAGTCGGATTGCTGCGTCCCTATTTGAAAGATACCTATACACGTATCATCCATCCAGCCATGCTGGTTGTTGCGATCGGAATGCTGACAGCTTTGATAACAGACAATGTTGCAGCCAACAATTACACCATTGCTTGGGCGGTTGAAGCCGCAGGCTTGATCCTGCTTGGAATTCCTGTTGCCGACCGCATTGTCCGCTTCGCCGGCTTATTCGTATTCGCACTGTGCGTCGGACGAGCACTAATAATCGATTTACCGGCACGCGATTCGACAGGAAGAATTCTCACATTTTTGGGCCTTGGGTTGTTGCTGCTTGCAGTCTCCTGGGCATACACTCAATTTGGCAGCAAGATAAAAGCTTACCTAAAGGATTCGGAATCAGAATGACCCAAACACGACGAATGTTTCTTGCGTCGGCAACCACCCTGCCGCTTGCAGCTGCAAAGTTTTCCAAGCCGATCGGCGTCCAGTTGTATACAGTTCGGAACGTATATCCGAAGGACGCTCGCAACACCATTGAAGCGATCGCTAAGATTGGCTACAAGGAAGTGGAAACATTGCGGCCCACTCTTGAAACCGCGCTTCCTTTGTTAAGGGAATTCGGACTGAAGCCAGTAAGCGGGCACTATGAAACACCCTTTGTAACCGGAAACTGGGAGGCTTGGAAGGGCGCGTTCCCCCAAGGCAAGCCAACCAATTTGGATTGGAAAATGCTTTGCGACCTGGCTGCCAAGGCTGGTCAAAAATATATGGTGATTCCATACGTTCAACCGGGCGAACGCGGCAAGACACTCGATTCTTACAAAATCTTTGCTGATCAACTCAACAAGGCGGGGGCTGCCACTAAGGCGGTTGGCCTGAAGATGGCCTACCATCACCATGCATTCGAATTTGCAGTCTTGGAAGGAACGCGGATCATCGATTTGCTTCTGGAACGTACTGACCCCAAGTTGATGCAATTGGAAATGGATGTTTTCTGGGTATCCATTGCCGGTGAGGATCCCGTCGCGCTACTTAAGAAATGGAAAGGACGGGTTGCTCTAATTCACTTGAAAGACAAAGACGCCGCCGCTCCCAAAATGTTTGGAGAAGGCGTTCCGCCCAGCGCTTTTAAGGAAGTCGGCTACGGGACTTTGGATTTCAAAGCGATTCTAAAGACAGCCCAGAGCACCGGCGTGAAGCACTTCTTTGTGGAACAGGATCAGACGCCTGGAAACCCATTGGAGAGCCTAGGCAAGAGTTACGAAAAGCTTCGATCGATGGATTTGTAGACGGACGTCAATTTGCTGAGGGCAATTGTTCAGCGTGATCGACAACAAAAACCCGTGCCACCGTTTGTTCTGACGGTACTAGTTTCAGCCCTAATTGGGATTGCACGGCTTCAAACAAAGTTGGGCCGGATTCCTCACCGCGTTTCGGTCCAAGTCCCCCAGCTCCAGCAGGGCCGCCACCGCCGTGGTCCCCATGTCCAGCCCCGCCACCTTCGGTGTGACTGCCACCAGATTGGGACGCGTTGCGGGCCCAGTTGAGAACAACGTCATATTTCCCTGGAAGCTTCGTCTGATCGTCCACAGGTAAACTGAGTTGGTCTGAAAGAAGTTGGGCTATTTCAGCGGTTGTTTTGTGGTCGGCGCGATATGTGGCCGATCCGCCAAAAGCCACCAAACCCTCATGTTTATGAGCTTGCCCTTGTCCAAATCCATGCTGTCCATTCGGTGCCACTGGCGACCCCGCACTCTCTTTCGATTCCTTAAGTTTCGATCCATTCTTGGCGATGACCAGATGGTAGCCGCGCATGGTCTTGTCTTTGTAGTGGTACGTGAGGCCGAATCGGTCTTTCAGTAGATTCTGAAGCATTGTCCGGAAATCCTCTGAAGTTGCACCGGCTGGGATTTTAGCCATAACTTCAAAGGTGTTGTTCCCAAGCGACGAGTTCACAGGAAACTGATAGTTCTGAAGATCGAATGCCTTTTTAATCAATGTGCCAAGTGTGCAATCTGTGCACCGAAACAAGCCAGGATTGGTCAAATCGGGCCCGCTACTATTTGAATTTGATGGAAAGTGAAATCCAACGCGAGGAGGGTTGACTCGAATAGACGCGACGTCGAATTCCAACTTTGCGCGATTGCCGGCAGTCTGCCCGTAACTCACTGCCACAATCGCTAACCAGACATTCGCAATTCTAAATATCATTGGGACCTCGTTTAAAATAATAACAGGCTGCTATTGCTCAGGAAGAAACCGTCGAATTCCGAAATCGTAGACTGCCGCACCAATAAGGCCCCCAAGAATCGGTCCGACGATTGGAATCCAAAACACTCCAGTCCCATCGGTAAGTCCGTTATTTTTGAATCCGGCAACAACAGTAAATAATCGAGGGCCGAAATCTCTCGCCGGGTTAATTGCATAACCATGCATGGCCCCTTGGCTCATCCCAACAGCCACCACAATCATCCCCACAACCACTGGGGCCATATTTGCCATAGGGGACTGGTTTCGCTCGTCAGTGACCGCCAAAATCAGGAAAAGGAGCAGCGCTGTGCCCAACACCTGATCCACAAACCCTGCCGCAGGTTGATTGGGGAAAGCTGGAAAGGTGCTGAATATGCCTGCTGTCTTTTCAAGATTTGGGTCAAATTTATGAAAAGCAGGGAGATAATTGGCGAAAATGAGAGCTGCGCCGAAAAATCCACCAGCAACTTGCGCCAAGATGTATGGAGCAACTTTGGCCCACGAAAAGCCTCTAAATACCGCCAAAGCGATTGTGACCGCAGGGTTTAGATGCGCCCCGCTGGTTTTTCCGGACACGTAGCAACCAAGGGTAACCGCCAAGCCCCAAGCGAGCGTAATGTTTGTATAGCCGCCATTGACGATTTCACCTGGAATACCTGTTCCAAACAGGACAACCATGGCAACAACCCCCAACCCAATGGTAATCAGCACTAAAGTACCCAAAAACTCTGAAAGCATCTCACCGGCCAAGTTTGTGCGCATAGCCTCAGGATTCTACCAGATTTTGAGAGTGATTTGTCTGCTCATTTGAGCAGGTGCACCGGCCAAGCAGATAGTGTTTGTATTTTAT
>JAYUSZ010000022.1:0-6313 GCA_043755435.1 Bryobacterales bacterium | reverse complement strand
ACCAACCAGATCCACGGTGAATTCCACGAATGGCTGCGTCACTCGAAGCTGGACGCTCCCACTATTTTCCAGAATCGCACTGGGCAAAAGCTGCCGCTCTATCAGGACAACCGGTTTGGCGCTTCCACCGGTGGACCTCAGACCGCAATGGCGATGCGGAGCATATAAGGGAACGGTCAGCTAACTGTTTGGCGCTGCGAAGAAACAATGTAGACTTGCAGTCTAACCAGAACTTGTGGGATCGAGTCATTGCCAGCAGGGCGTTTTCCCTAGGGTAACAGGCTAACAACGAAAGTCTAGGGAGGTTTTACAATGCGATGTTTGTTTTTGCTTGCTGGTGTGTGGCTGGTGATGGCCGCGTCCGCGCCCGGCCAGACGAGCGGCGCGATTCTCGGGCAGGTGACGGATCCCAGTGGGGCCGCCATTGCCAGTTCCCAAATCACGGTGAGGAACCTCGAGAACGGTTTCACCAATACTGCAACCGCCGACGCTGAAGGCCGCTTTCGAGTGCCTCAGCTGGCAGCGGGCAGCTACGAATTGACGGTGGAAGCCAGCGGATTCGCCAGGTTTGTGCAGCGGCCGGTGACCCTGCAACTGAACCAGCAATCGGAGATCATTGCGAGGCTCGCGCTAGCCAGTGCCAGCGAGGCTGTGACCATCACCGGCGAATCGCCGCTGATCAATTCGACCAACTCGGAGATCAGCACCAACTTCGAGTCGAAGCGCATCCAGGAGCTCCCGCTCTCACCCAGCCGCAACATCCTCAACGCCGCCCTTTCGGTAGCGGGCGTGGCGCAGCTTTCCTCTGGCAACTCCAGCTTTACGTCGGGCGGGGTTGCATTCTCTGTGAACGGCATGCGAACGCGTTCCAACAACTTCCTGGTAGATGGTTCGGACTCGAATAATCCCCACGCAGGCGGCCTGCAGCAGGAAATAAACAATCCTGACACGGTGGCCGAGTTCCGAGTGATCACGAATCAGTTTTTGCCGGAGTATGGGCGCGCGGCCGGCTCGGTGGTGAGCATTGTGACCAAGAGCGGCACCAATAAGCCGCACGGGTCGCTGTTCTGGTTCCACAACGACAACGTCCTGAACACGCGTTCTAGCGTGGAAATGTCGCAGTTCCAGAAGTCGCCTTGGCGTATTGAGAATCAGTTCGGCGGCACCGCCGGGGGACCGGTGATCAAGAACAAGACTTTCTTCTTCGGCTCGCTGCTGCGCTGGACGGATCGCGAGTTCGCAGCGGGCACGGCGATTCAGGGCGCACCGACGGAAGGGGGCAAGGCAGCATTGCGGACCATCGCGGCCGGCCGGCCCCAAGTGCAGGCGCTGCTCGATTTCCTTCCAGCGGCCCAGCAGGCGACCGGCCAGACCCTCAACGTAAGGGCGGCGGGTAACAACATCACCGTACCCACCGGCATCCTATCGGGGGCGCAACCCGCGACGTTAAATGCATGGCAGTGGTCGGCTCGAGGAGACCATCGCTTCAACGACAAGCACACACTGGGCGGACGCATTCTAGCCGATGACCGCGCGCAGATCAGCGGCCAAGCCGTGCCTCCCGGCCTCACGACGCAGGTGGCCGCCAAGCGGACGGCAGTGAACACGTTCTTGACCAGCACGCTGAGCACCTCTCTGTTTAATGAGTTTCGCGTGGGTGTGCAGCGCAACATTTCCCGGAGCGGGGCCTCTGACCCGGCCAGTTTGGCCATTCCCTCGGTGGAGGTCACGCAGTTGGGCCTCAGCGGCTTCAACGCTTCACCGGCTCGCACAGCGATTGGGCTGGCCATCAACCAGCCGCAGGCGACGATCGCGACGAATTACCAGTTGATGGACAACGTTGCTTGGATCAAAGGCAAGCACTCTTTCAAGACAGGTTTCGACATCCGCCGGCAGGAGCAGAGTATGGATGCCAACCCGTCCATCCGCGGCCGTCTTGCTTACTCGACGCTGCAAAACGTGATCGATGATCTGCCAATGACGGCGACAGTGAACTCGCTGCTACCCGGCGTCGGCCGTTGGCAAACTTACAAGTATTACGATTTCTTCTTCTTCGTGCAGGACGAATGGCGCGTGAGGCCAAACCTGACGCTCACCTACGGCATCCGCTATGAGACGCCCGGCAATCCCTACACCTTCCTGGAGCGTGTCAATTCGCGCGTTGTGGCGGCTAACAACAACAACCCGCTTTACGCGCTTGATACCGCTCCGCCGCGCGACAAGAACAACTGGGCTCCTCGCTTCGGTTTCAACTACAAATTCGGCAAGGCCTCGGGTCGGCTGGGTTGGCTGACTGGAGAAAATCTGGTCGTCCGCGGCGGCTACTCCCGTACCTACGATCTAATCTTCAACAACGTCTACACGAATGTCTACAGCGCTTTCCCCTTCACCATCATCAACAACTTTCCAGCGGGACAGCCGGGTGCATACACCTCAATACAGAACATCGTCCAGGGACGCGTGGTGCCGGTGGCGACAAATGTGTCGCAACTGGCCCGCACCATTGTGGACGCCAACTTCCGCGCGCCGGTAGCCGAGCAGTTTGCGTTCCAATTCCAGCGCGAATTACGGCCGGGCTGGGCGCTGACAACGGGCTGGATCGGCACCAAAGGCACGGGGCTGCTGCAGACGATGGACGGCAACCCGACCCTGCCGACCACCAACAATTTCGGCGGTACGGCCAATGCCGTGGTGCGGGTGAATCCGGCTCGTGGCGCGATTCGTCTCCGGGCGAATGCTGCTTCGTCGATCTACCACTCCTGGCAGACTTCGCTCGAGAAACGGCTGGCCAACAACTTCTCGATGGGAGCGCACTACACCTGGAGCGCCTTTATCGACGACGCGTCCGAGGTCTTCAATCCTTCCGTAGCGGGTGAGATCGCAGTGGCGCAGGATAGCTTCAACCGGCGTGCGGATCGCAGCCGCTCTACTTATGACCGTCCCCACCGCTTCACGACGAACTTCACTTACGAAGTGCCGTTCCTGCGCGAGCAGAAGGGCTTAGCGGGCCACGTGTTGGGCGGCTGGATGATCTCAAGCTTCCTAAGCTTCCAGAGCGGTCCGCCGTTCACCCCGCTCAACGGATCCGATCCGGGCCGCCGCCTGGCGGGCATCGACGCGATCGTGGGGACCTCGATCCGGCCCAACCTGAACACCAACCTCGACCTGTCGAGAATGAAGATCAGCGAGATCGTGAAGGCCGGCCAGTATGTGAATGGTGTTTTCAATCAGTTCTCGCCGGTGACTGCGGCGAATCCGATCGGCAACGCCGGACGCAACATACTGCGCGCCGACGGCATCAATAGCGTCGACCTCGCTTTAAAGAAGACGTTCCGTATGCCCTGGGAAGGACACGGCTTCGACCTTCGAGTGGACGCCTACAACCTGTCGAACACGCCCGACTACGGCATTCCGCAGGCGAACGTCAACAACGCAGGCTTCGGAAATCAGTTCCTGACCAACGGGGGCAAGCGCCGCATCCAATTCGGACTGCGTTACGCGTTCTAAGCTGAGGACGGCTACAAAATAATGGGAAGCGACATAATGAGAAGTCTGGGGCGACGCGAGTTTCTGGCAGGCGCACCGCTGGCCGCAGGCGTGTTGCGCGCTGCGGAGGAGCGACCCAACATTGTGATGGTCCTGATGGACGACTTGCGTTGGGACGAACTGCACTGCACTGGGCATCTCTTCGCGCAGACACCGAATATCGATCGACTCGCAGCCGAAGGTGTAACGTTCCGCAATGCGTTTACAACGTCCCCGCTTTGCTCGCCCAGCCGGGCGTGTTTCCTCACCGGACAATACGCGCATAAACACGGCATCACGGACAATACCGACCGCAGCCCGGCAAGCCATCGCCTGGCAACAGTTCCCCGCGCACTGCAAACCAACGGTTACGAGACCGCGTTCATCGGCAAATGGCACATGGGCATTGACGACACGCCCCGGCCGGGTTTTGACCGGTGGGTTGGCTTTTCAGGGCAAGGCACGTATTTTGACCCGGTCCTGAACGTTGATGGGAAGCGAGTGAAAGTGCAGGGCTTCACCACCGATCTTCTCACGCAGTATGCCGTGGAACTCCTGGATCGGCCTCGTTCGAAACCGCTGTGTCTGTGGCTACCGCACAAAGCGGTCCACCCGGAATCTACGCAATTCGCCGACGGCAGCATCTCTGACCCAAACGGTGGTGAGTTCATCCCAGCTGAAAGGCACAAGTCCCTGTATTCGGGTGCGCCCGTGGCAAGACGGCCCAATGCAGGCAAGGCTCCCGCCGGTAAACCTGCACTCGAAAGAAAGATAGGTAATTTACCCCCTCTTGGGCGCGCCACGGGCACTAGCGATGAAACGATCCGCAACCGGGCCAGAATGTTGAAGTCGGTGGACGAAGGCATTGGGCAGTTGCGAGCCGCACTTGAGCGAACTGGGCAACTGGACAACACGGTGTTCATCTTTACCAGCGATGAGGGCTACTTCTTCGGTGAACATGGCCTCAGCATCGAACGTAGGCTGGCCTACGAGGAGTCGATTCGCATCCCGTTGATCATCCGCTACCCGAAGAGGATTCGAGCGGGTAGTTCCGTCAATGCAATGGTGTTGGGAATTGATCTGGCTCCCACACTGCTGGAACTGGGCAAAACGGAGCCAACGGTAGCGATGCACGGCCGTTCGTTAGTGCCACTGCTGGCAGGGCGAAAGATATCCTGGCGGTCATCGTTCCTTATCGAGTATTTCTCTGACCGGACGATGCAACGAATGCTCAACATGGGCTACAAGGCAGTTCGAACGGAACGATGGAAATACATCCACTACACGGAGCTGGAAGGCTCAGACGAGTTGTATGATCTGCGGAAAGATCCATACGAGATGAAGAACCTTATCGCTGAGCCGTCTTCGCGTGGTGTGCTGAAATCACTGCGAGCTGAACTGCAACGTCTGCAGCAATGAAGAGATGACGCACGCCTGCACCTGCTTGTCCTAACGATTGGGCGCTGTCCTGGAGTGGAACGCCGTTCCGAGCCACCATGCGCCAGCATGCGGACTTCGCAAACAACAAGGAAAACCGCATGCTCAGGCATGGCGGCTCGGAGTGCTTCTCAGACTCGTTCTATAAAGAACTTTCTGAACAATGTACTAGTAGTATGGGTCCCGCATAGGATATTGCTCAATGAATCAACTGGCGATACATTGCACAATACAGACCGATTCCATTGCTGGCGCACTGTTGGAGTTCTTGAATCTGCTGGACACTGTAGTAATCTCCACGGGAATATGGGCCCGCAATGCTTGAAACGCGTCCAGGGAAGAACCTTTCGGAGAGCGTCACCAAGAAAATAGGGGGCACTCACCACTCATGTGGCAACCGACTTCCACGCTGTTAGGAATCACCAGGAAGCAAAGCGTTGGCGCTCTAACGCAAGGCGTGAAGAATGTAGCTCTGAGCTTCCCAATTCCTTAGAGACGATCCTGCGACAGTTGCCTATCAGAGTGAGCAGCATGAGTATATAATGGCAGTACTATGAAAAAAGTCTCCTCGATTTTGGTGTTCTCTTTCGTGCTCCTGGCCCAAGATCCGCGCGGTACCATCATCGGTCGCGTCTCAGACCCTACGGGCTCCCCGATTCCCAAGGTCTCCGTCAAGGTGATCAATGAAGCCACTGGACTTACGAGCACCTCCGCCACAGGAGATACCGGGGATTATCGCGCGCCTTATCTGAGCCCAGGGTCGTATCGGGTGGAGGCGGAAGCGCTGGGTTTCAGCAAACTGCTGCGCCCCGGCGTGCAGGTGCGCACCACGGAAACCGTATCGCTCGATCTTGAGCTCAAGGTGGGGCAAGTCAGCGAATCGGTGGAGGTCACTGCGGAAACGCCTTTGCTGAACATCACGGACGTCAACCTGGGCCAAGTCATCGATCAGCGCCGCATCGAAGAACTGCCTCTGTTCGCGGGCAACGCCATGGACCTGGTCCACTTGGCGCCGGGTACGGTGAACGGCACGAACCTGCGGCTGCGCAAGGCGCCATTTAACTCTGCGCCAAGCACGTTCGGCACCAACGGCACGGGTAATAACAACAACGATTTCACCATCGACGGTGTGGTGAACGTCTACTCTGACGGTACAGCGCCGCGGGTAGCGTTCTCACCACCGCAAACATCGATTGCTGAGTTCAAGGTGCAGACGAGTTCTTTCGATGCCTCCGCGGGCTTCTCTTTAGGCTCGAACGTGAACGTCACGACGAAGTCCGGAACCAACCAGATCCACGGTGAATTCCACGAATGGCTGCGTCACTCGAAGCTGGACGCTCCCACTATTTTC
>JAYUSZ010000021.1:0-16482 GCA_043755435.1 Bryobacterales bacterium | reverse complement strand
ACTGGGTGGTTCTGTGGTGGGACGCTTCTCACGGCCATAGGGTTGGTTTCATTTGTCGCCCGTTGGCGCGCCCGTCGGCATCGGCAGGACCGGGAACGGTTAGAAGCGGTAATTGCCGAAAGAACGCATGAACTCGAATTCGCCAAGAACCGGGCGGAGCAAGCTAACAACTTGAAGAGCCAATTCTTGGCAAATATGAGCCATGAGATCCGAACTCCAATGAACGGAATTCTTGGCATGACACAACTGGCCCTGGCGACACAGTTGAATGAAAAGCAATCGGAATATCTGCAAACCGCCAGACACTCGGCCGAAGCGCTGCTGACTTTGCTCAGCGATATTTTGGACCTGAGCAAGATCGAATCTGGTCAGATGGATCTTGATCCTAGGTCGTTCGCCTTGAAGGCAACAGTCGAAGAATGCGTGCGGGGCTTCGAGTCGGAAATATTGGGCAAGGGCATAAAATGCCAATTGGAAATCGACCCCCATCTGCCGGAAAGACTCGTCGGTGACTCCGGCCGATTGCGGCAGATATTAATGAATCTGTTAGAGAATGCGGTGAAGTTCACCCACCAAGGAACAGTCGCTGTGCGCGTCAGCTTGTCAGACGCGAACGAAGAATCTAATCGCGTGGAATTCAGTGTTGAGGACACAGGCATTGGGATCGAACCTGAAATGCAGGCTATTATTTTTGAACCATTCCGGCAGGCCGATGGTTCCAATACTAGACGGTACGGCGGCACTGGATTGGGTTTGGCCATTTGCAAGAGCTTGGTCACGTTGTTAGGCGGCAAATTAGAATTTAGTAGCGAACCAGGCAAAGGAAGCCGCTTCTTTTTCACAATTCCGCTTGGCTTGAATGGACATCTAGATTCGGCTACTGCGAATAAACCAGAAGCAACATCGCTCCCTAGTGGGCCACCACTGCGCATCCTGCTTGCCGAAGATAATTTCGTCAACCAGCGGATTGTCCAAGGGCTTCTTGAAACCAGTGGGCACAGGGTTGAAATTGTTGCCAATGGAAAGCAAGCTTTGGACCGATTGGAAAACGAAGCTTTCGACCTGATTCTGATGGACGTACAAATGCCTGAGATGGACGGATTGACGGCCACCAAACTATTCCGCCAACTTGAAAAACAAACCAGGCGGCACACACCTGTAATCGCGATGACGGCCAATGCCATGAAAGGCGACCGTGAAAAATGTTTAGAGGCGGGAATGGATCATTACATTTCCAAACCGATTCGCTTCGATGATTTGCTGGATGCCATCAGCCGTGTCTCCGAAAGAAAATCACCCAACCTTGCAAATCCAGAACCCCTGCTTGTCGACGAGTAACATTGAAGAATCAGCCTAAAATCCACGACTTGGCCGGTAACCAGGACGATACCGCAATCTATATTTCTTTGCAGCATCCCCAACCACTTCCACTGTAATCTTACGAAACCCTTCATTCGGATTCGGCTGCGGATAGTAGGTTACCGCATAAGAATTTCCTAAATCCTCACGGATGTTCTCAAAGGCTTCCACCTGCTTTTGCCAACTACGAGCAAAGTAAGCCTTGCCGCCCGTCCGAGTCGATAGACGGCGAAAAACACCACTCGAGATCGGATCCTTCGATGCTTCACTGGTAGAAATCACGTAGATAGGAATACCCTCATCTTCAGCCACGGCTCGCACATCGTCGGGAGCAACCATGCTTGCGTTATCCGGACCGTTTGAGAAAACAATCACCACCTTGCGGCCAGGTACTTTGGCAGCATCACGCAGCGTTAGCAGCAGCCCGTTATAGAGTGCCGCATCATCGCCCGCCACAGCTTTCCGCAATCCGAAGATCGCGCTGTTGCGATCCTTCGATAGATCCGCTGCACGGCTCAAGTTCCGGCTAAACGTGTAGACTGCCACTGAATCGGCACGATCCAGTCCTCTCACAAAATCGGCAATGGCGTCCGAGGCGTAGACGAATCCACGATACATATAGTTAGATGTGTCAAACAGTACAAACACGTTGGTCCCCACAAAGGCATCTGATTTCGTATCAGGCCCAGCAGCGGCTATTTCGGTTTGCGCACCAGCCATGGGTTTCAATGATCCGTCTTCCATCACCAACATGGCGGGCTTGCTGCCCTCGGCGAATGTGTTCAGCTTCTGGGGAATCGTGTCCTCAAGAATGCGAAAATCTTTCGGCTTAAGTCCGTTGACGTAACGGCCCTTGGAATCGGTAACGGTAAACCCAAGAACCACCATGTCCACTTTCACACGGAATATTGGACGGCTGGCATCCTGCGCCAACGCCAATAATCCGCCAAGCAACAAAATTCCCACTAGGGCGGGCATCCATACTTTGCGAGCCAGTTTCACTCATTCCTCCTCAACGATCAGCTAAACAATCAGAAAACCGTATTCTACAAATTCTATAACTTTAATTCCCTGCCCCACTTGCAACCACCGGATTATTCTTCTTTTGCCGCGCTTCATTTCCTACCAATCGCAGACTGCGCAATAATGCCGGCCAATCTTCCAAATGCGTCGCAAAAATTTTCTCAACCGTTAGCCTGGTCCAATCAGGAATCGCCGTATTCAACTGCGAAGGAACCATGTACATTTCGTCTGCAAGCAATGCATAGTACAGCAGATTCGATTCCCAACTTTCCGCCAAAATACGGCTGGAATAACCCATCAATGTTGGGAAAGTTCGTAGCTCTAAAAGTTCAGGCCGGTAACTATTGGTGAGCGTCGGCTTCGGAGTTCCGAACGCTCGTGAAAGCAGTTCGGGCGAAACCGCAGCACTGGACTCCTTTTCAATTCGCCGCAGTTCATCCGGAATAGCTCCCATGTGAGAAGCATTCTTCGCATTGAAAAGTCGAGAAAGTGAATAGCTTTCCGCCGGGGTTACGTTTTCACGAGCTTCCGCCAATCGTCCTTCGCTCAATAACAAAGTGACTTTCCTGGCACGCGCCGGTGCAGCATAACCCAGCAGGATGGATCCCACTTGATTGCGCAGTTCAGAGCTCATAGTTGATTCCGCAAGCAACGTATCCGCATTTCGTAAGTGCAGTGCTGCGTAGTGCATTTGCACCGGAGACACATTCCACCAACGGGGAATCTTCGACGACTGCATCATCTGTGGAACCAGATCACCCCAAATCAGAGCCTGCTCCCTCGATGGCACAAGGAAATTCTGTTCCGCCTCAGCAATCGCATACGGCAACCCAGCCAAGGAGCCGACTAGTCGCCCACCGGCACTTGCCGGCCAACCCGTACCCACAACCTCAGTGGTCTTCCAGGTTGCGATTGACCCTTGCATTCCAATGAAATCGTGACTGCGTACGAAAATTGGATTAGTGAAAATAATCTGGCCGCCCGGAGGAGCATAGTGCGCATAAACCAAACCAACCATCGAATCCCGCAGTATCGGCAGCAGACTAGCTCGCAAATCCATCAGCTTTGCTGCATCCGCTCCCGCCTTTTCCGCTGCACTTTTCAAATTAATCTTCCGCTGATTTTCAATGTGCTTTTCCGTCCAGTAACCAAACAAGAGCGCATTCTTCTCCACTCCGCTCAGTCCCGCTCTTGGCAACTGCACTTCGCTCAGCTTTGCACCCACACGGTTAACAATCGCCAAATCCAGCTTCGTCCCTTTGCCTACTGCTTCCAAGTGATCGGACAGCGCCAAAATGCTCTCAACCGAAACCAGCTTCTGCGCTTCAAACACCCGGATAAACTGCTGTTGCATCAACGTCTGCGTTTCTGTGTCTGAAGTCTTCGATGAACCCGTTAGTAAATCCACTAAACTGTCTTGGCTGTTCCCGGAACCGCCAGCCAATTTCAGAAGTCCGCGGAGGCCTCCAGACGTCGCTTCAAATACTTCCTTTTGGCTCTTCGATTTCAAAAACGGATCAAGGATAGCTTTCAGCGAAGCATCGGCTTGAGATTCAGGAATCGCACCCTGCCGGATGAAAATCTGCCACATGGCCAACAACGACTGCATTCCACCAGCAGCATCAGAACGCACCCCTTGATCCCGTATTGCAGAAATTCCCTGAATTGCGTCCAGGAATTCCATCACCGTGGCATCCGATAACGTGCCAGTCTCGTTGATAACTGCATATTGCGGCCCATGACCCCGATATTCACGCACCAGGCGGTCAATGGATGCCTTAGACAATGGCTCAACGCGGCGGCGATTCATATCGCTCAGCGCCATAAACATTTTCAGCGGTTCGTTCTCCACAGCCTTGCGGCAAAGCGCGAACATCGCTTCAATCACATCGTCAACGTCTTTCCAACCCACAGCCGCCTTGGTCAACTTTCCGTCGTACTTTCCATGAGGATGCTTCAGGAACAACTCCCGCCACGTCTCCACCGCTCCAGGCATATGCGGCTTACCATTGCTGTCCATCCGCATTCTCGTCGTCAGCAACATTAAGTCCGTATTGGCTCGAAACACAGGACGGGCTGGACCTGGACTGGTAATTTTTCCCTTCAGCGCATTATAGAAGCGTTTCATCCTCGCCGATTCAGTAAGGTAGTCGCGCAGTGCCGGATTGGAAACACGCAGCAATGCATCAAAGTAGGCGCACAGCCAGCCATCGTCTTTTGACATCAGACTTTCAAAAAACTTATCCGGATTGGTTACCGGCGCTCCAACCAATTCAGCCCACACGGCCTCCGAACGCGGAGCACCAGGCACGGCCGCCTTGCCATTTTCTATGTAGAACATGCCGCCAAAGAAATCCAGCACGTGCGCAAACGCCTTTAACCTTTGCACCGTTACCGTCTTGCGCATTCTTTCGGAAGTCTCCCGGTCCAGCTTCGCCAGACCAAGGTAGAGCCGGCAAAGTTGCGGATCAGACAAAAACGAATCAATGAATTCCGCATCTTTCTTGTCTTTAGCAGACTGCCAGTAGTCGGCGGCGAACAACACAGGAATTTGCGTCGGATGGTAATCAATACTAATCGGCCGGTTCGCCCGTAGTGCCAGTTCCAACTCAGCTAAGGGGAATCCAGAATCAACGGTCAAAAACGCTTTGGTAGCATTGACTGTCTCCAGAACCACTTCAGCACCGCAACCGCCGCGCATCCGGTAACCGACAATTTTCAACACTTCACCCGTCACCGCTGAATCGCATTGGTCGATCTGAATCACTTTCTTCTCGCCGGCAAGCTTCGACAACTCTCGAGATTGCGCAAGGTACCGGGTGATAAGCTTCAAATACTCAGTAGGCTCCAGCGATTCGTTGCTTGATGCTGCTTGGTAGCCATTGGTAACCACATTCCGCGCCAACGCTGGAAGTAGTTCTTCTGGAGACAGATCCGGAGACAATGCAGCCATGCGCGCGAACGATCGTAACGGCCCAGGAATTTCAATGTACGATCCAGCAGTGAAGGTCGCCTTTTGCGGCACAGGTGGCACAGCCAAACCGGCCCCGCCAGCCGCCCGATAGCTTTCCACGTGCGCTGTCGCTGCGGAATGATCACCCGCTAACAAATCCAGCACAACCATCCGTCTTGCAATCGTCTGTTTATCTTGTTGACTGGAACTTGCTTGAAAAAGTTTTTCGTAAGCCTTGCGCGTTGCGGCGTCGCCATGCCGATCCAAGAATTCAGCATGCGCCTTCAAGGCCCCCAAACTGTTGGGGCTTGCTTTTACAGCATTCTCCAGAAGTTCGCGTGCACCATTCGGTTCCCCACGTTGCTTCAACTCCCATGATTGGGTACCCAAATCTTGACCAGGCAACCTCATCACAGCCAGTGATAATACAAGAAAGTACTTCTGAGAGAATCGCATCGGATTGGCCCCTCCAGCTTTACAATTTCACCACTCTAACAGATCTGCTTCAGGTTAGCAGCTTACAAAGTCACTTGGCATAACAGTTAACAAGATGAAAAAGTTCTAAACCTGGCTTTAGGACTTTTCAGCCATAAATCTTTTGCACCGGAACCCAGTTAACGGATTCTTTATAATAGGAGTTATCAATTGTCCTCAAGGACACTTTCCATGGCTACATCCATCAATTCAGTTGAGCGCGCCGTGCGCATATACGATTCCACCATCGGCAAGAAAGCGGTGATGGCTATCACCGGAGTAGTTCTCTTCGGCTTCGTCCTCGCCCATCTGGTCGGTAATCTTCAAATTTTCATTCCTGCAGACTCTAACGGCGTCTATAAAATAGACGAATACGCAAAAATGCTCCATAGCATGCCTGCCTTGCTTTGGGCCGCGCGATTTGTATTGCTCTCTTCGGTAATCTTGCACATTTGGTCATCCATCGCCCTTGCAAGAACCCAGAACCGCGCCCGTCCCGTCGCCTACGCAAAGAAAGACAACGCCCATTCCTCCTATGCCAGTCGCACAATGATGATCAGCGGTCCCATCATCGCCGCCTTCATCATCTACCATTTGCTTCATTTCACTGGCGGTCAAGTTCACCCTGACTACCAGGAGATGAGCGTCCACCACAACGTCGTCCGCGGCTTCCAACAAATTCCCGCATCCTTGTTCTACATCCTGGCCATGACGCTCCTTGGATTCCACCTTAACCATGGACTCTGGAGTCTCTTTCAGAGCCTGGGTATCAGCCACCCCCGTTACACTCCGTACTTGAAAAGATTCGCCCAAGTTTTTTCCTTCCTGATTGTAGCTGGCAACATCTCCATGCCCCTCTCAATCCTGTTTGGACTGGTGAAATAAGAATGCCCTTGAATTCAAAATCACCTTCAGGTCCCATTGATAACCGTTGGGACAACTGCAAGTTTGAAAACAAGCTGGTCAACCCAGCCAATAAGCGAAAGTTTTCCGTTATCGTGGTCGGCACTGGACTCGCCGGCGGTTCCGCCGCAGCCACTTTAGCCGAACTCGGCTACAACGTGAAATGCTTCTGCTTTCAAGATTCTCCGCGCCGCGCCCATTCCATCGCTGCTCAAGGTGGAATCAACGCAGCCAAAAATTATCAGAATGACGGCGATAGCATCTACCGTCTTTTTTACGACACAGTAAAGGGCGGCGATTTCCGGGCTCGCGAATCCAACGTCTACCGCTTGGCACAAATCAGTGTCAACATCATCGACCAATGCGTGGCCCAGGGCGTTCCCTTCGCCCGTGAATATGGTGGCACGCTGTCCAACCGTTCCTTCGGCGGCGCTCAAGTCTCTCGAACCTTCTATGCTCGTGGACAAACCGGCCAGCAGCTTCTCATCGGCGCATACTCCGCCTTGTCGCGGCAAATTGGCGCCGGTCGCGTGGAAATGTTCCCCCGCACCGAAATGCTGGACCTCATCGTCATCGATGGCAAAGCGCGCGGCATCGTCACCCGCAGCCTTACTTCCGGTCGTGTTGAGGTCCACCTTGCCGACGCCGTTGTCCTTGGCACCGGCGGCTACGGCAACGTGTTTTACCTTTCCACCAACGCCAAAGGCTCCAACGCCACAGCAATTTGGCGAGCCCATAAACGCGGTGCCTTGTTCGCCAATCCCTGCTATACCCAAATCCATCCCACCTGCATTCCCGTCAGCGGAGACTATCAATCGAAGCTCACTTTAATGAGCGAATCCCTCCGCAACGATGGCCGCATTTGGGTTCCACAAAAAAAGGACGACAAGCGCGCCCCAGATCAAATTCCCGAAAGTGAGCGCGATTACTTCCTGGAGCGACGCTACCCCAGCTTCGGCAATCTTGTCCCCCGTGACGTTGCCTCCCGCAATGCGAAAAATGCCTGCGATGAAGGCCGCGGTGTTGGCGAAACAGGACTAGGTGTCTACCTCGACTTCGCCGAATCCATCAAACGTTTAGGAAAAAACCTCGTCCGCGAACGCTACGGAAATTTGTTTGAAATGTACGAACGCATCACCGGCGAAGACCCCTACACCGTCCCCATGCGCATCTACCCAGCTATCCATTACACGATGGGTGGCCTTTGGGTGGATTATCAACTGGAAAGCACCATACCAGGCTTGTTCGTAATCGGCGAAGCAAACTTTTCCGATCACGGAGCCAATCGTTTGGGAGCCAGCGCATTGATGCAAGGCTTGGCAGACGGCTACTTCATCCTGCCCTACACCTTGGGCAATTATCTCGCCACCAACAAAATCGAAAAGGTGAGCCCGGACCATCCCAATTGCAAGCAGGCACTCGAAGCCGTAACAGCCTCAACCAAGAAGCTTCTTGCCATTAAAGGCAAACGCACCGTTGATAGCTTCCACCGCGAACTAGGCAAATTGATTTGGGACTATTGCGGCATGGGCAGAACCGCCTCCGGCTTGCAAACAGCACTGAAACGCGTCCCAGCGCTTCGAGAAGAATTCTGGAACAACGTGAGGGTGTCAGGCACAGGCGAAGAGTTCAACCAATCCTTGGAAAAAGCCGGCCGAGTAGCCGATTTCCTGGAACTTGGCGAATTGATGTGCCTTGATGCGTTAGAACGAAATGAATCCTGCGGCGGACATTTCCGCGAGGAATATCAAACCGCCGATGGCGAAGCCCTTCGTGACGACGATAAGTTCAGCCACGTTTCCGCCTGGGAATGGAAAGGCATCAACCAATCGCAAACCCTGCATAAAGAGACCCTCAATTTCGAGTACGTGCACCCATCGCAAAGGAGCTACAAGTAAATGAAACTCACGCTCCACATATGGCGGCAACGCTCAGCCGGAGAAACCGGCCGCATGGTGACTTATCAAGCTAACGCCAATGAACACATGTCGTTCCTTGAAATGCTTGATGTTCTAAATGAACAGTTAATCCAAGCCGGGGATGATCCCGTTGCGTTCGATCACGACTGCCGCGAAGGCATCTGCGGCAGTTGCGGCTTCATGATTAACGGTATCGCCCACGGCCCGCAGCGCGGCACCACTATCTGCCAACTACACATGCGCCATTTCAAGAGCGGCGACGAACTATGGCTGGAACCATGGCGCGCCACTGCATTTCCAATCGTTAAGGACTTGGCAGTAAACCGCAGCGCCTTCGACCGTATTATTCAAGCCGGCGGCTACATCACCGCCCCAACCGGCAATGCCGTCGATGGGAACGCCATCCCCGTACCCAAGAACGATTCTGACCGAGCCATGGACGCCGCAGCATGCATCGGATGCGGAGCCTGCGTAGCAGCCTGCCCAAACGCCTCAGCATCACTATTCACCGGCGCAAAAATCTCCCATCTCGGGTTGCTCCCACAAGGACAACCAGAACGCCACGCCCGGGCTCTCAAAATGGTGCAAACCGCACAAGAGGAGTTGTTCGGCAATTGCACCAACATCGGCGAATGCGAAGCCGTTTGCCCCAAAAACATCCCTTTGGAAGTAATCGCCCGCATGAACGGAGACTTCCTTAAGGGCAGCTTCCTATGGCGTCCAAACTCCGCAGCAGACAGCGGTGCCTAGTCTAGTCTTTCCTAACCTGATACCAAAGAATTTCACGGAAGTGGCGCCAAAGCCTGCGTTGGATCGAATCACGGGCGTGAACATCCGGCTCTTGAACGGGCTTCTCACCCAAATTGGAGCGGATTCTCGAAGTCAATCCGCTCCGTAAAGTGTCGAAGGCGGTTGTGGAAGCAGCGAGGGAAAGTCTGGTGATCGGTGCGGCCTGAGCTTTTGCCACGAATACCCCCAACGATTGTGTCGCTGGAAATCCGCTCACTTCCCCTTTGTTTTCGCTGACGAGATCGAAGCGATGTAATCCCCAACCAGCCGGTCCAGCACCTCCAGGGGCATGTTCCCGCTGCCTAGGATGACACTATGAAAGTCCCGAAGGTCGAACTTCGGGCCAAGTATTTTTCGCGCGCGCTCCCGCATCTGGAGAATTCTCATCCCGCCAATCTCGTATGCGCACTGTTGTCCGGGATCCGTGATGAAAGTCTCGATCCTGGGGGGTACGCCGCGCTCCTTCAAGTAGTCGATGGTCTGTTGATTGGTCCATCGTTTGGCATGGAGTCCTGTTTCGGCTACCAAACGGACCCCATTGCTAAGCTCAGTCCGTAGGAAGGCGGCTCTCTCGTTGTCGTCTCCGTAGAGCCCGAGCTCGTCGGCCAACTTCTCCGCGTAGGTGGCCCAACCTTCCGCGAAAGCCGGGAACTGCCCGAGAGCTCTGCCGGCGACGTTACCCCAAGGGCTCGTTTTCTGAAAGGATGCTGTGTCCCGCAACTGCAATAGAAAAAGGGCCTGAAAATGATGTCCGGGAACGACCTCGTGAAAAGCGCGCCGGGCCATTCCTAGTTTGGTGAAGCTGGGCCCAACCAGAGGCACATAGAAGATACCGGGTTCGTTCCCTCCGGTGGGAGGCGCCTGATATTCGGCTAGTCCGGAAGACTCGCGAAAGGTGGGCATGCGCCGGACCACGACCGGGCGCGACGCGGGCAACCGGAACATCGAGCCCACCTTCAGCTCAGCGGAACGGATCAACGCACCGTAATCCTCCAAGATCAAATCCCTGACGGCTGGAACGTCCGCATACCTGAGGCTGGCGGTCGCCTCTAGCTTCGCGTAACGATCGACCACAGAGCCGCCTACCAGTCCAAGGCGACGCAGCACGCTGTCCAGTTCCTTTTCAATCCGCCCCGTCTCTCGCAGGCCGATCTGATGGATCTGGGCGGCGGAAAGATTCGTCGTTGTGTTCCATCGCAACGCAGACTGGTAGGCCGCAGCTCCGTTAGCGAGCCTCCAAAGACCACCCTCTTCTAGAGCAATTGTCCGCTGGCTTTCCAGGAGTGTAATGGTCCGGTGCCAAGCCGGATAGACGGTCTCCACTAGCTGCTTTTGCGCCGCCTTTATGAGCTGCGCTCGTTCAGCGCTTGCAATATCGGTAGTCTGCTCCATTTTGTCGGCAAACGACTTCACGAGAACGTTCTGATCGCCGGGCCCTTCAATAAAGCGTCGGAGTTGCAGAATGGAGGCGTCCAGGATGATTCTTGGGGGAATGATCCCCTTCAACCCGGCGGTTTTAGCTCGCTCGATCCATTGGTCGACCTTATTCCCGACGAGCCCCAAGCGTGCAACGTAGTTTTGAGCGTCGCGTCTGGTGCGGATTGGGTGCTGCTGCGTGAGAAAGCTAATCAGTCTGTTCTGATCGCTGCGATCAAAGTTAAAGACGAAGCGATGGTCCAGGAAAGGCTCAGTGCGAAGGCTCTCCCGGCAGAGCCATTCGAGTACATCGGCCGATACGCGGCGCGAACTTGAGAGCTTGGTTCGGTCAAATTTTCCCAAGGCGGTCAGCGCATCGCGCATCATTTGGAGTTGAATTCTGGCATGCGCAGCCGACACATCGGTCAACAGTCCGTCTAAGCGAGCCTGTTCCTCTGGTCCGAACAGCTTCATACGGGTGGCGCTCTCAGGATCCCGTCTGCCCCACGCCTCGCTGAAGGTCCGGAAGAAGTCGTCAATGGCGGCATCTTGTTCAGCGGCAACTAGGCTGGCGGCCGCGAGGAACAAGGAGCCAATCATAAAAAGTGATCTTAAGGCTCTCCTTTTGATAGATAGTGAGTCGGATCGGTCGCGAGGAGAGAACAGCATTTTCATCAGTGTATCCGATTCAGCAGTGTAGTGAGATCCGCATTTCGGCAAGTTGATTGGTGGCCACTGTGTCTGACGCCAGGTGGCGACACTTCAACATCACCATGAGTCCTCGTGTTGCACAAATGATCGTCTTTGCATCGACACGCCATCCGTTGGATTTGTTGCGGTTTGAGCATTGCGAAATCGTATTGCGTTACGATCTGGAATGGCGACCGGTTTACGCAATGACCGTGCCCCGCCATCCCCGCCGCCTAGCTCCGATACACCAAACAATGTTGACAGGACTACGCCAAATAATCCTGAAATTGACAGCAGTCCTAATGGCTGCCGCCGCCACTTTCGCTAACGCAGCCAACCTATTGATGGAGAATTTCGACCTCGTTTCCAACCTTCCTGGCAATGGCTGGACCATTGTCAACAACAGTTCACCAATTGAAACCATAGATTGAGGGCAAGGGATTCATAGTGATTTCCTCGCGCTTTCCGGAGCAGCTAATTCATATGCCTTTGCAAATTATGAATCAGCTGAAGTCGATTCAGGCGGCAACATCAGCACTTGGCTAATCACTCCCATGTTCCCCATGGACAACGGCGTCACCATCTCTTTCTGGACAAGAACGATAGACCCGGTTGAATATCCAGACCGCCTGGAGGTCCGCACAAGTACCAATGGTAACAGTAGTGACGTAGGATCAACAGAAACGTCAGTAGGTGATTTCACAACACTGCTGATGTCAATGAACCCCACTCTGACCATGACAGACTCTCCCAATTCCTGGACACAATACACGCTCACACTAAGTGGATTAGCCGGACCTACCGATGGCCGAGTGGCTTTCCGTTACTATGTGACCGACACTGATGTCAATGCAGACTCAATCGGCATTGATACGCTCTCCATTGATTCTGCATCCGCCCCAACCCCCGAACCAGCATCCTTCCTTTTCGCAGCCACCGGCTTAGTTGGGCTCGGCTTCTTCCGCAGGCGACAACGACTGGTGACAACCGATCGCCAACAATAAGTCCTTCCCCTACAACACGGCAAAACCAAAATCACCAAATTCCCTTGACTCGCCCAGTTACAGTGGAATCAGGAAGAACAAACCGCTGGCCAGCGTGCTTCCCAAATTGAAAGTCCGCGGCATTGCAGTAGGGATGACCGGCTGGTTGAACTGAATAACTCTTAGCACTGCCGGTTCGGGGGAATCGGCAGTCGCTGCTGTGAGACAGCAACGTTACCGTGGTGGGTAATCGAAGAGCCGCAAGGGACGTCGGCCGGAAATCTTTGAAAGCATTTCCACAACCAAGGCAGAAGTGTGCCTAATCTTCCATAGTCATCGTCGGAGACTTCGGCCCGCCAGACTGATCCAGCTTCGCCCGAACCGTCTTCGCCAAATCGTGGAAACCCTTGGCCTGCGCATCGGCTCCACCCTTCAGCGCAATCGGCTTGCCGCTATCCCCAGCCTTCCGCACTTCTGGATCCAGCGCCAGTTCGCCCAGGAACGCCACGCCCATAGTTTGCGCCATCTTCTGGCCCCCACCCATGCCGAACACGTCAATCCGCTCGCCTGAGGATGGGTTCAGAAGATAGCTCATGTTCTCCACAACACCCAGAACCGGAACGCGCACCTGGTTGAACATGTGAATGGCTTTCCGGGCATCTTCCAGCGAAACTTCCGATGGTGTAGTAACAATCACCGCTCCACTAATCGGCGCAGTCTGAATCATCGAAATCTGCACGTCCCCGGTTCCCGGTGGCAAGTCGATCACTAGATAATCCAACTCACCCCAATCCACCGATCGTAGAAATTGCTGAATTACCGAATGCAACATCGGTCCTCGCCAAACCAACGGCTTGTCCCCAGGACTCAAAAAGCCCATCGACATTAGCTTCACACCATAGTTGCTGAGCGGTTGAATTCGTTCTCCAATGGAGTGCGGATTTTCGCGCGTCCCCATCATCAGCGGAACGTTGGGGCCATAAACATCAGCATCCAGCAATCCCACTTTCGAACCTTGCGACGCCAATGCAATTGCAAGATTCACAGCAACGGTGGTTTTGCCAACTCCGCCTTTACCGCTTCCTACGGCTATCAAATGTTTCACGCCTGGAATCGGCAGTTTTGGAACTTCGGTTTGTTGGGGACCCACTATTCTATTCTAGCAATCCAGTTCCACTGCGCTTCGGCTCTGGAAACAATTCTTGGAATATCTGTTTGAAGCAAATATCCCTTTTGCACCAAATCATCAGCCACCGTGCGAATTTTTCCCAGGTAGTCTTCCCTACCCTTGTATCGTTCTTCCACCGAAAGCCGAGGATCTCCAGCTTTCTGCCGCGCCGCCTTGGTTTTTGCAAAAGGAATCCAGGAACCAACCATGTCGTACAACTCCGTCGGCGCGCCGATTTCAGGATTGCGTAGATTCCAGCCCATATAAGTCCCCAAGGGAACCTGCAGTTCTGGAGATCGCAGACCGCTGGTTTCATTACCATCCCGATCCACCTGCGGAAGCAATGTAGGAAACGGTTTGCCCACCTGCGGCGGGTCCACCGTGACAATTCCCTTCGATGCAAACTCGGCTCCAAAATTCATCCGGCTTGTCACCAACGGAGAATCTGGCAGCTTCACCCCAGGGATTTTCGGAAATTGCAAAGCACCAAAAGCAACCAGTTGATCCTTATCAATGCGCGGAAAACTGGAAGCAGGAGGCTGCTTGTTATCCTTCAACCAATCGGTCATCCCCACCAAAAGAGCCCGCATATGGAAGCGATAATCGTTCACGTTCGGAGTATTCTGCGCGACAGTAGCCTTCGCCGGCGGGAATGTCCCGGCACCGTGCTGCGTTCCGGCCAAATAGTAAATCCTCGAATCAGCCCCCGGATCGACGTCTTTCTTACCATCAATGCTGGTGTGGATCAGCGAAGCCACCCTCCCCCAATATTCGTAGGAGCCATTCGTATAGAAGATCTTCGGACGCAATTCCGGCTTGCCAATGTGCGAAAGCAATCCGTCTGTGATTCCAGTTTCTGGATCAGTCTGTTCCGCTTCCGTAAACGGGAAAACGTCAGTGGGGTAAAGAGTATTCAACATTCGATGACCGTCGCGTGAAGCTTGTGCGAATCGGTGATTGAAGCTACCCCGTCCACCTCCGCCCACATGAGACCACACGCCATCAAAAACCTTGCGGCCCTGTTCATCACCATTGAATCCCTGATAAAGAAAGGTGCGCAAAAACCGTCCGCTTTGCGAAGTCCCAAAGCCGATGGCCCGCTTAATGTGGCGTCTCTGGTCGCCCAGCAGACTGGTTTCGTTGCCGCCGTATTTCAGAAAGGAGATCAAGTCGCGCGTCGACGCCATGGACAATCCCACCAGTTGCGGATCCTTGGCAGTGTAGACTATGTCATAAAGTTTTCCTGGAACAAAGCCTGCATCCATCTGCACATGGGACGAATCGGAAAAACTCCAAGCAGAGCGCGGAATAATTCGGCGGGGTCCATTTGGTTTGTCCCGAACCGTAAGTTGTGCCTTGTCCTCCGCCGGGTCGGCTACATCATAAGCAATGTGATTTCGGTCGGCCAGTGAAAAAGATTTCACTTTAGTTTGCGGAACAAATTCGCTACGAACCGTTCCGGTAACCCCTTTGACAGATGGTGTGGTCAATCGCAAGAGTCCGGGTCGCGTCGGCACGTCGAATTGCCAACCCATCCACACCAGTGTGTAGCCCTGCTGCAAAAGAAACGCGTCGCCAAATTCGTTGGAAGCCCCAGCCCCCGCGTCAAACATACCCACCGAGCCGCGCCCTCCACGGTTGGAAACTTCGTAAAGTACGGTCCCATTTCCCTTGGCCGGATCCGCAGGCTTTAGGACATAAACATCGGCGGAAAATTCCACAAGCCCGAATTCATTGCGCGGCGCCAGAGCAATATCCCGAACCTTTAAATTCTCGGGAAGAGTTGGATCAATCGTGAAAAGAGCCTTCGCCGTGATTCGTTCATAAGCGCCAATGCTCCCAAATTCACGACGATTCTCCACATCCTGCCGTTCCACAACATTCAGCCGGACAACGCCCGCGCAGAGGTTCAAGCATAGAAGAGGAGCAAGAATAAAAAGCCGAAGTTTCATTCCGACTATTGTAATCAGGTTAGAACCAGGTTGGCTTTCGGTTTCAAATCCAACGATGCAAATTCTTTTCGATCGAGCTTAGGAAACGCAGCTGCCGCAATCATCGCTGCATTGTCAGTGCTCAGCCCTGGGGTTGGAAAATAGACAGGGCACGGAAAGCCACCCTTCTGTGCCGCGTGCCGCAATCCAGTGTTGCAAGCAACTCCACCGGAAACAAGGATGCATCGGGCATCGTGCTCTTCCGTTAAGGTGTGAAGCCGTTTCAAAATTTCCTGAATCACCGTGTGCTGAAACGAAGCAATCACATCCAAAGTTTCTTTCGGAGTCACACTCAGCCATTCTTCTTTGGATGGATGCGGGTTCCTGGCAAGCAGTGCTTTTCGGTCAGCCATTTCAGCAGAAAGATCACGAGCCTCAGTCCATCGCAGGACTGCCGTTTTGAGTCCGCTGAAACTGAAATCCAAAGGATTACCGCTCATTTTCGCCAGAGTAAATTTGAAAGCTTTAGGATTCCCGCGCGGTGCCAGCAAGTCAATCACTGGGCCGCCCGGATATCCAAACCCCAGCAGCTTTCCCACTTTATCGAACGCTTCTCCCGCTGCATCATCGCGAGTTTTCCCCAAGGATCGATAGCTTAAATCCTCAGCAGCATAGTAAAGATGAGTATGTCCGCCGCTCACCACCAAAGCAATGGCCGGCAATTCCACCGCTGGATGTTCCAACAAAACTGCGTGGATGTGGCCTTCCAGGTGGTTCACACCGATCAATGGCAAACCGGTGGCAAAGCATAGCGATTTGGCAAACGTGATGCCAACCAGCAAAGAACCAATCAAACCCGGTCCTTCCGTCACCG
>JAYUSZ010000020.1:0-6328 GCA_043755435.1 Bryobacterales bacterium | reverse complement strand
GTACGCAAGGCAATGCTGACCGCAATAACTTTGGTCCACGCATCGGCATTGCCTATAAGATTGCAAACCACACAGTGGTGCGCACCGGAGGAGGCTTGTTCTACGCAGGTTTCACAGGCCTGGGCGGTGCAGCGGGCGCATTTGGAGTTAGTGGTTATGCGGCCACTACAAGCATTGTTACTAGCCTGGATGGGGTGAACCCAACGGTGAATTGGAGCAACCCATATCCCAATGGCTTCAACAGACCAACTGGCAGCAGCAATGGTCTATCGACCCTGCTTGGCCAGACGGTGCAGTTTTTCGATCGTGGAAATGTGGCTCCCTACAGTGGACAATGGAACTTTAATATTCAACAAGAACTTCCGCGCAATGTTCTTTTTGAAATTGGCTATGCTGGCAGCCGCGGCTTAAACCAGTTTGAGAATCGCCAGTTCAATCAATTGCGGTCCGATCAATTGGCGCTGGGTGACCGGCTGCGAGAGACGGTCCCTAATCCATTTTTCGGAAGGATTGCGGTGGGTGCCCTGTCAGGTGCGACCGTTGCCCGTGCCCAGTTACTGCGGCCTTATCCGCAATTTGATGCAGTTACAGGGCAGAATTCCACTTACGGGTCTTCCACTTATCACGCATTGGAAATGAAAGCGGAAAAGCGCTATGCCAGTGGCTTAAGCATGCTTGCCAGTTACACATTCTCGAAGATGATGGAGATCGGAAATTCCGGTTTCTCAGGTGAGGCGTTGGGTAGCGGCGGCTTTCAGAACTGGAACGATCTGGGGTCGGAAAAGAGTGTCGGAATCAGCGATCAAACCCATCGCGTGATTGTCAATGCAGTCTACGAACTTCCCATATTTAAATCAAGCAAGGGTTTGACGCGCGCGGTGTTGGGCGGCTGGCAAGTGTCGGGTATCTGGTCCGGATTCAGTGGCGGACCATTAGGCGTTTCCTCAAACGTCAATAATACTTTTTCGCAAGGTGGCGGACAGCGGCCGAACTGGAGCGGCATTAGCGCCAAGATTTCGAATCCCACCACTGCGCGCTGGTTTGACACCACACAGTTCACCAATCCGCCAAACTACACTTTCGGAAACACAGGCCGAACGTTTAACGATTTGCGTAGCGACGTAACCCGGCAGTTGGATGCCACAGTGAGCAAGAATTTCCGCATTCGAGAGAGGATCACTCTTCAGTTCCGTAGCGAGTTTTTCAACTTGAGTAACACAGTTCGCTTCGCCCCGCCAAATACTTCCTTTGGAAATGTACAGTTTGGTCAAGTAACGGCGCAGGGCAATCAACCGCGAGTGATTCAATTCTCTTTGAAGTTGATTGGATGACTATCGGTCTTCAGAAAAGGGCCTCCAAATAGTGAGGTTGCTATTTCATTGGTCTACAATTTTTTCAATGTTGAACGAATGACCCACTTTTCAATATCTGAGATCACATCATCCATTAACTCATTGATGGCGTTGAAGGGGGTGCCATCGAAGTACCTCGCTGCTGTTCCGGAACCACCGGGGCTTCCATGATCCGCATCGATGGATTTCCGCCACTTCTCAGCGTGGGTCCTCCACTCCTCCTTGTCTACGAGCTCGGGCGCTGTGAACCAGACGTTCCAAGTGAGCAAATTGCCCAGTTGCAGCATGTTTCCAGTACCCGCGTTGAAAATTTTCATCACTAGTTCATTAAAATCATCGGCCATGTGACTACCTGTCTTTGCGATTGGGCCGATTTCCACTTCCACATTTGCAACCGCCCATGCTTCCGGATGCTTGGCAAAGGCTGGACTCTTGAAAAGGGTTGTTTCCCTTTTACGAACTGGAAACGTGGGTTGATCGGGGCTCCCGAACTTATGGGTGGAGACCCTAATCGCGTTTGCTTTGTCAGCAGGAAAAGGGAGCTTGAAGAAGTTAAATATGTCCCAACAAGACTTAACGCTGCGATTTAGGAGCCCACTCGGACTAAACCAAATCTTACCTTCAACGGACATATCCGCTGCGAGTTCACGATTTGTCTCGTTAACCCAACCACCTTGTCCGGTAACTGTAACTTCAACATTCAGGCACCCAAATGGAGTGCAAACACCTTGTTGTGGGCATATAATCGAATACACTCTTCCCGTATCGGTGTAGCCGGCCCTGGAAATATCGGGGGCGAACATCTGAAAACACCTCTTAGGATCTGCGTTCCCCTTTTCGGTTTGCCAACTGAACTCGGGCCATAGCACTCGTTGCTGGCGTTGCAGTAAATCAATGTTGGCCATGTTATCCAACATTGGTATCGAAGAAAGGTCTGGATGTGGGTAGGCAAAATTAGGATTTGACTCGGCAAATCCGCCTATCCATCCCGGTACGATGTTTGAATTCCCATTGGGTGTCATAACATTCTCCTTTATTTAGCTTGTTATCGAATTGCTGCTTGATTGCGTTCAAGAAGTCTATCACCATTCAACAACTCGGAATAGTGGATTTTTTGCAAGGTACCACAAAACATTAGGGGTTGACTGGAATTCAAATAGTAGGAGAACAGTGGAAAATAGTTAGCTTCCACACCGGACTCTAGACGAGCAATATTCACGATCAGGACCTCCACCGGTCCTTTTCGTAGTTCCGACTTTATCCCTGCACTTTCTACTGCGGTAAAGATCGAAGACGGATCTTCACGCATCCTCTGTGCCGCCGAAGGTAGGGTTGTCACTTTCAGAATTAAGTGGCGTAGTGCCGTCAACATTATTTGGCATATGGCTCTAGGCGGGGCGCGGTTCGATCCGGTACTGGCACGGGGTGCGTACAGATATGTTCTACACTGTGCGACTTATCGGGAGTAAAGTCCCAGAACTCGGTTCCGGGCCATTGTGCGAGTCGGCGCCGATTCGATAGGAGTGTAATTTAGCGCTTCTGTGGAACGGGCGTCTTACGGCCAAGTGGCTGGCCCTAGTTTCCAGCGATGCCTCAGATCGGGCAGCTAGGCGCGCAGTCCAACTGCCTTCATTCGGCTGTCTTTGTCGCCTTCAATAGGAATTCCTTGCCAACGGGGGGCTTCCCATACAGCGTAACGCTATCCCAGATCAACGTGAATTTGATGTCGCTTCCCTGAAGCGTCCCATTAAAAATGAGTTTCGCAACCCCGCCAGCCTCCTCGCCGGACGCGTATTGATTCCGCCAATGACCGTTAGGATAAATTGTAAACGAAATCCGATCACCATCGACTTTGCCGTCGACCACAGCTGCTTTTCCGAGACTGCCAAGATGAGCGTTACCCCTTAGCCTTTCTCCCTCCGCAGTCAAATGGAGAATCACCTCCGATACCGCCTTCGGCCCGGGACTGCCGAAAACTGCTGTCCAAGTTCCGGTGATGTCGGCCGCTGACGTGCCGAAGGCGATTCCAGCAAACAGAAATAACAGTTTGATGCCGTGCATCCATCCCTCCGTTCTGATTCTACACCTTGCGATGAGCGGTGCGACGAACACGGGCTTACCGAAACTAGCTCGGCACTTGAGCGAGAAGTCACCATCTCGTTGATTTGCGTTGCGCTGTCCGCATCACGCTCTTTCGGAAAATGCACCACAGCGCGATAGAACCCGCAAAACGGCGAAGGTATCCGCGATCCGCCCAGGCGTCGCCCACTGGTACGGGAAAGTCACCGACTGGTTGGATAACGGCATCATGACGGACATTTGCTAAAGGGAGCGGGCTTGACCGGCGCGTTTTTTTGGGGGACCCGCGAAACAATCGGGCCCCTTGCGCCGTCTGCTGATTCATGGCGACCGAAACCTATCGACGTTTTGAAGACGCGATCAAAAAGCTCATCCTAGCTGTCGTGACTTTCTCGATCTCCGCAGCATACGCCCATCCCGGCATCGGAATCGTTGTGGACTCGCGGGGCAACGTCTATTACACAGATCTGAAACAGGTTTGGCGGCTGGCCCCGGATGGCAAGGTGGAGGTTGCGGTTCCCGGCGTTCATACCCATGAGTTGTGCCTCGACGCGTCAGACAACCTCTACGGGGAACACCTTTGGTATGAAGGCGACCGCACGGGAAAGTGGGGCCACTACGTCTGGAAACGAACTGCCAACGGAGCGGTGGAGAAGGTGATTCCCGCGACTTCGGGTTTTCTCAACAACTACAGCTTCGTCCGCGACAAACCCGGCAACATGTACTGGGCGGCCCGAACAGGAGATTCGACCCGCATTCTCCGCCGCTCGGACGCAGGCGTTCAGACGATCGCCGAATCCCGGTTCCGGGATGTTCGCTGGATGGCGGCGTCGTCCGAGGGCGCAGTCTACTTGGTTGACTATCAGGATCTGGTGAGAGTGCTCCCCGGTGGCAAGCCAGAGGTTGTCGCGCGTGGCGTCGCCAAAAACTCACGTTGGATGCTGTTGCCTAACAACCACGCGGTCATGGGGTTGTCGCCAGACGCAAAGGGGAATGTGTATCTGGCGGTGATGGCCGATGGCGAGGTCAAGAAGGTGACTCCGGCGGGCATGATCACGACCGTTTTGAGGAGTCCTGCGCTGTGGGCGCCCGTTGGAGTTTTCGCCGGCGGGAAAGATGTTCTTTGGGTTCTGGAGAGCAGCCGTACACTGGGCGTCCGAGCGCGCAAAGTCGCGGTGAAGTGATCCTTTGGAAACGGCATCGAGACCGTCGATGCGTGTTTCCAAGGCCTCAGCCCTGTGCGGTCGCAGAACGGCTAAATCACGATCAACGGCGTAGTCATCCGCAAATAGGACCGGCCTCGTCTTCGTACCGGACCGTTGCGATTACCATGGATAAATGATATTCGAAGGTAAGCGCGCCTTAGTCACAGGAGCAGGTTCTGGAATTGGTGCTGCGGTTACTACCAGTTTAGTAGCCGAAGGAGCCACCGTAATTGCTGCTGACCTGAATCTTGAGGGCTTGGAATCTCTTTGGAAAAACAAACCTAACGTCCGCATTTCGCAACTGGATGTAACCAATGAATCGCAATGGGCAGCTCTGTTTTCCAGCATTACTGAATTGGATCTCTTTGTGGCCAGCGCGGGAATTTCCCACGCATCACCGCTGGAGAAAACTTCGTTGGAAGATTGGCGCAGGGTAATGTCTGTGAATTTGGACGGCGCGTTTTTAGGAGTCCGGTACTCTATTGACGTGATGCGCAAAGCCCAGAAGGGAAGCATCGTATTGATCGGTTCGGCATCGGGAACCAAAGCGGCTTCCGGTGCCAGTGCCTACTGCGCGAGTAAAGCGGCATTGCGAATGTTCGCGAAAGTTGCGGCACTGGAATGCAAAGCCGATGGGATTCGCATCAACACGGTATCCCCGGCCGGAGTTGCCACGCCCATGTGGAAATCCATGGCTTTTTGGGACGATCTAGTGAAACAGCATGGGAGCGAAGAAGCGGTGTGGAATGCTTTAGGTGGTATTGACTCAAGCAAGCCAGCGTTACAGCGAATGGCGTTCCCAGCGGAAATCGCTAGAGCAGTTTTGTTTTTTTGCTCCGAGGAAGCGGCCGGTGTGACCGCAACCGATTTAGCTGTTGACGGCGGATATACTGCGTAATATCAAACCTTTTTCAATTTACTAACCCGGCCAACTTCTACCCACTCAGCCACAAGGATATTGCCTTGAGCGTCGAAGCAGGCGCCGTGAGGTGCAATGAATTTGCCTGGTGGAAATTCCGCACGTTCTCTTGCCCGAAGTAGTTCGTAAGTCTTGCCGTCAGGCGTGCGGCCATCGCCAAGTTGAACAATAGGCTTGTTTGTACGATCAAACAAAGTGACTACGGCTTTCAGATCGGGCATCAGCATAAGGCCATCACGAAAGTCGAACGTGCTTGGCCAACGGACACCTTCCTTCACATAGTGCAAGGGTTTCCCAGCCAAAGTAAAGTATTGGATACGGCTATTCGCCCCTCGCTCCCCGATCATCAACAGTGGTTCGGGCCCTCTTGGATCAATGGCAATCGCATGAGGCCAGATGGTTGTGCCAGAGGCGGTTTCCAAATCCTTGTTCTGATCCATCAACTGCCTTGTGCCACCAAAGGTGCGCAAATAGCGTGTTTGCGCATCGTAGTGATGAATATAGAACTTGCCGTAACCATCGGCAATGAACAGGTCACCATTGGGAGCAATTGCCAAGTTGGAGGGCTTGTATTCGGAAGCCTTACCATAAAGCCCGCTCATTATTGGTGCCTGCATCACCCAAACTACTTCGCCATCTAATGTTGTCTTGCGAACGAATCCACGCACGTTGTCGCAATGGTATAAAAATTCCTGCCCGCCTTCTTTGCGAATGGTAAGCCCATGGGCTCCTCCGCGCATATCGCTTCCCCAGCTTTTTACAAATTTTCCAGA
>JAYUSZ010000019.1:0-6334 GCA_043755435.1 Bryobacterales bacterium | reverse complement strand
TTTGTTCATCGGCACTACCCAGCAGCATCCAGTCTCCGTGCGCCTTGAGCATTGCGTTCAGATCTTCAATGCATCGCAACTGGTAGCGCAATTCCGTTTTCCCGACGATGATCACCAGCGCCGGCGGGTTCAGATTCTCATCGCGAAAGGCTTGGAAGTCCGATCCACCACTGGGCGTGTTCAACGTCCAGGGAAGTTCTCTAGTTCCGGCTTTGTCCTGTTTCTTCATGCTGCCTCCGCTCTCTTTTTTAGTCCGGCTGCAAACTCCTCAAAGGCCGGTTGCAGGTCTGGAATGGACCTCTCAATCAGCGGGGAAAGCAAACCACTGAATTCCTCTTTCATCGTAAACTCGACTATACCGCTCTCCTTAGGTGTCAAGCGAAAAGTCCTCACTCCTTTGAATAATCCAAGCGGCATTCCGCCAGACCATGTCAGAGCGCTGTTGGGCTGGAACTCGGTGACTTTCACTGGAAATGGCCGTCCGGGATTCAATTTCACGTGGACTGTGACCGTTTCTCCCAGTGCGATTTGTCCTTCCACTTTGGTAACAGAAGGGTTCCAACTAGGATACGCACCGGCATCTGTGAGTAGCGCCCAAATTTTGTCTGGTGTTGCGCGAATCGCCGCGGCTACGCTGAAAGTTTTCATTTGCCTCTCCTTGTTTTTGCCAAAACATCCAGTACCGATTGCTTCACCAGATGAGTAACACCCCATTGGTGAATCTGCGCTAAGACTGGAAGGAACGTTTCGCCAACATCTGTCAATGAATACTCAACTTGACGTGGAGCCCTGATATGTTCCTTGCGGGTAACCATGAAGCGATTCGCCAATTCTTTCAGATCGCGACTAAGAACTCGAGCAGCAATTGCCTTGTTGCCCATACTGGCTGCGAGTGCGGTTTTCAATTCTCCATAGCGCAGTGGGCCACTCTTGAGTTCCCACAAAATTCGAAGGCGGTACTTGCCGCCGATGAGTGTTTGAAACCCTTCAACGGGACATTCGAATTGCGCAGCCTTCCTCAACTTTGCTATTGCCATTGGCTTACAGGTAAAGATACAGAATCTACGTCAACCTTGCAAGTACGGACAAGACTGTCCCTAATTGCATCAACGAAATTGAAGCAGAACCCGTCATATTAGTGAAATGTTTCGATTGATTGCTTTGCTTACCCTTGCCCTCCGTCTTGAAGCCGGAGTTATTCAGGGCGTTGTAATAGAGCAGGCATCGGGTCGTCCGCTTTCAAGAACCATTGTGCGTTTGGAGGCGGTGCCTGGCGGCTCAACCGCAGCAGGTGGCATGGTGGCTGTGAGGACAGGTCGCAGTGGGCAGTTTACTTTTCCTGCGGTAGCGCCGGGTTTGTACTTGCTTAAGGTTGTGCGGCAAGGTTACTTTCCAGCAGCCTACGGGCAAAGGCTTCCTATTGGCAGAGGCACTCCTATTGAAGTGACCACCGATTCCAGGTTGTTCGCTGAAATTCGAGTTCGTCGTAAGGGAGCCTTAACTGGCGTGGTGCAAGATGAAAACGGAATTGCTGCGCCAGGAGTTCAAGTTGTTGCCTACCGTGCAAGAATGCCATTGCGCTCAGCCGGGTTGGCCATTTCGGATGATCGCGGTGTTTATCGCATTCATGGCCTCGATCCAGGAAAATATTGGGTTCGTTCAGCGGCGCATACTCTGGAAGACGGCACAGGATGGTTGCCCACTTATAGCCCACAGGGCCGGGAAATTCGCGACGCACGGATTCACCGAGTTACTGTCGACATGGAAACGGCTTACGCCGATGTTACTCCAGATTCCGGAACTCTGTTGCGACTCGGTGGAACGGTGATCTGCGATAGGAGTGGTCCGGTGACCGTAGTGGTTTCTTCCGAGACTGGGCGGCGCTCCACGCAAACAGGTTGCGGTGGTGGGTATCGTTTTGAAGGCTTGGCACCAGCAAATTATGAAGTGTTTGCGACTCTTCAGGATGGGACTTTTGCCTCGTTTGTTGAGCTTCATCTGAGTGGAAATATGGACGGGCTGAACTTTTCGTTACAACCGGTTCCTACTGTTGAGTTCGAAGTACGCCGGTTGGGTTCCAATGCAGTTACTAACATTCCATATAAGTTGGTAGGCCGTCGGCAGGATATGGCGGAGACCGAATCGGAACAAGAGATTAAGGGATCTCGCGTTTCGCTTGCGCCTGGGCACTGGGAGTTTAGGGCAGCACAGGTTCCGGCAGGACAGTATGTTGAGTCTATCGGCAATCCATTTTCAGGAGGGGGGCGGCGCGCAAGATTGGAGGGCGCATCGGATTGGTTTGATGTATTGATTGAACCGCGAGGGACGCAAAGGATCCGGGTTGTGGTTTCAGATCGCGCGGGGCGGATCAGCGGTAAGGTGATGCGCGATGGCAAGGGAGTTCCCGGTGCACCGGTATTTCTTTGGCCTGTGGCAGATGCTGCGCGGCGTTCCATTGGGGGACGATATTTGCTGCTGCTCTCCGATGTGGACGGGCGATTTAACTTCGACAGCTTGCCACCGGGAGATTATCGAATGCTAGCGAGTTTTGATGTGGATGAGTTAGATGAAGATCTGATTGAGTTGAGCAAGCCGGTGGTGGTTAAGACCGAAGCAGGGCAGACTGCTTCGGTGGATCTTTCGGTTTGGGTGGCACCTTAATTTATTTCAAGGACGTTCAACCATTGCTGGGCCGATCTGGTTGGGCTCGCCAATGAATACGGTGAACAAGCCACCTGAGCGCGTGGTGAGTATTGGAAGCCGCATTCGTTTTATAAGCGCGTCCACATCGGGGTTAGCTGAGCCGGGTGCTTGCTGAAACTCACGAAGGCGGCTATAGGCCATTGAAAGAACCGGACTCAGCAGGGGCAAACGCCGGTCCTTCAGCTTCAGCGAAAATGAAGTGCTTCGGCCGAATCGCCTCCAGATTGGAGTAATTGTTCAGCCCAGAGTACGCAGCCGTCAGATAGTTGAGGAAACCAGTTCGCAAGGTTTCTGGGCCAATCGTGCAATCGTTCCCAATGCCTGCTGCGTACCAGCAGCAAGGTGGCAATTGCAGCGGAAAGTGGAGACTCTGTTTTCTCAGAGAGTACTGCTTCCAAGGCTCCAGCAGCTTCAGGGGCCAGCATGAAGTCGAGTGCTTCTTCCATGCCGCTATTGCTGTATTTTTTCCAGGCTGTTGCCACTTTTTTGTATAAAGGTGGATTGTCGCGGGAAAGGTTGCAGGCAAATCGTTTGAAAGTTGCGCCTTCTATGTCGAATTCGAATTCGTATTTCAGCTCCTGACCATCTGCGGGGAGAACTACACCGATCTTCTGCTTTTTGTCGATGTCAAGTATCTCGAACCAACTGGTGGTCCTTGAATCGGTGGTTAGCACCACTTCATGTTCGCCGGAATTTCCGTGGCGAACGCGACTAAGAGCGTAATCACCTGGGCCGGCAGGTACCCAGTTTCCATCACGATAGACGCGGGCCTGCTCCACAAAAGGGATTGTGGAAGTTTCGGACCCGAAGATAGGATGGCCTTGCTGAAAATCCTTTGGACGTACAGGCACAGGGAATTCCCGATCCGTTGCGTAGAGCGAGTCTCGATAGTTCTTGCGGCCAGTTTCCACTGACATCGAACCACCTGACTTTGGCCGATGGATTTTGCAGACAGTTTCAGTGGTGTAATCTCCTTGCAGACGAACTTCCTGTTCGATTGTTTGTTGAAACTCATCTTGCGCGATTGCCGGAATTCTCGACCTGCAATGCACCAGCAGCGGGTCGAGCTTTATCAGACATTCCTGATCATCCACCCATACCGGACGCATCCCTTTTCTTGCATTCAATCCTTCAAGAAGCGCTGTACCGAAAAGCGTGATTCCTTTCGTTGGGTCCGAAGGTTGGAACGCCTGCTTGCCCGCCGCAGTTGCAAAAAATAACGGCACATAGCATTTCGAGTTTCTGGCCGCGCCTACGACCTGATTTAGAATCTGGGCACCTTCAATGGGAGTTAGTTGCTTAAGGTTGTCATGATCGCTCCGGCAGGCATCCAGGAAGAAGTAGTGCAACGGAACCTTTAGTGCTTTTAATCCTCTTCGAAGGTTGGATGTTCCAATAGCACGATTGTATTGGGGAACTGGAGGACGAAGATAGGCTGAAGGCAAAAGGGTCTGGATTTCTTCGGTAACTTCAAGGCCATGACCGGAGAAGAAAAATACGGAGCGGCTTTTTTCGGCGGCTGCTTCTGGCAAACGGCTCATGTCAGCGAACCATTCCACAATAGATCTTTCACAGGCGTCATAGTCAGGCAAGAGTAAATTTTCTATAATGCCTGGCCGCGCAGCAACTTCAGTAGGAGTAGGAGCAGCCAAAAACCAGCACTTTGCAAGCGGAACGCCATCCAGTTGGTAACTCGTATCCAGCCATTCCAGGAAAGAATGTGCCGTAACGGCAGATACGGCGAGTGAGCCCATGTTCAGTGTGGTGGCGTCGGCGGGATTCAGATGGAGGTAGTTACTAACTCCAATGACCAAGCCAAACAATCCCGGCGTTCCAGGTGTCCAGTTCGGGTTTTGCCATTCACCTGGTTTGCCGACAATTGGTTTCAGGTTTTTCATGGGCGATTGTAGTTCAGCGCTTTCGCGGTTTGAATTTTTTCAGCCAATTTTCGATAGAAACTAGGACGTTTCAAGTAAGTGCTGTGAGCTTGGGCAAGAGCGGCACCACCTTCAAACGCTTCATCATCCACAAATTTATCAAAAATAGGTTTTGCCGTGTAACTGATGATGTCATTGGGATCCCAAACATTCCACCACCATCCCAATACTTTGGCCGATGGTGTAGTCACACGGTTGGGACTGGCGATGGACAGATCGCTGTTGATGAATGCCTTCATTTCCTCAAAAAACCCAACTTGTGAGGCGGTTGCTACCCAAAAATCAATGCGGAGATGTTCCGCTTCAAGAAACGAAGTAACTATGTCGTAGATGATCTGGCCGCCCATGGAATGAGTTACTACAATCAGTGGTTCGTCGTTTGGTGCAGCATTTCTTGCTTTCCGAATTGCCTCCAACACTCGCCCGCGGATTGCACCAGGACGTTGGTCCTTTTCTTGCAAGTAGGCGAACACGTCGCCGATGAAACCGGTTGCGAGGTCGTTGATCTTGCCCCTTGCTTCCATTACAAGTCTCGTAACGGCATTGGCGGGGGCACCATCCACGCGATCGTAAACTTCGCTTAACCGGTCCGCAACATCGCTCCACCAACTGGAGCCTTGGGCGATTAAGCCTTTAGGAGTTAGAGTGGCCGCGGCGTCTCTTACCACTATCATTTCGTCCGCTGGCGTTTTGGCTGCCTTCAGTTTTGCTACAAAAGCCGCATCCCGGGCGAGTGCATCCACTAAGAGGAGGTCCGCGGCTGGGCGCTTTTGAGAACGGGCAATGCTTACTAACAAATCGGCCCGTTGATCGTGGGAAAGGTCTGCTAACCGGGACTTGCCATTCATAGCCGTGGTAGTTGGGCCTGCAGAAATAAGGCCCGAAGGTTTCGCTGTTGGCAGCTGTTGCTTTGGAGGAAGGGAATCTAAAGATTCCAACATCTCTGCTGTTTCCACTGATGAAGCCGTCAGCGTGAATGCGCCCATGCCAAGCAATTGTGACCTTGGGCGCGATGCTCCTTGCCAGTGCAACTTCACACCCAGATCGCCCCAATAGGCGTACGAAATATCAACAAGCTCTGGTTGGTCAGAAATCTCACCGGCTGCATAGCGCCGAAGAAACGCTTCAATTTCGCTCCATCCGTCCAGATTGCCGGCACCGTCTTTTCGATTGGCAACGCCGTGAACGTAGAGGATTGGCATGAAGACATGATATATGGAATCGAGCAGACGCACTACAGCCTCGCGGACAGAAAAACGCAAAATTCAACTGGCGCTCCTCGTTTCACCTTCTGGGCTGCCAACCACTAACAGCCTGCTTCTTACAGCTCGCATTCACGGTTCTCAATCGTGTTTGCAATTCAGGTTCGATTTAGAACGCCAGAGGAGTTAATCACCCTCGAGGACTAGATTTGTTGGGAAGTTGCTGGCCAGCAATTTATCTTCCTGTGTACAAAGTACCAGACGCTTGCAACAACTTCGCGGCATGATTTTGGCAATCTGATGAAAAGAGAGCAAAATGAGTTGAAAAAGTGACGTGACCGACTTTCCCCAACTACCAGTTTGCGGCCATTATTGGCTTTGTTTTGAAAACAACTAGTGTAGTGTCCCCGAAATAACTGCGCATATTTATTCTTCACGTTTTTGACGGCGACGGGGGAGGGTGGAACCGGGCTGAATCGATTCAAGTTTGGT
>JAYUSZ010000018.1:0-2528 GCA_043755435.1 Bryobacterales bacterium | reverse complement strand
GGAATTCCAAGAAAAGTCATCATGAACGCCAATGCAATCAACGGCGCCATGGCTTGTTTGTTCCAGATAAATTGCAACCCTTGTTTGATACTTTCAACAACACTTTCTTTTGCTTTAGCGGGAACAAATCCAGGCTTCACCAACAGTAATGACAATACCGGCCCCAGATAGCTAAGAGCGTTCAAACTAAAACACCATTCAGGACCCAGGCCCTTCAATGTCAGCCCCCCCAATACTGGACCAATGATGCGTGCCAAATTAAATTGAATGGAATTGAGGGCAATCGCATTGGGCATATCTTCCGATTTCACGAGCGTAGGAATCAGCGCCTGATAGGCTGGTCCGCCAAAAGCCTGGGCAGTTCCCACAATAAAAGACAGGCACAAGATTTGGTACACCTGCACTTGATGAGTGAACAGCAGAAATGCGAGGAACATCGCACAGCACATTTGCACTAGTTGCCCAATGAGCAAAATGCGCCGCCGGTCGAAGCGATCAGCAACAACTCCGCCGAATAGGCTGAACATGAAGATTGGAATCTGGCCAAGAAAAGCATCCCAACCAAGCATTACAGCGGAGCCAGAAATATCATAAACCAGCCAACTCTGGGCAACCGTCTGCATCCAGGTTCCAATTGATGAAAAACAAGCACCCAGCCAAAGAAGCCGAAAATCACGATAGCTAAACGCTTTGAAAACTCTTGCGAACAAGGAAGGCTCGCTTATGGAAGAGGTTTCTCACGTTCGATAAGATGAAGAATATTCCCGTCACAATCAGTAAAGAAAACCAATCGATTCCCCTGATTGTTGAACGGTTCACCTAAAAAGTGGACATTCTTGGCCTTCAACATCGCATGGCCGCTATCGAAGTTGTCCACATCAATTGCAAGATGGCGAATACCAGGGGTTTTCATTTCATTGGCGACCGGATCACCAATAGAAGGTATGATCTCCAACATGCTGCCATTCTGTGCTCTGACAAAAAAATTGCCGTCGTACTCAAAGTTGATGCGGAACTCTAAATGTTCCGCGTACCATTCGGCCAAACGCTTCGGATTCGGAGATGCGATGGCGGTATGTTCCATTCCCTTAAACATAAAGGGATTGTAGCAAATAGGGTGGGTCTGACTCAGTAAACTTGAAAACAGAAAACTTTGTTCGATCCACTGGGCGACAACGAATACTCGCCAGGTTCCAAAGTTTCCGCTGCTTCTATCCGGTAAAGGTTCGGAGCAAGGCGCGTCACAGTAAGCCGAAAAGGACGTGCACCCTGCTTGCTCTTCTTGCCGCTTGTTGGAAAGAACACTTCCCGATTGCCGTTTTTCACTTCAAACCGGTACAGCTCCATTTTTTCGGCCGTGATGTCCTTCGTTTCCATTATGAAAATTGGTTCGGCCATCGGTGTCCGCGCTTTTGCGCTACTGCCTGTTACTAATCCACCCATACCATCTTTACGGGATTCTTCCTTGGCTTCCCCTAGGTCAAGGGCAATCAGTTTCGAAGCATGCAAAAGATAAGGTATATCCACCGATTCTGGACGCGGACCCTTGTAATCGGCAGCCGTTAACAGTGCTTGAACTAACAGCGCTGCCTGAAGTAGTTTCGTAATCTGCATATACGCTATATTATCTCTGTTCTACGAAGCAGAGAATAAGCCTAGGACGCTAGGAGATTGAAACAGGTTGCCGCGCGTCCTGGTCCCCATTGCCAATGGGAGTAGCTGCAGATTGGATAGTTCGCAACAACTTTTCCAAATCCTGGTCAGCTAGCGGCTTACGAAGCAGGAAGCCTTTCGACCCTTCAAATACTCGCGAAAGCCCCTCATCAATTCCTTCCGTCACAAGAATGAAAGCGATTGGCCGATGTCGGATTGATTCATAGAAATCTCTCCATGTTCGGCCTGGTAGCCTGACGGAACAGAAAACTAAATCGAACCGCAAACGATCCATCAAGTCTGAGGCTTCTTCCGCGCTCACCACCGGAATCACCCTATGCCCATGTGTACTTACTGTGGCAAGAATCTTTCGTTGTACAGCACCATCGGGTTCAATCACAAGCACTGTCCACTTTTGCTTTACTTCTATTTGCCCTGCTGTTCTCTGGCTTGTTTCCGCCAAAGGCAATTCCACCTCAAAGGTGGAGACTGCGGCATTGTTGCGGACTAAGTGGATGTTGCCGTCATGCGCGTTCAGAATCCCACGACAGAAATCCAGATTAAATGTGACTTCATCCTGCGTTTCCAGAGGTTCTAGACTCGAGTCCTGTTTGGATTCCGCGAGCTCAGAATCGGAAGTTGAATACTCGATTCGCACCAAAACGGATTTTGATGCCGTACTCAGTCCAATCAGAATGCCCAATGGCAATGTCGTGTTTTGTTGCCGCTCGGCATGAATCAAGAGGCTCAAGAACACCTGTTCTAATTGTCTGCGGTTCCCGGTTACCATCACCGATTGATCTGCCAAATTGGTATCAAAGCGGATTCCTTTGGACTTGGTATTCAAATCTCGCTGTGCCAGCAGGCTCCTGATC
>JAYUSZ010000017.1:0-16516 GCA_043755435.1 Bryobacterales bacterium | reverse complement strand
AGGCGTTTGCGATGGCAAGTACGACGATATTCCTGAGCAGGCTTTCTACATGCAGGGGACCATTGAAGACGTACTGGCTAAGGCCGAAGAAATGAAGATGGTCAGCTAGTCTAGCTGGTTTATCATGGCTGAAACATTCGTACTTGAAATCACAACTCCGGAGCGGCTGATTGCCCGTGAGCCGGTGACTGAGGCGCAGATCCCGGGCCTGGATGGTTACCTGGGTGTGTTGCCCGGTCATGCGGCGTTGCTAGGGGAGTTGGGTTTCGGCGAGTTGAGCTACAAGACCGGCGGCACGTTGCATCGTGTGGTCGTCCTCGGCGGTTTTGTGGAGATCAACGGTGACATCACGCGCGTACTTTGCAGTTCCGCAGAGATGCCCGATCAAATTGATCTGGAACGTGCAAAAAAGGCTTTGGAGCGGGCACGCAAGAGGCTAACGGCTTCTGGTGAGTTCGACATTGCCCGAGCATTGAACGCATCGCGACGGGCTGAGGCTCGTGTCGCGGCTGCATCGAAGGCTTCTAAGTAAGCTTAGTTTAGGGCGGTGGCGCAGCGCGCTTGCTTGGGGTGCAAGAGGTTCGAGTTCGAATCTCGCCAGCCCGACCATTTGCCTCGGAGGTAGCGGGTGGAATTTTCCTTTAAGATGGAACAGCAAATAAAGATACTGAGTTGCCTTTGGGTGTCATCCGAGATTAAGAAACAGATAGATAATGCCATTGTGCAGGCTGGGATAAAGCATGGGTGCTATTACGATCTTGTTGAAAGGTTGCTGGTGGAGTGGGTGGATGATGTGCGGGAGCCTTACTATCAATCATTGGTTTTGAAAATGAAGAAAATCTCTTAGAGAATGGTAGTGCTTTTTCAAATGATTTGAAACGAAAGATAAACAAGCGATTAACGAAAGAAAACCGTGCCGGAAATCACCCAGAGGTTGTCCAGTCATTGTTAATATCTTCTGTAAACCAACATCCTCGTTCTGTGCTCCATTCTTAGTGAGTAGCACCAGCAAGTTAGATTACGCCGAAGGCAATTCTGCTTGCAATCTTTGAGTTGGATATCGAATCAAATTGTCCCCCAGGATGAGCAAGCTTGATTCGCCCCGGAATGGGCACATTTCAACGGATATCTCCAAGTTGGTGTAAAGTAGCAATTAGAGGCATAGGCGACATTCCAACTGTAAAAGGCATTCCAGGAGCCCACCGGTTTTTCTTTTACAGTTTCGACTGCAATGAACCAATGCATATTCATGTTCAACGAGAATCAATGATATGTAAGTTTTGGTTATCGCCCGTCGCGCTGGCTCAGAACCAGGGGTTTTCAACGCAAGAGCTAAACCAAATTCGCCAGATAATCCGAACGAACTCAAAGCAAATTCAGGAGGCATGGAATGAGCACTGCGGTGGTCGTTGATAACAGAGTGAAAGATGTTTTGGTCACTGATGAGTTCATCACATTCCATCTTGTAGATGGCAGAGTGGTCAGCGTTCCGTTGGCTTGGTCGTGGCGCCTATGTGATGCTTTGCCGGAACAAAGAAATCATTTTGAAATCCTGGGCCAAGGCTATGGCGTGCATTGGCCGGACGTTGATGAGGACCTAAGCGTCGAGGGAATGCTCAACGGAATACCCGCCAAGGTTCCTTGCGACCATAGGTGAGTCAGCTCCGTCCAATCGCGGCTGAGGCTGACAGCTTCTGGTGAGTTCGACATTGCACGAGCATTGAACGCATCGCGACGGGCTGAGGCTCGAGTGGCTGCGGCATCGAAAAAGACCTCCAAGTAATCCGGCGGGCTGCGCCACAGCCCGTGTGGGGTGCTTGCTTACGTTTCGTCAATCGCTAGCCACCTTTGCGCCTTGTAAACTAGGCTTGTGGAAGATCTTGTAAGTTCCCCCCTCGCTGTTATGGCGGAGCGCCATCGCGAGATTCGAGTATGACCTATGCTGCAATTCGCCAAGCGTTGTGATCTCCATCTTTGAATCAACTCTACGCCACAAACCGCCGGATCCGCTCCACCGCCTCCATCAAATTTTCCAATGAATTCGCATAGCTAAACCGCAAATAGCCTTCCCCATAACTCCCAAACGCTGTGCCGCTCAAGCTAGCTACACCTGCCTGATACAGCAACTCATCCGCCAGTTGCTTGGAACTCTTCCCTGTCCCTGTAATGTTCGGGAACGCGTAAAAAGCTCCCTGCGGTTTCCGGCAACTGAACCCGGGGATGGTATTCAGCCCATCACAAAACGCTGCTCGCCGACGGCGGAATTCTGCGACCATCGCATCCGCTTCATCCTGCGGACCATCCAGCGCAGCAATCCCCGCACGCTGCGTGAAACTGGCTGTGCAAGAGTTGGAATTCACCATCAACTTGTTCACCGCATCCACCAACCAAAGTGGCATCACGCCATAACCCAAGCGCCAACCCGTCATCGCATAAATCTTTGAAAAGCCATCCAGAATAATGGTCTTTTCCTGCATGCCTGGCAAACTTGCAATCGATAGTGGAGCTTCGTCGCCGTAGTAAATCCGGCAATAAATCTCGTCGGATAAAACGATGAGGTCACGCTCGCGCACCATGTCGGCAATGGCCCTGATGTCATCCGCTGGAATCACGCCACCGGTGGGATTCTGCGGCGAATTCAGGATCAGCATTTTCGTCTTATCGGTGATGCTATCTTTAAGCACATTTAAGTCGAAGCTGAAATCGCGCGACTCAATAAGCGGAATCGGCACAGGCTTTGCACCGCAGAATCCGATCATCGATTCGTAAATTGGAAAGCCGGGGTTTGGATAAATTACTTCATCTCCTGCATCCAGCAGCGCCAGCATTGGAAAGAACAAAATGGGCTTGCCACCGGGGACCACCGAAACATGTTCCGGCCCAACCGAGATGCCGCGGGTTGTGCTGACGTGCCGGGCAATCGATTGCCGCAATTCCGGGTAGCCTTGCGTTGGACCGTAGTGCGTCCAACCTTCATCCAGGGCCTTCTTCCCTGCTTGCAGAACATGGGAAGGCGAGTTGAAATCGGGCTCGCCAATTTCCAGGTGGATCACGCTTTTCCCCTGCGCTTCTAAAGCACGGGCTTTGACCAGGACTTCAAATGCAGTCTCGATCAGAATACGATTCATGCGGTCAGCTAGTTTCATTCAATCTTCCTAAAGACTCTTCTTGAAAAACGGAACACCATCGCGCGTTTCGGCAAGCTCCACGCGATCTCCGATCATGACACGATCGCCAATGATCCGGGCAGTAGTGCGCCCGGCACCATCCACATCCACCAACACCAATTGATACGGAGCATCAGCCGCAAATTGAGGAGGTGGAGACCAAACAACAGTTTCGGTATAAATTGTTCCCGTCATAAATTACATCGCTCCCAGAATCGTGACCACGCAAGTGGCACCAGAGCCACCCAGATTTTGCGCGAGTCCAATACGCCTACCTGCTACTTGCCGCGAACCAGCGTCGCCGCGTAATTGCAAAACCAGATCGCAGATTTGAGCCACGCCGGTTGCTCCCACAGGATGTCCTTTACTCTTTAATCCACCACTGGTGTTCACGGGTTTTGCACCATGTAACGCCGTGGCACCGGAGGCTACATAGGGTCCGCCTTCTCCCTTTGCGCAGAAGCCGAGTTCTTCCATCGCAAGGATTTCGGCAATGGTGAAACAGTCATGTACTTCGGCCAGGTCGATATCCTTTGGCCCGAGGCCTGCCATTTTGTAGGCCTTCTCGGCAGCCAAGCGAACTGCCGGAAGGCAGGTAATATCCGCTTTTCGTTCCAAGGCCAAATGATCTGAAGTTTGGGCGCATCCCAATACTTGAACTTTGCCGCGAGGTCCAGCCATTAATATAACCGCAGCCGCGCCGTCGCTTACAAGTGAGCAATCGTAAACCGTCAGCGGATCAGCTACTGGTTTTCCAGCAAGGGCTTGCTCCATGGTAATTACCTTACGCATGTGGGCTTGTGGATTCAAAGCTCCGTTGGCGTGATTTTTCACGGCAACGGCTGCCAAATGTTCGCGAGTAGTACCGTACTGGTACATATGCCGGCGGGCGATCATGGCGAACAAAGCTGGAAACGTTGCGCCGGCTTTGCCTTCGCCGCCAACATCCCCTGCTGCTGCAAGGATTTCCGCCACTTTTGCAGTGGTTTGCGAGGTCATTTTCTCAACTCCAACCACCAGCGCTACTTCCTGCATTCCGCTCGCAACGGCCGACCAGGCATGGGCGAAAGCCGCTCCGGCGGATGCGCAGGCGGCTTCAAACCGCGTCGCCGGAACGCCAGCAAGTCCTAATTCCGCAGCGATATAGGGGGCTAGGTGGTTCTGTCCGACAAAGGACGGCCCGGCGAAATTGCCCAGATAGAAGGCGTCCACATCGGCAGGGGTTAGTCCGGCGTCGTCCAGGCATGCTTTGCCCGCTTCCACCGCCAAGGTTCGTAAATCTTTGTCCGGAAAAGCTCCAAAAGCTGTTTTTCCTATTCCTGCAACCGCTACAGGTCTCATATAATCCAATTATCAACCCATTCGGGTAAGTTCGGCTTGCACGAATTGGGGGAGGGCTCCGTCAGACACTACAGGAGCCAAATGCTGTCCGCGCTGGGAAGACACAATTCGATGAGCGATCCGGCAACCAGGGTACCTTCGGCGGAAACGGTTTCACATGACCGGCAGAATGAATTCATCACTCTGCACCAACGCCGGATTTTTGTTCTGATTTACCGGATAGTTGGAAATGTGGCAGATGCGCAGGACTTGACTCAAGAAACTTTCATTAAAGTGTTGCAACGTAGCGACCAGTTAAAAGACCAGGACAAAGCAGCACACTGGCTGGGCCGGATTGCATCCAACACCGCAATTGACTTTCTTCGCCGTAACGGCAGGGCACAGTTCACTGATGTGGACAACTTGGTGGAACCGCTGCGAACGAATTCCGAACACAGCCCGGAAGCGCAAGTGTTGCAGGCTGAAAAACGTAAATTCTTGGACGACGGGTTGGACCAACTCACTGATCGTGAACGCACCGCTTTGCTGCTTCGCGATGTGGAAGGGATGCCGGCGGAAGAAGTGGCGCGTGAGTTGCATTGCAGTCAGGCAACGGTGCGCAGCCATATCGCCAACGCCCGAATTAAGTTCCGTAAATATCTGGAAAGGAGAAAAACGTGAAGCATCCAAGTTCTGAAACCTTAGCGTTACTCGCAGGGGAAGATCTTTCGATGATGGAAGCGATTCAAACTCGCTGGCACCTTCGCGGTTGCTCTGTTTGCCGAGGGGAAGTTGAAGCTCTTAGCCGTTCTATTTTGACCTTGCGCGAGGAAGCATTGGAGTTGCCCAGTGGTTTGGATTGGGAAAGCCTTTCTGCGGAAATGCGCGGCAACATCAATGTCGGATTGGAAGCATCCCAAGCCATCTCTACATTTTCAAATTCAAAACCTGCACCACTTCTAATTGATTGGCGTCCGGCTGTCGCGATGGCAGCTTTGGCAGTAGTTGGTGCTACTGGCTGGTATTTGAGCAATCAAAAAGCGGAACGGATCAATAACCCTTCCGTGCTGTTGCAAGCCAACGCCGATGGAATTGAATGGAAACAAGGTGATCTATCGTTGTCATTCAGAAATCGCAGCGAAGAAAGGTCAGTTATCGCCGTCGATACCAAGGGCGTGGCCAGTTCCCGCTACGTTGATTCAGAAACAGGACAGGTGGCAATCACAAATGTTTATTTGGACTAAGTGCTCCCTATTCGCGGCTGCTATGGTTCCGGCGTTGTTGCCGGCGCAATCTCCAGTTGAGCCTAAAATTGAATTCGGCGGCGATTCTCCGATTGAGGTTGTCAGTAACAATTGGGGAGAATCGAAGTCCACTCCGCGCGGTGGGGCGATGGTGATCGACTTGAAGAGTTCGCTGGTGGTTCGAAACCGCCAACCTCGTAAAATCAGAGCGGTGACATTAGTTGTTCTGGCGCAGGATGCAACTCCAGGCGGCAAAGGTTCTATTGCGATTGCCAGCTTGAATGCAGGGCCGGGGGAAACTTTTCCGATCAAGATCGACATGCGATTATTGCGGCCATTGGATAGCAGCAACGGTCCGTTGGTCCGCGTGAAGATTGACGGCATTTTGTTTGACGATCTGTCGTTCTATGGTGAAAATCGCTTGAACTCGCTACGCTCCATGACCATGTGGGAAATGGAAGCGCGGCGCGACCGGAAGTATTTCAAAAGCGTTCTGGAAGCCCGCGGTCTGGAAGGTTTAAATGATGAGGTGATGGCTAGCATCGCCCGTGAAAAGCAGCGGCCTAAAGTGGATGTGCAATTTGCCCGTGGGACAGTTGCCATGCCTGCTTCGGTATTAGGCGAAAGCCGGCAAGTGCAGTTTTCGTTCCTGCGTTTTCCCGATGCTCCGGTGGAGTTGATGGAAGGTTCGGCAAAAGTTCAGGCGAACGAAGCGCATCTGCCAGGGTTCACAGTTCGGAACAATTCCAAGGCTGCGGTACGCTTTTTGGATATTGGCTGGATTGTGAAAGACGGCGAGGGTCGCGAATTTGTGGCGGGGACTCTTCCTGCCGATGTGACTCTGAATCCAGGCTCGATGAGCCGCGTCAGCCAGCGGGCTTCCTTGAAGTTCACTGAGGCGGGCAACCCGGTTTCCATTCAAGGAATGACCGGGTTTGTGAAGCATGTGGAATATTCCGATGGCACAGTTTGGATTCCCAATCGTGTGGCTGCATCCGATGCGCAACTTTCCCGAGCTGCTGGTCAATCGCCAGAAGAGCAGCGGCTGACCGATCTATATAGACGCCGCGGCATTAAGGGATTGACCGAAGAGCTGAAGAAGTTCTAAGTTCGATTTTCGATTAGAATTGAAAGTAAGTGCCGAACCTCCTGGGCCGCGTGCCCGACCAACTCACCATAGCCGAACGCCGCCAATATGCGGGTAAATGGATTGCCATTGAGTTGTATAACTTCAAAACTCTGCCACTAAGACGAATTGAAGTTGTTGGGGATTCCGTGGCGGACTGCGCGACTCAGTTGAAAAGCAAAGATCTGGCTCTGGCCAGCTATGAGTTTGTGCAGATTCATCCGGCGTATTAGCGCTAAAAAGTCAGCTTCAATGCAAACTGCGAAACCCGGGCATCGCGAGTTGCGGTGACCACATCAAAATTGCTGATGTTCGGATTCACCCCGGTGGCGGTAGTGTTGAGGGCTGTCCCTATTGTCGTAAATGAGGGATGATTCATAGCGTTAAAAACCTCGGCCCGGAATTGCAGAACACGCCCATGTTCATTGAGAGCAAAGTTCTTGAACAACGAAATGTCCCATTTGTGTAAACCTGGTCCGCGCAAACTGTTGCGGCCCAGATTCCCGAATGTGCCCGTCGCAGGCCGGCCGAAAGCATTGCGGTTGAACCACTCATCAGGCGTTCGCGGTCCCGCGGGATTGGCTATCAAATTGGCACGTTGATTTTGTACCGCACCGATTCCAGCCACATCTGCGGAAAGCGTGACGTCTAAAGGCTTGCCACCATACATGCGCGTGATTCCCGACAACTGCCATCCATTCAGTACCGGCGAAAACAGGCTGCGGCGTTGCAAAGGTTTTGGAAGCAGCCAGATGTAGTTGGCCGTCAACACTTGCGTTCGATCAAAATCTGACGGGGCGCGTTCCAGGCGCGCGTCCCTTGTGTCGGGTGGAATGTCGGATGCTCCGCGCTCGCTTGAAGCGTTGTCAATGCTCTTCGCCCAAGTGTAAGCAAACCCCATTGAATAGGTCTTGGACAGCCGCTTGTTTACGCTAATCTGCAAGGAATGATAGTTGCTTCCACCGGTGCTTTCGCGAACTGTGATGGCACCATAGCCTTGATAAGGCCGCACTGCGTTGACGTTCACACCCAGCTTCGCCGCAAGACCTGGAGGAGGATCATTCAAGTTAGTCGGGCGAAATAAGTGTGTCCCTCGCGAGCCGACATAGGCGACTCGCAAGACTGCTTTGCTGAGAAGATCACGGTCAATACTCAGGCTCCATGACTGATTGGTAGGGGCCTTCATGGGAATTCCAAGTGCCGTCAAGGATGGTGTGGCCTCCGGTGCTAATGCGCCATTGGTGGGGTCGGCAAACTGCGGGTTGTTGATAATCACGGTTTTCGCAAACGGCAAATTATCAAACGAATTATTGATGAATGTGCCGATGAAGGGCCGGGTGTAATACAATCCATAACCGCCACGCAGCGATGTCTTACGATTTCCGAACACGTCCCACGCGAATCCAAATCGCGGACCAATCAGGTTCTTGATGTTACCCGTTACGCGTTTGCCAAAGGGCGAGTTCTTGCCCGCGATCACAACGCCATTCAGTGGATCGCCTGTTCCGGCAATTCTTTGCCCGTTAGTTGGATTGATGGCCGGCGCATTCTTTGCGTTGTAGTAGGCAGGGAGAAAATTCGTCATCACGTTGTCAGTGTCGTAAGGATTCTGATATGCGGAATACCGTAGGCCGTAGTTCAACGTCAAACGGGGCCGGACTTTCCAATCGTCTTGCGCAAACAGTTCCACCATGCCGAACCTTGCATGGGAGACAACGGAATGCTCCACTTCGGTATAAGTAGTGGGGTAGCCCAGGAGTAGATTCGCCACAGGGTCGCGGGAAAATGCAGTGGTGAAGGAAAAGTTGCCGTTGGTTGCGGGCCCGGTTGGATTCTCACGGTTGCCGCCGTAAGTGTAGTAGCCACCAAACTTGTATTGATGTTTTCTGCGGATGAGGGTCATATTGTCAGACCATTCCAGATTGAACAATTGTTTGAGGTAGACGCGGGCAACGCTCATAGTTGCGTAGCTGGAATTCAGAGTGATGATGGGAATGACGTTGCCATCATTTTCAGGAAACAGCTCCGGGATGTTGATTCCCAACTTGGTGCGATTGGCGAATTCAGTGGCGGGATTCTGCGTTGTTTCGCGACCGGCGTAGGTGAACGAGAATTCGTTCAATAGCCCTTGGCGAAACACGTTGGTCATATTCACAGTGAGGTTCTTTCCTGGACGAGTGACGTTAGTAGAGGATATGCCGGGAAACCGCGTGGTGATGGCGGCTGTTGAAGTTCCGCCATAAGGGTTAAAAAGATCGATGCTATCCTGCGACCAACGGCCGTAAATCTTCCAATTGGGCGTAAGTTGGTGGTCAATGCGGATCATTTCTTCGCGCCAATGCTGGTGACTTGGGGCGGCAGAAGTGAAGTTCAAAGCGGCTGAGCCGGGATAGTTGGGGTTGGGGTAAAGCGCCAACAGTTTCCGTGCATTTTCGTTAATACGTGAGGGAGGCAGAATGCTGTCGGGAAAGGCGAGGTTGTTGTTCAACGGATCAACAACTACCTTTCCCCGAAAATTGCCAGCCTTATATTCAGGTGTTGGGACCAAGGTGTTTACTGCATCACCACGTGTGGAAAGCAGGTTTAATTCCTGAGTCCAAAAGAAAAACGTACGTTGCCGGTTCTTGTTGAAATGTGGCAGCAGCACCGGGCCACTGAAGGTGTAGCCAAAATTATTGAGCTTCAGCGGCAACACCTGATGGGTGATCCAATCCCGTGCATCGAAGGCATCGTTACGGAGAAATTCGTACATGGATCCGCGGAACTTCTTTGTGCCTCCGCGAGTCACCACGTTGATTTGGGAAAATCCACCGCGCCCATATTCGGCGGCGAAGGCCGATGTCACTACTTTGAATTCGGCGATGGTTTCAACGGAGGTAAAGGTATTGAGCGAAGCTCCGCCAACAATTACATCGGAATTGCCTCCGCCGTCAATGGTGAAACCCGATGTTGAACTGCGGGACCCGTTGATGGCAACCGAGGGTGTGCTGTTTGGATCTGACCGGTCTGCCATGTCGCTGGCAACGCCTGGAAGCAATTCGAGCAGGGTCATGAAGGATCTCCCGTTCAACTGCAATTCGCGAACCTGATCGCCGGAGATGAGTCCGCCTTGCTCGGAGGTTTCGGTTTCGACAAGAGAAGCTTCGGCGGTTACGGTTACTTCCTGAGTTGTTTCACCAACCGGCAGTTGAAGATCGATATCGAGGTGATCACCAATGTGAAGTTCCAGGCCGCTGCGTGAAACTTTCTTGAAGCCATCGTGGGAGGCCGAAAGCCGATACAGGCCGATGCGCAGGGAGGGAAGTAAGTAGGCCCCGTTGGCATCGGCACGCGCTTTGCGTTCAGCTCCAGTTTCGATGTGTGTGGCGGAAATTTCCGTATTGGGTATGGCGGCTCCGGCGGAGTCGAGCACCATTCCGCCAATGGTTCCGGTGATTTGTTGGGCGCAGGAAATAGCCGCAAAGGATAGAAGCAAAAGTATCCTCATAGTTTGCGGCCATTATAGCTCTATTGTTGATGCGCTATACCTTTGTCCAGATTTCCGCGCGTGGGTCTTCGGGATGCAGAGTAGCTAGTTCCCGTAGAATCTCTCGCGTGCGTTCATCGTGGACATCGGGGGCTTCCAGTACCACTTCCACAATTTGATCGCCACGCGTTTCTTTGCGTGCGTTCGGGACGCCTTTTTCGCGCAGCCGGAACTTCTGGCCGTTCTTGGTGCCTTGGGGAATTTTCAGAATTGCGCGGCCATCGATAGTGGGCACTTCTATCTTTGCCCCTAAACCCGCTTCGCTTACTGTAACCGGAATTTTGATCAGGATATTGTCGTTATCCCGTTCGAAGAACTGGTGAGGTTCCACACGAACCGTGATGAACAGGTCGCCAGCTGCGCCACCTAATCTTCCGGCATTGCCTTTGCCTTGAACTCGGAGCCGAGCCCCACTCATGGCACCTGCTGGAATGCGGACTTCGACGGGATCGGGATGCGCCGTTCGTCCATCACCATGGCATGCTGGACATGTGTTGCGAAGCTTGCCAGAACCACTGCAGCGCGGGCAACTGAGGTTGAAGCGCATAGCCCCAGCCATTTGTGAAACCTGGCCGGTTCCGGTGCACTCTGGACATTGCACCACTGCTCCACCAGCCTGCCCACTGCCATTGCAAGTTGTGCAGGATTCCTGGCGCTGAATGCTAAGACGGACTTGGGTGCCTTTGATGGATTGCCAAAAATCAATGTTCAGTGTGTATTCGAGATCAGCGCCCTTTTCTGGAACTTCGTGACTTGCCGCACCGCCACCACCGCGCCCGAAAAATTGACCGAACAGATCTCGAAATCCGCCACCACCGCCAGGAGGGAAATCCTGCGGGCCAGGGCCACCGCCACGATAGCCGCCGCGTTGTTGCTGGTTTACGAAATCACTAAAATCGAACCCGCCGAAATCCATTCCCGGAGCTCGACCTTGTGCACCGGGACCCCCGGCCCCGGGCATTCCGGTATCGGAATAGAACCCCACCTGATCGTACATCTGCTTTTTTTTGGGATCGCTCAAAACATCGTAGGCTTCCTGAACTGTTTTGAAACGATCCTCGGCCGCCTTATCGCCTGGATTCAAGTCAGGGTGATGCTTGCGCGCCAGACGACGGTAGACCTTGCGGATCTCCTCATCTGACGCGTTGCGATCAACCCCGAGTGTTTGATAATAATCCTGCTGTTTGGCGGCCATGTTTTTTTAACCGGACTCCTAAGCATTCGCCGACAAAACGCACCCAGGTCGGCGGCGAGTTTTGCATGCCGCGAGGCCGACCCGGCCTTTGCCGGCTTACTTCTTTTTGTCGTCAACGTCTACGAATTCGGCATCCACTACGTTGTCCTTGGGCTTAGCGCCGCCGGCGTCACCGTTTGATGCTTCGGCACCGGGGGCGGCTCCACCGGCTGGAGGTGTGGAGGTTGCCTTATACATTGCTTCAGCCAGTTTGTGGCTAGCTTGCGTCAACCGATCGGTGCAGGCTTTGATTTCCTCAGCCGATCCGGATTGCACAGCCTTCTTCGCCGCTTCGAGGGCGTCTTCCACCAACTTGGCTTCTTCAGCGCTGATCTTATCCTTGTGTTCTTTCAACGTTTTTTCCACGTTGTAGACCATGGCATCAGCCTGATTGCGCGATTCAATTTCCTCACGTCGATTCTTGTCTTCGGCAGAATTCGATTCGGCGTCCTTGGCCATCTTCTCCACTTCGTCCTTGCTCAGGCCGCTGGAAGAAGTAATGGTGATTTTCTGCTCATTATTAGTGGCCTTATCTTTCGCGGTGACATTCAAAATGCCGTTGGCGTCGATATCGAAAATCACTTCAATCTGCGGAATACCGCGCGAGGCTGGTGGGATGTTGCCTAACTGGAACACGCCCAGCAATCGGTTGTCCTTGGCCATGGCCCGTTCGCCCTGGAATACCTTGATTTCCACCGAGGTCTGATTGTCAGCCGCAGTAGAGAAGGTCTCACTCTTGCGAGTTGGAATGGTTGTATTGCGATCGATCAGCTTGGTGAACACGCCACCCAGCGTTTCAATTCCCAACGAGAGCGGGGTGACGTCCAACAACAGAACGTCTTTCACTTCGCCACCCAACACACCACCCTGAACAGCAGCGCCGATGGCCACCACTTCGTCCGGGTTCACTGTGCGATTGGGTTCCTTTCCAAAAAGGTTGCGAACGATTTCCTGCACTTTGGGGATACGGGTGGAGCCGCCCACCAGGACCACTTCGTCGATTTGAGAAGGCGTCAAGCCAGCATCGGTTAGAGCCTGTTTGCATGGGCCAACGGAACGCTGCAGAATATCGTCCACCATCTGTTCAAAACGTGCCCGGGTCAGCTTCATGGCCAAGTGCTTTGGGCCAGTGGCGTCGGCTGTGATGAACGGCAGATTCACTTCTGTTTCGAGCAATGTGGAAAGTTCAATTTTGGCTTTTTCGGCAGCTTCCTTCAGACGTTGGAGAGCCATGCCATCTTTTGACAGGTCAATGCCGTGCTCTTTCTTGAATTCTGCAACAATCCAGTCAATCAGGCGCTGGTCAATGTTGTCGCCACCCAGGTGCGTGTCTCCGTTGGTGGATTTCACTTCAACAATGCCGTCGCCCACTTCGAGGATGGAAATATCGAAGGTACCGCCGCCGAAATCGTATACAACGATGGTTTCGTCCTTCTTCTTATCCAAACCGTAAGCGAGTGCAGCGGCAGTTGGTTCATTGATAATGCGCATCACTTCCAAGCCAGCAATAGCACCGGCATCTTTGGTGGATTGGCGCTGTGCATCGTTGAAATAAGCGGGAACGGTGATGACGGCCTTGGTCACTTTTTCGCCGAGGTAGGATTCGGCAGCTTCCTTCAGCTTGGTGAGGATCATGGCGCTGATTTCGGGAGGGGATTGCTTGTTCCCACTGACGTCGACGCGCGCGTCGCCCTTCTCGCCCTTAATCACGGAATAGGGCATCATCTTCATTTCCTCGACAACTTCGTCGAAACGGCGTCCCATGAAGCGCTTGATGGAATAAATAGTGTTGTGCGGATTGGTGACTGATTGGCGCTTGGCGACCTGGCCGACCAGCCGCTCTCCGGATTTGGCAAAGCCAACGATAGAAGGGGTGGTTCGTGCGCCTTCCTGATTGGGGATGACGACGGGCTGGCCGCCTTCCATGACGGCAACAACTGAGTTGGTGGTGCCGAGATCGATTCCGATGATTTTAGACATAAAGGTTTTAGAATCCTCCGTGGGACGAGTGTTGAAAGTGACGAGCTGCTTTAGCTCTAATCTATTATTGAATGTGAGTGGCCGACTGTCAAGGTATTTCTTAGCGTGATACGCTCAAGTTCTTGTTGGCTGGTTTAAGAGTAGCACGGCTCTTGGCATTTTGGAGGTTCGGGTCATAGAGGATTGGCGTGTAAGTTAATGATTGTATTTAGACATAGCGGTTTTTTTAGTTCTTGTGATTGAGACCACCACAGGACCATACTTTCACCGCTGCTGTGATGTCACTCGCGAAACTGGCCTCCATTGGGTTCGTTTTGCAAAAAGTATTGTTCGTATTTTCGGCCTGAATTACCGAACGCAAAGGTCGTCGCGGCCGATTTTTGCATCGGGGTGGGGCGATCAAAACCAGAGGTTCGTTTCCAACCCCGTATGCGTCATTCAAGTTGCCGTATCTTGCTTTGAGCAGAAGTGGCCGCAAAAATGGAACAGTGCGTAGTTTTAAGCCGATGCTGAACTATTTGGACACGATGTTCCATAGGACAGGTTTGAGGAAGCTCGATCGAGCCGCTAAGCAAAGGCAAACGCTCAAAACTCAGAACTCACGGTCATTCTCCCGGATTACATGTACGCGAGTTATAACCGCAGAGCCGTTTTACACAGAATCCTGCACACCGCCTTCAAGGAGGTCCAGGCGCGGGCGGTGGAGGCGGAGCGAGTGGCTGGGGAAGTGAAGGGGTCTGGAGGGTGAGACTGAGGATTGGAAAAGGCCGCCAAACGGGGACACGGGAGCCAGACAACTCGCTGAGGGCGGCTCGTGATTTATGTAGAGTGCCGTAGCTTGTGCCAGGCACCAGTGTCCCCGTTTGGCGTGCGGCGTGATTTGGCCGCCCCCTTTGCTGCTTACTTCGGTGTCACATGGATCAATGCACCGGGATTGGCGTCTTCCAGCATCCACAGCGAACCATCGGGACCCTGTTCGACATCGCGAATGCGTTTCCCGACATCCCAACGCTCGGCGGTTTTGGCTCCGCCTTTACCGTCGAAGACAATGCGATTGAGCGACATGCTTGCCATGCCGCTGATAAAGCCGCTGCCGTCCCATTGCGGAAAGGTCTTGGTGCCGCGGTAGAACATCAGGTTGCCCGGTGCGATCACCGGCACCCAATAGAGCACTGGCTTCGCGAATTCGGGCCGGCTGTCGTGACTGGGAATGGGCACTTCGTTGTAGTTCATGCCGAAAGAGACCAGCGGCCAGCCGTAATTCTTGCCTTTCTGGATGAGGTTCAGCTCATCACCGCCACGCGGGCCATGTTCCACTTCCCACAATTCGCCTTTGGGCGAAAGGGCCAAACCATAGGGTGCGCGGAAGCCAGTGGCCCAAGTTTCCGCCGGCGTCATGTTGCCACCAGGAAAGGTATAGGTGCTGACTGGCTTTGCAGTCTTGGCCAATTCGGTGTCGCGTGGCGGATCGATCAAAGCGATGGTGGCGGCACCGGTCTTGCCGAAGTTGGGATTGCCAGGGGCGGGTTTGCCATCCAGAGTCAGGCGCAGGATCTTGCCTACGGGCTGGTCCGGATCCTGGGCTGGTGCCATGCGCTGACGGTCGCCAACGCTCATGTAAAGATATTGGCCATCGGGTGAGAAAACCACTTGGCCGCCCGCCTGGCCGCCCTTGCCTCTGGGCATTTGACGCCACAGGACATTGAGATCTGTGAGTCTAGGGGCACGTCCGGTGACCAGCTTGCCGCGGGCCAGCACTTGGCTTCCGCCGTACTCCCCTGGTTCGATATATGTGATGTAGATACTCTGGTCGGTGGCATAATTCGGTGAGACAAAGACTCCCAGCATCCCGTTCTGGCCTTGCCAATAGACTGCAGGGGTGCCGGACAACGGCGCGATCTTTTCTCCTTCTGCGGACACCAGCCAAATGGGGCCGATTTTTTCGGTCACCAACATTTTGCCATCCGGCAGGAACGCCAACCGCCAGGGCAGTCCGAAGGTGGCTACCGTGGTCATCTTAAAGGGCAGGGTTGCTTCTGGTTGCTGTTTGCCCACATTCACTTGGGCCCAAGCCCCAGCCGCAAGTCCGAACAGCAGCGCAATTCTCGCCAGTTTCATCTTCATTCTCCTACATTCGTTCTCCGCCTTAATACCAACCGCTTCTGCGGATCGGTTGACAAAAACCTCTTCCCGAATTCTAACGACGCTACCGGGCTGGTGAGGCAAACAATGACAAAGGCGGTACCCCCATTGTACTCCCATGGGGAGCTGCTATCTGGAAAATTGGTGGGCCGGATTTCCTGAATTGGGAGGTGAAGACGGCGACTGAATCCATCTCATTTTCCGAGTGGCCCGTCATCTGAGAGATTGGAAGACGTGAAACAATTGGTAAGGGCGGACCGGTTAGGGCGGATGGTCTAAAGATATGAGAAAAGGGTCTACTAGAAAACCGCAAGAGGACGAGCCTTCGACGCCGAGCAAGAACTACATAACGCCAGGCGGCCTGCAGCGCTTGAAGGAGGAGCACCGGTTTCTGCTCACCAGGGAGCGTATGGCCGTGACGAAGGTAGTGACGTGGGCTGCGAGCAACGGCGATAGGAGTGAAAACGCCGACTATCAATACGGCAAGCGGCGGCTGCGCCAGATCGATGGGCGGATTCGTTTTCTCACCAAGAGAATCGAGGCCGCGGAAGTGGTTGACCCGGAAACTCCGAGAGGAAGGCAGGCGGCGGCGAGAGCATTCTTTGGAGCGACTGTGCGCTACGCCAATGCCGAAGGAACGGAGCGAGTGGTGAGCATCGTGGGTGCCGACGAGGTCGATCTTGATCGCAATCACATCAGCTGGCTTTCACCGCTGGGGCGGGCGCTGATGAAGTCGGCAGCGGGAGATGAAGTAGTTCTCCACGCGCCGGGCGGTAC
>JAYUSZ010000016.1:0-16538 GCA_043755435.1 Bryobacterales bacterium | reverse complement strand
CCTTTACTGGAGCCTTCACTCCAGGTACTGCAGGCATCGCTGATTCAATCCCGACGTAGTAAGTTCGCGGCACACCGCCGCGAATACGAATGCCACGCCCTTGCCTTGCTTGACCATAATAAGCAGCACCGCGCGCCACTGCGTGCATCAAGTCTTCGCCCTCAAGTACCGCAGCGCCAGGCGTATGTTCTGCACTCAACCAGCCGTTCAGAATGTTCATCAATCGACTGCGAACTAAGGGGGCTCGCAGCACTCCACCATTGAATAGGACGTGTGTTGGAGCCGCCAATCCATTAACGCAGCGCCGGATGTTTACCGCCGATGGTTGCCTTAGAAATTTGGCTAAATGCTTTGGAATGGCTGCATCCGATGCGTATGGCAAGCCTGCTTCCTGCAACCCTGCTCGCTTAGTTTTGGCGGGCAAATCATCACTCGCAGTTTCCGGCAGGAATCCGTTACTCAATAAATTATCAATGGTTTCGCGCTTCAGGGATGCCTTAATGGTGCCGCCAATCAGTCCGGTGCCGCGACCCAAAATCGTGACTGGCTCTTCCAGTTTGGTAGCGCCTTCAGCCAGTAACTTTTCTTTGGCCGCACGGCAGCGCTGCCACAGAATGTGCAACTGCATGGCGTCCAGTTTCACGTTGCGCGCAGCCAAGTCTTGCTCCACAGAACGAGCCAGAGCCAAATCAATGTTATCGCCGCCAAGCAGGATATGCTCCCCCACCGCCACGCGTTCCAACTCCAATTGGCCAGCCTTGTCGGTGACAGTAATGAGCGTGAAATCAGTAGTGCCACCGCCGATATCAACCACCAAAATCAAATCGCCCGCATGCACCCGCTCACGCCAATCGGGATGTCGTTCCAGCCATGCATAGAATGCAGCTTGCGGCTCTTCCAAAAGGACCACTTGGCCGTAGCCAGCCGTTCGCGCGGCGTCCAAAGTTAAGTCCCGGGCAACAGCGTCAAACGATGCGGGAACGGTAATCAGCACTTGTTGTTCTGCAAGCGGCGCGTCAGGATGTTTATGCTCCCAAGCCTTACGCAGATGTTCCAAGTATTGCCGCGAGGCTTCGACTGGAGAAACCTTCCCCAACCCCTCCGCCGCGTTAACCGGCAGTAATGCTGAGTTGCGATCAATGCCCGCATAGCAGAGCCAACTCTTGGCTGAGTTCACTAATCGCCCAGGCACTTCCACGCCGCGCTTCTGCGCATACGATCCAGTGATCAAAGTAGGCGATGGATCCCAAGGCAGTGGATTCGCCCCTGCTGCGAACTCCGATTCCTGCGGAATGTATAGCGATGAAGGCAACAACGCTTCTTCGCCAATTTCACCGCGATTGATTAGCTGAGGAACGGTGAAAAGTTCCACGCTTGTTACGTCATCACCTGTCGCGACGGGCGCATAAGCAAGGCACGAGTTCGTCGTGCCAAGATCGATACCAACTACATATTTTGCGGACAATTTGGAATTCCTACTCGACTTCAATTTCAGCTTGGGCAAGAATATTCAGATTCTGTCCACCGGGCACTGCAGGCAAGTTCACCTTGTCCACCTTCCAGCCTTTATGACGCAATGCGCCACCCTGTGGTTTACCTTTTGCAGGTACATTACCCAAAAACTTCACTCCGTCTGCGGCTAGCGATCCAGCAGTTGCGGCAGTGGCTTGCGTACCTTCCACTCCGTCAATCACAGGGGCAAAAGTGAAATAGCGTTTGAGAGCGGTTGCTGACTGTTCCTGCAAACTGCGAACAGCAGTACCCACCTGTTCATCGGAATAGCCAGAGATGTCTTCCATTAAAAAGTCCACCAGGCGAGCGTCGCGTTGAAGGATACCCAATAGCTGAAGTGCACCATCGGAAGCTTTGATCTCCTTCACCGGCGGGGCAGGTTTTGCAACGGTTGGTTTGACGTAACCCAGAAGGCGCGCGTCATCCTCGGACAATGTGCCTCCAAAGAGAATGCTGAAGGCGGCGGAAAAGCGTGACAAGTTTAGAAAACCCCCAAAATGTGTGGCTTGTGCTGAAGAGTAAATCCTAGGATACAACGTATGAGTCTTCAGAAGCTTTGGGCGACTGGTTTGGTGGGTACTAGGCTTGGGTTAATTCGGAAGTGGGAAACGCCGAACTGACCTGGAAGTTTGCATTCGGGGCAGCTAATGGAGCGACGCTTTCCTGTTCTGCGTATTCAGTGATGGATTGATATTTGCCAGCCTGCGGTTCACGATGAACAAACAACTTATGAGCCGTTACATCCAGCACCCAATACTCTAAGATACCCGCGCGAGCATAGAGAGCAGCTTTCTTGGTGAGGTCAAAGTAAAGGCTTGTGTCGGAAATCTCTATGACTAAATGAAGATCCTGTGCCTTTGGGTTACCGGTAGATATCTGGTAGGTTGGTTTCTTCAAAATAACTAAGTCGGGCTGAGGTTCATTGGTTGGATTGTCCTCAGGAGCAACGTCGATAGGACACTCCGAGTTCACAGCTTCCTTGCCGAAAGTTTGGAACAGCCAATGCATCATATATGCCAACACAACAACGTGCGGACGGTTCTTGCCCATTTTGTTGAACAGTTCTCCATCAACCAACTCAAGGCGCTGTTGGTCCAGCAACCCGGCCCGTTCCAATTGCTCGCATTGATCGCGAGTCCACAGCTTCCGCGGAGGTTCAATCGGCAAGGCGGCCGGCGGCGTAGCTGTTAGAGTTGTTGGCATTTGAATCCTCTACCTTGATTCTATACCGCTATACTTGATTGCGTTTGCCCTTTTCTTCGCAATAAATAGAAAATTACGGGTGTGATTACAAGGGAAAGTACCATGGAAACCAGCACTCCGCCAATAATGGCAATTGCCAAAGGCTGAAGCAACTGAGCTCCACTTCCTACACCCAACGCCAAGGGCAACATCCCGAAAATGGTGGCCAGCGCGGTCATCAGAATGGGTCTCATACGGCGGCGTCCAGCCTCGAAAATTGCTTGGTCCAAAGGCAATCCAAGGGCAGTGAAGTGCTGTTCCGAATCCAGCATCAAAATACCATTTTTATGCACAATGCCCACCACCATGATGATCCCCATGAAAGAAGAAATGTTCAGCGTTGAACTGGTCAAGGTTAAAGCCAACAGCGATCCCAATGTGCAGAGGATCGTGGCCAGCACAATTGCTACCGGATGCGCGAAGGATTGGAATTCAAAAACAAGAATGACAAAGATCAGCAGAATCGACACCAGCATTACTTGCGCCAGACCTCGGAACGATTCCTGTTGAATCTGATACAGGCCACCATATTCGATATCCGTTCCGGGTGGAAGCGTTACTTCTTTAGGCAGCCTATCCTGAATCTCTTTCATTGCCGATCCTAAATCGCGCTTTTCAAGATGCGCGGTAACCGCCACCAGGTTTCGCAAATTCTCGCGACGCACTTCGGTCTCGCCTTCCAACATTTCCACGTGCGCAATGCTGCTGAGTGGCACAGTATTTCCAGTCGCTGAACTCAAAAGCAAACCCTGCAGCTTCTCCACGCCGTTGCGAGAATCGAGAGGGTAACGCACGCGAATCCCGACTCGCCGGTTGCCGATAATCATCTGCGATGCTAGTTGTCCATCGACGATTGTGGATTGCAGGTTCGCCACATCGGCAACACTGAATCCAGCACGCTGCGCCTTGTCGATATCCACGCGAAAATTCACGGCAGGTCCAATCACAACGTTCTGATTTACGATGTCTACCACACCTTTCACCTTGGGCAACCACTCTTCAACCGACTTCGCCACTGTCTTGTAAACTTCTTCGTTTTTGTGCGTGATCTTGATTTCAATCGGCTGCGGTGACCAAGCCAAGTCGCCAACCAAGTCTTCAAGAATATGTGGGAATTCCACTTCAATAGCCGTCTCTGAAGTCACGATCTTCTGCCGTAGTTCGCTGGTAACATCGTCCAGGGAACGCTTACGATCTTTGCGCAGCTTGATCAGAAAATCCCCAGTGTTCGGCTCTGCAATGGCCAAAGCCAAGCGGGCACCAGTCCGGCGAGAGTAGCTTTCAATCTCTGGAGTTTCCCCTAAGAACTTTTCAACGTGCTTCAACAGTCGGTCTGTTTCAACCAATGAAGTGCCCGCTGGTGTTCGGTAATCCAAAACGAAAGCGCCTTCGTCCATTTCTGGTAGAAAGCCACTGCCAAGGTTATAAAACAGTCCGCCAGCCCCCGCCAAAATCAGCAAGCTGAGAGCAACAATCACAAATGGATGGACAATTGACCAGCGCAGAGTTGAACCATAGATCGCAGTCAACTTTCGCATGATGCGGCCTTCGCTGGCTTCTGCCTCCGGCTTCAACAACCAGCCAGCTAGAACGGGAGTGAACACCAGCGCCAGAACTAAGGAAGCCAACAGCGCTGCCACCAGCGTCAGCGCCAACGCTCTGAAAAACACAGCCGTGATTCCACCGAGGAAAACCAGTGGAACGAAAACGACAATTGGTGTGAGCGTGGAACCAATCAGGGCTGGAGTCAGTTCGATGATCGCGCTGCGCGCAGCCTCCACCGGAGTTTGCCCAAGGTTCAGATGGACCGCGATGTTTTCAACCATCACAATGGCGTCGTCAATCACTACGCCAATGCAGGCCGCAATGCCACCAAGGGTCATCAGGTTGAAGCTCATATGGAAAAGTTTCATCGCTACGACAGCCATTAGCACTGCGACCGGAATTACAGCGGCGGCGATGATGGTTGTCCGCCAGTTTTTCAAGAAGGCAATCAACACGCCAACTGAAAGCAGCAGGCCGATTAGAATGCTTTCCACCACGCCGCTGATCGAATCGCGAACAAGGATCGACTGATCGTAATAAGTGGAAAGCTCAATATCCTTGGGCAGCGTTTTGCGAATCTCAGCCAACTCGGCATTTACGGAATCAGCTACTTCAATGGCGTTGCCATCAGGCTGCTGAAGCACGTTCACTAGCACAGCAGGCAGGCCGTTTGCCGTAACAATGTTGTACATTGGCTTTTCGCCGGGCAGCACTTGGCCAATGTCTTTCACCAGCACCGGCGTTCCGCGAACCACGTCAACCACCGTACTTTCAATTTGTTCAGGCTTATCCATTAAGCCTGTAACAGTGGTTAAGTAGAGGTGGTAATTTTCTTGCAACATACCTGCGGGAACAATCGTATTGGTGTTGCGAATAGCGTCCACCACTTTGGTCAGCGGCATATTGTAGGCGTTCAGCCGTTTGGGGTCGACGATGACGTGATACTCGGGGGAACGGCCACCGACAATGCGCGTCTCAGCCACGCTGGACAAACGATAAAGCCGCGGAGAAATTTCGTAGTAAGCAAGATCGTAAAGCTCGGAGGGCTTACGGCTGGGCGACGTGATACTGAACCCAACCATGGGGAACACCGAAAAAGTGAGACGGTTGATATAGAATCGGCATTCCGGGGGCAGGGAAGGAGTGACTTGTGAAATTCGTCCCTGCACCAGATGAAGTGCATTTAGAATATCCACATCCCACCGGAAAAAGGCACTGATTTCGGTGGACCCGCGAGCGGTTGTGGAGCGCACCGTAGTGACGCCCGGCACCAGACGAATAGCTTCTTCAATGGGCCGCGTTACGGTAGTCATTTGAATATTGGGAGGCGCAATGCCGTTGTCCACCAGAATCACGATACGCGGAAAATCGGTTTGCGGGAAGATGGAAATTGGGATCTGCGGCGCTAGAACAATGCCGGCCAGGGCGAAGCAGAGCACTACAAGAACCAGCGCCCGTCCATGAGAATTGACAAACGTTGCCAGTGCGCTGGTCATTTCTTGCCTGTGGTTACTTCTGTGTTGTCGGGTAGTTCATAGCCGCCTTCGGTAATGACAACTTCGCCAACCTTCAGACCAGAGGTTATGATGCGGCGATCACCTTGGGTTTCGCCCACTTGGACATCCCGTTTATGAGCGATGGACTTTTCATCCATCACCATCACATGCCCTTTGTTGGTACCTTCATCCAACATCAAGGCGGCAACCGGAACCATCAATGCATCGTGAGCGTCTCCTGTTTTGATCGTGACGGAACCAAACGAACCAGCACGCAACGATTGAGGCGGTCTGGCGATTTCGCACCACACCTCCACCGTCCGGCGCTGCGGATCCACAGCGCGATTCACCACGCTGATGCGTCCGCCAACTTCAACTCCCTCACCTTCTCCAGTGCGGAACCCACAGGCTTGCCCGATTCTTGCACGAGCCGCTTCGCCTTCTGGAACTTGCGCACGGGCGGTGACGACGGACAGATCGGCGATCGTAAAGATTGGGCTGGACGGCTGTCCTAAATCTCCGGCATATTGAGTTTGCTCTGTAACCACTCCGCTGAAAGGGGCGCGGATTTCGGCATATTGCAACTGAGCGCTCATGGTTGCTAAACGGCTTTTGGCTTGCTCCACGCGCGCTTCAGCAATCTTAATATCCTGTCCGCGCGATTGCTGCTCCAGCAGATCCAAAGACTTTTTAGCAACTTCAAAGTTGGTGCGCGCTGTAGAAAAGTCAGTTTCGCTGACGAGCAATTCGCGTTCCGGGATGGCACCCTGATCGAAGAGTGCTTTGCGGCGATCATAGATTTTCTTCGCCTGATTCATGGTTGCGGTGGATGTTGCAACTGCTCCGCGAGCCCGTTCCACATCAGCTGGAATGGTGCCTTTGCTGGTTTTTTCCAAGGTTGCCTGGGCATCTGCCAGCATTGCCAGGGCTTCTTCACGCTGCGAAACAAGATCGCGATTTTCCAAAACAGCCAGTAAGGCACCAGCGGCAACGGTGTCGCCTTTGCGGATTTTCAATTCTCGAATTACAGCCGTCATGCGGGGAGTGATGTTGGCCTGCTCACGCGGGAAGATGGTTGCAGGCGCCTGCAGTGTCAACTGCACGGAACTCAACTCTGCTAGTGCTGTCTTCACAGCAACGATGGCTTTTGGCTTGGCTGGTTCTTCTTCTTTGTGACCGCCGCAGCCGACAAGAGCCAGACAACTTATTGCAAGAATCCGTTTCATTGTCCTCGTGCGACCTCCAAAGCGGCGCGTGCGTTTGCGTATTGAAACAGCGTTGTGTAGTAATTCGCGCGAGCCTGTTGCAGTTGCGTTTGTGCCACCACAACTTCCAAGGCCGGACCCTCACCGCCCTGATAGCGAATCTGCGACAAACGCAAATTATCCTCATTCAGTTTGATCTGCGTTTCGGCCAACTTGCTTTGCTCAAACAAGGACACAGCACGGGCGCGGGCATTTTCGTATTCCCGTGAGAATGCCCGTTCCGTCAGGCCGCGGGTGGTGTCGATCTGTTCGGTGCGTAACTTAAATTGCTGGGTAAGAGACCGGGCTTTGAACCAATCGAAAATAGGAACAGTGAGCGTCGCGAACAATGCTGAACCGCGCTCTTTGTAAGAGTAAACATTGGCGTCGATCCCGTACTGGTAATTGACGTTTACCTGCGGTAGCAGCGCTGCTCTCTCTCGTTTGGCATCCAGTTGGAAGCCTTGTTTTTGCAAGTTGAAAACAACAAACTCGGGCCGGCGCAAGTAGGCACCAGGCGTTGCTTCTTCATTGGGTGGTGCATGAGTTAAGGTGTCCTCAACCTCCAATTGCTTGTCGACATCGGTGGTCCAAAAACTGGCCAGTTCCTGATTAGCGAGGCGCGCGTCCAACTCGGCGGCTTTCCGTAGTTGGTCGAAGGCAACTGTTTGCGTAGAGGCTTTCACCACGTCGGCCTGGGCCACTTCGCCGCCACCGAAAAGTGCTTTTGTCTTCGCCTCGAAATTGCGTGCTTCTACGAAGCTGGCCTCGGCGGCTTCCGAAAGTTTCCGCGCGGCGAGCAGCGAGTAGTACGCTGTGGTGACGGCGCGCCGTAAATCCCGGGCAGTGATGCGAGTACCGGCTTCAGCAATATCTCGATCAATTTTCGCTCGTGCGTAAGCGGCTCGTAGACGTCCGGAAGTGTCCAATTCCAATCCAACGTTCGCCAAAGTAATGTATTCACGTTGCCCGTTTAGCGCTACAAATCGGCTGGAGCCGGCGGCGGTGCTATTGAAAACTGCGCCGCCAGTGAAACTGCTTTGCGGAAGAAATGAAGTGCGTGCCACGTTAACACCCAAGGCTGCAATGCGAGCTTCCTGGCGAGCGATGCTGACGGCCGAGGGGACGGATTCAGCGAGTCGAATGCATTCGGCAAGAGTCAGGGTTTGGCCATGGGAAATGGCCAAGGATACAATCATCAAACCGAGTGCTCTTTGAAGAAGCCTTCGCATACGCTTGAACTGAGTAGTCTACCTCACCAGGGTGTATCATTGACAGGAATGCGCAAACTTTTGATCTTCTTAACTATTGGATTTCAGGCTCCGAGCTTTGGACAATTCGCTGGTTCCGCGAAATGCGGTACTTGCCACACCGAAGTATACAGCCGCTGGAAGAAGACATTGATGGCGAACGTTCTGCAGGATCCGAAGGTGAAACCGCAGGCGATTTTAGGCGATTTTTCAAAGCCGAATGCACTGGTTACGTTTAAGAAGGAAGATATTGCCTTCACCTATGGCAGCAAATGGAAACAACGCTACTTCACTAAAGTGGGCAACGACTACTTTGTTTTCCCCGCGCAATGGGACGTGAAAGTTGGCGTTTGGCGCAACTACTATGTTCGCGATGGAACCGATTGGTGGACCAAACATTATCCAGCGGAGCAAATGAAGCGTCCCACCGGCCCTACTTGTGACGGCTGCCATTCGACGAATTTCAATACTGCGGATAACTCCGTGACGGAGTGGAATGTTGGTTGCGAGAAATGTCATGGAGCGGGGAGTGCGCACGCTGCGGCACCCGCGAAATCGAACATTGTGAATCCTGGCAAGCTTGATTTTGTGCGGGGGAATGACGTGTGCCTCCAGTGCCATACGGAAGGGCGGCCGCTGAACAATCCGGTGAATGGCCGCTACTATGCGTGGCCAGTTGGATATCAACCTGGTGCGAAGCTAAGTGATTTTTGGGAGATGGAAGAGCATAAGCTTGGGGAAAATACCTTTACGCATTTTCCAGAGGGATCGGCGCATAAGAATCGGATGCAGGGCAATGATTATGTGCAAGCGGCGATGCACACAAAAGGGGTGAAATGTTTTAGCTGCCACGATACGCACGGGACTCCGAATGCGGCTGATCTGATCAAGCCAGGCAATGCGATGTGTCTGCAATGTCATGGGGTGGATTCGCCGAACGGTCCGAGGGGCGGAGTGGCCGCGCACACGCAGCATAAGGAAGGGAGCACTGGCAGCGAGTGTGCGGCTTGCCATATGCCGAAGATTGCTCACACCATTGATACGAATAATGTGCGCAGCCATACGTTCCGGTTTATCACGCCTGCTGATTCGGAGAAGTACAAGATTCCTAATGCCTGCGTGATGTGCCATAAAGAAAAGTCGAACGAATGGGCTACGAAGGAGTTGAAGAAGTGGCCGAATGTTTCTCCGTGGCGGGTTGCGGCGAAGTAAGGATCAAGCTTTCCTGAGCGCAATAGCTCGCTGTTTCCAAAATTCGGCTCGCTTGGCATTTTTGGGGACAGCGCGACCCATTTCGTAGAAAATGGCAACATTGTGGGCTGCATCGTTATGGCCTCGCTTTGCTGCCTTAGGTTACTAACTAAAGGCGACCCTTTCCTCGGCAAGCGATTCCCTCTCCTTTACTTAAACAGAAGCTTACAGGATCAGCGTTTTCTACTTCAATCGGTTGACGGAAAACCTTAAAGGTCGATATCGGTAATTGTTGTAAGTGGGAGGTAAATTTGCGTTTGGGGCGAGGCAATTTGAGGAGAATGGTTACCCCAGTCCTGGGTGGATTCAGTCCACCGGGAAGAGTCTGTTAATTAACCTGGATTACCACAATCGTCAAATTGTTGAAAAAGAAGAACATATACTTTGTAAAAAACCATCTACCTGTATGGTAGTCTTAAAGGAAGGTTGGGTAGGCATTAAGTCTGGAGAGACGGGGATTCCCTTCCAAAAGGAATTCCTAAGGCACTACTTTAATCCGGTCCCTTCCAAAAAGATCGAGCGCCTCTTTTCGTTACCGGCGGAAAGGGGCGTTATTTACTTCTCTGATCTAACTTTTTCTCTTAGAATCTTAGATCATCTAATCTTTACCATATTAGTACTTGCTAATCACGATGTCAACAGATGATTATTCCTATCTAGGCGTTTCCATAGCATTCGCTAATTCACATGGCAATCTTCATTTCTACTGAATATAGGGATGGGAAAGTTAAGCGAACAAAATCTCCTAACTGAGTAATTCCGGCCTAATAGCTTGCTGCTGCTAACGCTATCAAGTGTAGAGAACGGACAACTAGCGAGTACAGCGATAGACAAAATGTAGTTGTATAACGTTTCCTGATTGATATTTCCAATGAAGCTTAGAAAGGGCAGCATGAGGAATGTTTTTTGCGTGAATTTAAGCTTTCTGAATGAAGTCAAAGATGAGTCTCTGAAGCACCTTGTTAAATGAAAGGCCATAAGTCATCTTACACGTATCCGCCGCGGCCAATAAGGATCACCGATCGAAGACACTTCGCCTTTCAGACTACCCACCACGGTAGTCTTGTTGGAATCACCAACTTGCTATTGCGGCTCCCAAAAACCGTCCCAGCAATCCAGGTTTTCCATGTCTTCGACCGGTTATTTCCTCACTCCTAAAAATGAAACTTGAATCGACCCAAGTGCCTTTGCGCCCCTTGCGGGTTGCTAGGCTTTTATTCGGGAAGAACGCTGCGCAGCGGTTTTCTCTTCCTGTGTTGATTAGACTAGACAATCCGAACGGCCAGCTAACAGTTTTTTGTAAGTGTCTGAAGTTGCGTTAAATAAAGTTTGCGATTCAAAGTGACCGCAGTTATGCTCCGCAGCACTTTTTGAACTTTTTGCCACTTCCGCAAGGGCATGGGTCGTTTCTGCCCACGGATTTCGCGGCCGCTGCAGGCGTCGCGTGCGAATGGCCATGATCATGGCCGCAGTTTTCGTCGTGAACATGCTCTTCCACGGGTTGAAACACTGGGTCGTGCCCATTCATTTGCAATCGCTGATCGAGGGCTGATTCCACTGCGTCCAATTCATCCTGCGTGAGGCCGTCGGCTAATTCCTCAATTTTGCGGAGCATGCGTTTGGCGCTGGGACGATTCACTTCTCCTGGCACGCACAAGGCGTAGGCGAACAGAGCATGGTCACGGAAATCTTCATCGCCGAACATCTCTTCCAGTCGGCGGGCCTGCGCACCTAAACCTAAATAGCCCACGCCCCAGATTGCTTGACGGCGGATGGTGGGGTCGGCGTCGTCTAAGTGCCGGGGGAAATAGTCGTTGAAACCGGGCTTCAAGGTTTGCCACATGGCCTTCAGCGCCAGGGCTCTGGAAGCGGGGATTTCGTACAACTGCTCGGCCAGTTTATGAATTTCCGGGTTGTATTCGTTGATGGTTGCTGCAACCAGTGCGGCCGCACGTTCGCGGGGATCGGCTGCTTCATCTTTGGCTTTTGCACGGATGGCCTGACGCACCTCTTTACCGGGAGATGTTCCTAATGCTTCCCACGCGGCTAGCCGCACTTCAATTGCTGGATCCTTGGTGGCGACGCCAAGAATGCGTTCATCCTGTTCCGTTCCCAGATCTTCATTGCCCAACTGTTCCACTGCATGCTGACGGTAGAGTGGATCTGGACTTTCAAGGAAAGCCAGAATTTCCTTCAGCTCCATCACCTCAAACACTGGTTCGCTTTTTTCGGAGAACAGGGGCAAGGAATTGTAATCGGCGTGGGCTTCAGCGGGAATCTTGGTACCGATTTCAGTCAATGCCAGCTTCAGTTCTTTAATGGCTTCAGCGTCTTTTTCCGGATTCAATTTCGCCAGAGTTTTTTCGATGGCGGGCTTGGTTGCGGGGTCGCCGTAGAGGGACAGGCAAAGCGCGGTGTCCCAGGGGTCGAGGCTAAGGCGGTCGGTCAAAATGGTACGGATGCGGTCATCGGGGGTGCGAAGGCTGGCAAGCAGGAAAGCGGCGTTGCCTCCGTCTTTGGGGCCTTTCTTGCGATAGAGCTCGATGAGTGGTTCAATTGCGTCCGATCCCAATTCGCCGAGTGCTTCGTAGATTTCGTCCGGATCCTGATCATCTTCCTCATGCAGCATTTGGATGTAGTAGGGAATGGCTGCGGGAGTTCGCAGATGGCGCAGGATGTGGAAGAAATCGTAGCTAAGATCAAGGCGCGGTTCTGATTCGGGATCCATGGCTATATTGAGGATGGCCGGAATGGAATCGGGAGCACGGTCAAGCAGGATTTTCACCAGGCGCTGATCGAAGGGAACAATTCCCATTTGGGCAGAGGTTAAAAGCTCTTCAGTGCTGGTTGATGGGTATTGATCGGCTGAAAGAATCATGGGGGTTGGAATCCTAATAAGTAGCGCGGCCGCCACTGGCATCGTATGTTTGACCGGTGACGAAGGAGCTATCGGGGCTGGCCAGGAAATGTACCACGGCGGCAATTTCTTCAGGGGTACCGGTGCGGCGCATAGGGATGCGGGCGGTCATATATTCCACCTGGGCGTCGGTTAGCTGTTCCAGAATCTTGGTGCGGATGACGGCGGGGGAGACTGCGTTGACGGTGATGCCTTCGGTGGCAACTTCCTTGGCTAGCGATTTGGTGAAGCCGATGACAGCGGCCTTGGTTGCCGAATAGCCAGTCATGTTGGGGTTGCCTTCTTTGCCGGCGATGGAGGCGATGCTTACAATGCGGCCATAGCCCTGCTTGCGCATTTGGTTGATGACGGCGCGGCAGCAGAAGAAAATGCTATCCATATTGACGGAGATAATTTTGCGCCAGTCCTCATCGGTTTGCTCCCATAGAGGGGCGGCTTTGCCACCGATGCCGGCGTTGTTCACCAGGACATCGAGGCGGCCGGTTTTGACGATGACATGTGCCACCGCGGCTTCCACCGATTGACGGTTGGTGACGTCCATTTCAACTCCAAAGGCTCCATTGCCGATGGCTGCTGCGACTGCTTGGGCGCCGGCCAAGTTAAGATCGGCTACTGCGACTGTGGCACCTGCGCGGCCCAGGCGATGGGCGATGGCTTCGCCGATTCCAGTGGCTGAACCGGTAACGATGGCTGTTTGGTTGGTTAGTTCGAACATTGCGATACCCTCTTAAAACGAAGAAAGAAATTGGCCGCTGATTAACGCGGATAAACGCTGATAAGAAAAACAAAGGCTTTAGTAGCCCCTTAAAAGAAAACCGGGGACAGCCAACGAAATTCCGCGCACTGGACCGTCCCATGTTTTCAGAAGACTTACGGTGCGCGGAAATTAGAAGGCAGTCCCCGGTTTTCCCTAGATCAACTACTCTTCTTTGGATACGATGACCGGAATCTCCACGGTAACGTCTTTGTGGAGGCGCACGGACACTTTATATTCACCCAGCTGCTTGATCGGCTCAGCGAGTTCCACCTTGCGGCGGTCCACGTTATAACCTTTGACGGCCAAAGCATCTGCGATGTCTTTAGCGGTAACTGAACCAAACAGGTGATCGTTCTCGCCGGCTTTTTGAGAGATGGCGATAGTGACACTGCTCATCAGTTTACCCAGTTCTTGAGCTTCTCCGGCAAGTTTGGCGTCCTTGCGAAGATGTGCCTGGCGTTCCTGTTCAACAATCTTCTTGTTGGCTTCGGTTGCCCGGACAGCGAGCCGCTGGGGCATCAGGAAATTACGGGCATAGCCCGCTGCGACCGTCACCAACTGGCCGCGAATCCCGAGTTTATTGACGTCTTCTCTTAGAATGACTTCCATGCTACTTTCCTCTACCTAAACCTTTGCCGCGAATGGCAGCAATGCGATGTTACGAGCCTGCTTGATCGCCTCACTCAGACGGCGTTGGTGCGGGGTGCACACGCCAGAAATGCGGCGAGGAGTAATTTTTCCCCGTTCGGAAACGAAGTTTTCAAGCATGCGTACATTCTTGAAATCGATGTCGTCGATCCGCTCCACGCAGAAACGGCATACTTTCTTCCGCCGGAAATATTGCTTCTTACCGGTGACAATTGCTTTGTCTCCTCCGGTTGGTCGCTGTGATGCAGCGATTGGTCTTCCGCCTCTCGGTTCAGCCATGTTCGTTCCTCCTTATTTCTCCGCAGTTTCCGTGGAAGCTGCGGGTTCCGTGGTTTCAACCGTTGGGGTGATGACAGTTTCTTCAGCCGCCACAACTTCCTGTACGGGTTCGGCCGGCATTGCTGGGCCCGGAACCACAGATGTGGCAGGGGCGGCAGGAGCCGGTGCTGGGATTGGTGCCAAAGGAGCAGCAATAACAGGCTTGCGCGCAGCGCGCTTTTCCCGTTGTTTCTTGCGCTTCTCAACCTTCTTCAGCTTTTCATCGATGCGCACGGTGATAAACTTCAGAACGTTATCGTTCACACGCAAGCGTCGTTCGATTTCCTTAACCACGGCGGGACCCGAGGTGAACTCAATCAAAACATAAATACCTTCGGTCTGTTTCTTGACGCGATAGGCTAACTTTCTCACACCCCAATTTTCGTTCTTTTGGATGGTACCGTCACCAGTGGTGATCACGGCTGCCATCTGATCGATTAGGGCGGTTACTTCCTCTTCCGGCAACCCGGTTTTCAGGATAAACAGCTCTTCGTAGATTCTCATTCCTGTATCTTTTCAGTGCCGCCGGCGCGACGGTTATAAGCCGTCATGGACTTTACGACGCCATTAGCGATTATGGATTCCACTGCCTCAGCCCCCTGGCTTAGCAATAGATCCAGTTCTTCAAACTGCACTCGTCGAAAGGGAGCGAGCACAAACTGCGAAGCATCCATCGGATGCCCCGGGTGAATTCCCAGCCGAAGCCGGGAAAACTCATCGGTACCCAGTGACCCAATCACGCTTTTGACGCCATTGTGTCCTCCAGCAGATCCCTTGGGGCGGATGCGAATCTGCATCCAGGGAAGCGCCAGTTCGTCGTAGACCAAAATCAGGTCCTGGACGCTGAGCAAGTGAACCTCAAGCAACTGCTTTACGCTTGGGCCACTCAAATTCATAAACCTTTGCGGCTTGGCTAGAACAACGTTGCAACCGTTGATTTTACCAACCCCGGCAAGCGATTTGGCTTCGTTCCGCGAAACGCGAATGCCATGACGCTCGGCCAGCCGGTCAATTACCATAAACCCCAGATTATGCGGCGTTTTCTCGTATTCGGGCCCGGGGTTGCCGAGCCCAACAATAAGAAACGACCTGCTGGAATTTTCGTCCGGCACGGGTAAAACTGATTACTTCTTCTTCGCCGCAGGAGCCTTTGCTGCCGGGGCTTTTGCTGCTGGAGCCTTGGCCGCCGGAGCACCTGCTTTGGGAGCAGCTCCACCCTTTGCAGGGGCTGCCGTCTCGTCTTCCTTCTTGCCCTTTTTGGCCACTTCGGGTTCAGCCACCTTGGCTTCCTCGGTGACAACTTCGGCCTTCAATGTGACCACATGGACCAGCACTGCATCGGGGGACGAAACCAATTTCATGGAGCCGGTGAGCGGTAAGGCGCTGGCGCGAACTGCATCGTGAACATGGAGGTCAGCCACGTCGATGTTGAACATTTCCGGAATGTCGTCAGGAAGACATTCAATTTCCACTTCGCGGACAATGGCTTCCAGCAATCCACCTTGCAGCTTGACGCCCTTGGCGTCGCCGACGGTGTGAATGGGAACTTTCACCACGATGCGCTTGGTCAAATCGATACGCAGAAAATCGCAATGCAGCAGGTTATCTTTTACCGGGTCGCGCAACCAATCCACAATCATCACGGGTTCAGAAGTGCCATCGGCTACTTTGACGTCGAAAATTGTGTTGTGGCCGGTGGTGGAGTGAAGAATTTTGTTCACTTCCTTGGGGCTAACGGCAACGGCGATGGGATCTTTTCCAGTGCCATAAACGATGGCAGGAATCATTTTAAGCACCCGCAGACGGCGGGCTTCGTTCTTGCCGCGAGAGGCGCGATGGTCAGCGGCGATTGTAATATCTTTTCTCATCTCGAACTCCTAAAAATCGATCAAGCCAGTCCGGCAACCCTATAAAAACAGGGTGCTAACCGAAGTTTCCTCGTGGATGGACTGGATTGCCTGGGCCAAAAGCGGCGCCACCGAACGGACTTTGATCCGTTGGCAGGCGAGGGCATCGGGCTTCAGCGGGATACTATTTGTTACGTAAACATCTTTAATGCGGGAGGCTTGAATGCGCTCCACCGCAGGGCCGGATAACACAGCATGAGTGGCACATGCGGATACGCTAACGGCTCCGTGCGCAAAAAGCGCATCGGCACCCTTTACGAGCGAACCGGCGGTATCGATCATGTCGTCAACAATCAAGCAGTTCATCCCTTCCACATCACCAACCACGTGCATCACTTCGGCAACGTTCGCTTCTTCCCGCCGCTTGTCAATAATCGCGATGGGGGCATTCAGCCGTTTGGCGAATGCGCGGGCACGTTCCACACCACCAGCATCGGGCGACACCACCATC
>JAYUSZ010000015.1:0-43342 GCA_043755435.1 Bryobacterales bacterium | reverse complement strand
CGGCATAACCAAGGAATGCTTCCTGCAATTGCTCCCCCCGCATGCTCTTCACGGGGTAACGCCACAGGCTTTCCACTTGTCCAACAGTTTTCATTTGCACTACCTGCCGTCTTCAGGAGCCTCACCCAACGTTGCAGCAACTTTCACAGATTTGCCATCACGGAACACTGTCATCTCAATCTTGTCGCCCGGCCGCTTCTTGCTCAAGGCACGCGCGATGGCATCGTTCTTGTCCGCTGGCTTTCCGTCCAGTTCCATAATTAGATCGCCACCCACGCCCAGTTCATAGTTACCAACCAACACGCCGCGCCGCGCACCCCGCATCCCTGCCGCAGCAGCAGCTGTCCCTGGCTGCACACTCTGCACTAACAAGCCACCATCGGGGGGCAGCTTCAGCGCTTCAGCCAAATCACCGGCAACATAAACCACCTCAACTCCCAACATTGGCCGTTTGAAACTCTTGCCGCTCTGGTAGTCCTTCAGCATTTCCTTTGCCCGGCTAATCGGCATTGCAAAACCAATTCCAATATTTCCACCAGCCCCATAAATGGCTGTATTAATGCCAATCACGTTGCCTTGTGAATCGAGCAACGGTCCGCCGGAATTGCCCGGATTGATCGCTGCATCCGTCTGTACCATTCCCGAAAACTCCCTCCCTGTTTCGTCCTTGATCGTACGGCCAAGCGAACTGACAACACCCGTTGTAAAAGTTCCTTCCAGCCCAAACGGATTCCCAATTGCCAGTACTTTCTGCCCCACCTGTAAGTGATCGGAATCGCCCATTTTCAGGTAGGGCAGCTTCTTGCGCGGGGTAATTCGGATCAACCCCAAATCATCAGGACGATCGCGCACCAGCACCTCAGCATCGTATCGGGATTGGTCTGGCAGAATCACTTGAATCTTCTGGCTTCCGCTAATGACGTGATTATTCGTCAGAATCAATCCCTTATCATCAATCAAAAAACCAGACCCGGATTCCTTCGACGGCACGACTTCGAAGAAAAAATCACGCCGGTAAACAGTGCTGTTAATATGCACCGTGGCCACATGCGACTGTTTATAGATCTCAATATTATTGAGTTCTTCCGGACCAAGCCCAGCCCCTTTTGCCACCTTCGGCTCAGCCCACAAAGGGGAATTTGCTTCAGTGGTTGGGGTCAGCCATTTGCGCGGAACTTTGGCCAGTGTGGTCAAGTAAACGAACACAGCTGCCAGACCCACAGCCATAATTAAGTATCTATACTTCTTCATAAGCCTCTAAGTGAATTATAAACTTCTACGGTTTGCCGCCGCGTCTCCTCCGGAGTGCCCGATGTATCAATGACGTAATCAGCGTATTTTCGTTTTTCCGAAAGCGGCATTTGTTGCGCAATACGAGCCAGCACTTCTTCCCGATTCGCTCCATCCCGCGCCATTGCCCGTTTCACCTGTTCCTGTTCCTCGCAAATCACCAGGATCAGTTTTTGATACCGCTTGTAGCCACCAGTTTCAATATGAATCGCTGCTTCAACAACAACAATCGCATTCGGATCGCGCTTCTGAATCGCCTCAACCTTCCCCTGCTGCAACCGTCCCACTGCCGGATGAACAATGCCGTTCAACACATGCAGTTTTTCTGGATTGTTAAACACAATTGCCGCCAATGCTTTGCGATCAATGGACCCGTTACTCTTCAAAATACCAGCCCCAAACTCCGCCACTACCGGGGCAAACGCTTCGCCATCTGGAGACAATGCCAGATGCCCCAATGCGTCGGCTTCAATTAAATGGCAACCCAACGATTCCAGGATTTTCCCAACGTGCGATTTTCCAGTTGCGATTCCGCCTGTAAGAGCTACAAGGAGCACGCTTGCCTCGCCTCAGATGCCATCACCGTGTTGCTCATCAACATTGCAATAGTCAGCAAACCCACGCCGCCCGGGACTGGTGTAAACGCTCCACCCACTTCCATTGCGTCCAGAGGATCAATGTCGCCCACCACCACTCGCGCGCCGGAATCAAAGGCGGCAAGCTTCTTTTCATCGCCACGAAATATGCGGACCACGTCCTCCCGCTTATCCAACCGATTGATGCCAATATCAATCAAAACGGCCCCAGGCTTGATGAAATCGCGATTCAGAAACGCAGGCCGCCCAATTGCCCCCACCAGAATATCTGCTTGCCGGCACATAGCCGCCAAATCTCTCGTCTTTGAATGGCAAATAGTCACGGTGGCATTCGCGTGTAGCAACATCATCGCCATCGGCTTGCCCACAATATCGCTTCGGCCCACCACCACCGCATGTTTTCCCGTGACGTCAATTCCGTTGCGCTTCAATAATTCCATTACTCCCGATGGCGTGCATGGACGCAATCCAGGGGCGTTGATCGACAACTTACCGGCATTCACCGGATGAAATCCGTCCACATCTTTCGCCGGAGAAATTTCCTCCAGCACTCGCCCTTCGTCCATATGTTTTGGCAGTGGCGATTGCACCAGAATGCCGTCAATCTCCGGACGCTGGTTCAAGTCGTGAACAAGCGCCAGCAACTCCTCGGTGGTCATCGCAGCCGGGGGAGTAATGTTCTCGCTGAAGATGCCTAGTTCCTGGCAGGTTTTCACTTTGTTGCGAACGTAGATTTCCGAAGCCGGGTCATTTCCCACCAACACAACAGCCAGTCCTGGCGCACGTGGTAACGCCGCAATGCGCGGACGCAATTCCGCTAATATCTGATCCCGTACCTGCTTACCTTCTAGTAATTTTGCCATGGAGACTTTTCAATTGTACCTGCCAGGACCGCTATAATTTGGGGATGCGTCTGATTCTCCCATTGCTCTTGCAAGTTATAATCCTGGCGCAAACACCAGCACCTTCCAATATACGCGGTAGCGAATATCCATCCATCCGCTCCGATCTCCGCGTTACCTTCCGAATCGTTGCTCCATCAGCGACTTCGGTAGCAGTCGAACCACGTGGCGCGGATAGCGGCCTTGGCCCGGCACCTTATCCAATGGTGAAGGACGACAAAGGAAATTGGTCCGTCACCACACCGCCAGTGCTCCCTGGCTTCCACTATTACGAAATCCTGGTTGACGGCGTCCGCACCACCGACCCAGGCAGTGAGACTTTCTTTGGTTGGGGCAAACAGACCAGTGGCATTGATGTTCCTGACCCCGAACTTACTTTCTATAATCATCAAGAAGTACCTCATGGCGAAGTGCGGACACTTTGGTATTCCTCCAAAGTTTCCTCCTCTCCACGGCGCGTGTTGGTTTACACACCGCCCGATTATGACCGCAATCTAACCCACCGATATCCCGTGCTTTACCTGCAACACGGTGCCGGTGAAAGCGAGCGCGGCTGGACCGCGCAAGGTCGCGCCAACTTCATTCTGGATAATTTATTGGCCGCAGGCAAAGCCCATCCGTTCCTCATTGTGATGGATAACGGCTATGCCGTTGGACGTTCGAGCGAAGGGTTTGAACAGATCGCCACACAAGAACTGATCCCCTTCATTGATGGACGCTTCCGCACTCAGGCCAATGCTCGCAGCAGAGCTCTGGCCGGTCTATCCATGGGAGGCGGCCAGGCATTATCCATCGGAGTAAAACACCCGGAACTCTTCAGTTCCATTGCAGGGCTAAGCGCCGCCGCCCGCGATTTCGATGCCTCCAAATTCAAACGGCCATTCCGGTTGCTATGGATTGGGTGCGGCACTGAGGACCGCTTATTCGCAGCATCTCAAAAAATGCACGAAGCGTTAACGGCGGAAAAAGTTCCGCATGAATGGTGGGAAGGAAGGGGTGCACACGAATGGCAAGTTTGGCGAAAACATTTTTATGATCTGGCGCAAAAACTGTTTCGTTAGTCTCTACCTCATTGTTGCCACATGCCCTGCCCTAGCGCTTGAAATGCGCTTCCAGTATCCTGCGCTCGAAAAAGTTTTGGCGCAGCAATTGTTCACGCAGGACGGTAGGCGCTACGTGCAAGGTAACGAAAATCGCAAATGCAATTTCGCCTATCTTGAAAAACCCAAGATTGGAGAGTGGAACGGACGGCTGGTGATTCGCGCCCGTTTCATCGGCAAAGCAGCAGTTGGCATGTTCGGTAAGTGTGTCGGCATTGGCGATTCCTTCGACCTTACTCTAGTAGGAACCCCCGTTTATCAAAGCGGCGTGATTACTTTGAAAGAGGTTCAAGCCTCCACCAACGGGCACGACACAATGTATTCCCGCCGCGTGATGAAGGGCTTGGAACAAGCGCTAACCAAGGATATCGGCTATCCGGCAGAATCCGATGCGAAGAAAATTCTGGAACAAACTCGCGAGGGCCAGCCGTTTCAGCAGAAGTTATCCAACTTTGAAATTACAGCCGTTCGCGCCACTCCGAATGAGCTGGTGTTAGTTATTGATTTCGTACTGACGGTACAATAAGAGGCCCTAGTTGCCAACAAGAACACACTGAACAGCTCCCATCACAGCGCAAAATCCAGCGAACCCGATGATGCCGTATTGCATCCAAGTTCGCGCGAAATGTAAGACCAACTTGATGTCGTCCAGAAGCGTATATTCCTGAAACTTTATGCTTGGCATTGAGCCAGCATAAGCTTTCAACTTGGAAGCCCGCATAGCCTATGCGTGAAATAGTTGGAGGTGCCAAGGGAATGGCGTACCTGGGTCTTTCTGGATGTTTGTATAAGTTCGCACTCCTGTACAATATCGGTAGGAGACCAAGTCAATGCCGCAATTGCTTACCATCCAAGCGACTTCAACGGCGTTATCCGAATTGCCACGAAAGAAGTGGAACCGAGCTGAGGTTCAAATCCTTGAAACAACAGGCGTGCTGGATGGGCAACATCTCGAGCTGATCGAAGGGGAGCTGCTTAATAAGATGGGAAAAGGATGGCTCCATGTTCTGGCTACTAGTAAGCTACTTCAAGCATTAATAGAGCTTTTCGGTGTAGCCTTCGTCGTTTCAGAAGCGCCCATCGACTTGACTCCCGACGACAATTTTTTGAATGAACCGGAACCTGACATAATCGTTCTAAAGCGCCCAAAAACAGAATTTGGACCCGCCTTGCCCAAACCAGAAGATCTGCACCTTGTGGTTGAAGTGGCAAATACTTCTTTGAATTTGGATCTCCGCGTCAAGGCGGGTCTTTATGCCCGGTCTAGAATTGCTGAATACTGGATCGTCGATTTGAATGCCCGGCAACTTCTAGTAATGCGCCAGCCGGAAGGCGATCATTATCGCTTGATGACCGCATATTCCGTTGACGAAAATATCAGCTTATTAGCTAAGCCCGATTCGCCCATCGCCGTCGCCACCTTGCTGCCTTAGGAAGGTCACGGTCAAATTATTTGGCGAACTTCCCAGTCTGGCATCCGGCAGGGAGTCTGGCGCAAATACCGAAAACAAGCGATGCGCATGAGCCCGGAAATCAATATTGTTCTCTTTGGGATGCCTAATTTACCATCAAAATCAACTCTTCCACACTTGGTTCGAACGTGGATGGAACCAAGGCGATGAATCCGCTATAGGACAGCTACTTGCCTTCCCCAGATGGCAAACCCCGGAACATTGAGGGGTTCAAGATTTTCTTCCAACACTTCCGATCAGCGATGCCTGATATTCATATCACTATCCATCGCACAATTATGGAAGGCCAATACCGCGCCAAACTGGAACTCATACTGGCCATGGTGGGGATTGCTCCCACCAGGAAAAAAGCTTACACCATGGGAATGATTTCGGCGCGCATTGAGAACGGACAGTTTCAAGAAGAAAACAACTGTTTCGACTTCTTAACCATGTATCAGCAGCTCAGAATTGTAGCGGCAACCTAATTACTAGCGAACACGCCCTGGATTGCTCCCATCACTGCGCAAAATCCAGCGAACCCGATGATGCCATATTGCATCCAGTTCCGCGTGAAATGTAACACTAACTTTAGGTCATCCAGAAGCGTATATTCCTGCAGTTCTTTGCTGTGCATTGAGCCAGCGTAAACTTTCAACTTTTCAGCGCGAATGGTCCATTTTAGGGAATGGTTAGAAGTACTAGATAGATTTAGTACCTGGGTCTTCTGACAATAGTTCTCTGTAGGGCCGGAGTGTGTCCCTAATCCCCCACCCCATTGAAGGTCTGCCGGTTAAAAAGCGTGTTCCGTTACTTGCCATCCAGCGAAAAGGCCAGCAAAACATTGCCTGGTAATCCGCCCCAGGCTCCGTAACCTGAACCAACAAACAACATGCCTCCTGCGATCGCTGGACCTGCACCATCCATCGATCCGCCCCGTGCAGTCCCGCCGTTGACGACCTCAAACTCTCGAGCAGTGTCGAAATCCCAAAGCACGGAGCCGTCACTGGCCGCGTAGGCTCTCAGCCTTCCATCCACGCCACCGGAAAAGATGACACCAGGAATCGCGGTGATCGCCGCAGACTGCGCCGGACTGCAGTTTGGCCGTTCGCCACATTGTGGTGGAGGCGCAGCCCAAACCTTGGCTCCAGTCCCTAAATCCATCGCGTAGAGTCCACCACCTGCTTTGGGATCGGCCACAAGCTGACGCTTGCCTTGGTCCAATGTCACCGATTTGAAGCGGATGTCAGAAACAGCGGCGTAGACATTCCTGCCGTCGCTGGCTGATCCCCATTGAATCCCGCCCAGCGTACCGCCTTTGCCCGGCTGCGATTGCCACAGAAGTTCCCCATTGCGATCTGGATCTAGCGCGTGCACGTGTCCGGACTTTTGACTTCCGATCAACACACTCTTGCCATTGGACATTTTTACAAGAATCGGAGATGCGCCAAAGTCGAAGTCGGGACCATTGGGGTCGGGACATCCGGGAGTCTTCGCCACGCCACGGCAAAGCGGATTCATGTTGAATACATCGTTGGGAGTAAATTGGCGCGTCCAAACGATCTTGCCTGTAGCAAGGTCAAAGGCGATAATCGCGTCACTGGTCTTCGTAGCCGGGCCGGAGAAATTGTCTCCGGTGGCGCCATAGATTAGCTTTCGTTCCACATCGATTGTGGGTGCCGACCAGATGCTTGCACCTGACGGTCCCCAGGTGGGGGTTCCCACCCAATTGACACCGGTTTGCTTTGCCTCTTCGGTAATGGTCGACGTCTTCCATATCAGCTTTCCTGTCTTTGCATCCAGAGCCGCAATGCCCCCTCGCCCCGAACAACATTCGTATTTGGGATCCAGTTGCGGACCCTCTTCGCCCGCTGTGATCGGAACGTAGATGCGGCCATCGTGGTACACCAGAGACCCCACGATCTTGGCTTTGGGATGCGGGTCAACATGGGCGGTCCACACCAGTTCACCGTTGGTCGCATCCACAGCATAGGACGTCGCCTTTTGATCTCCGAAGAACGCAAGAGAGCGCCCTGCGGGACTTGCGATAGTGATTGCGGTGCGTACGGGAGCCTCGGCTTGAAAGACCCAGCGTTGGCAACCCGATCTTGCATCAAGCGAGTAGATATTGCGATTCGCACTGGCCACAAACACACGTCCGTTAACTACCGAAGGTTGGCCAGAGGCTACGAACGTTCCCTTGAAGGCGAACGCCCATTTCAACTTCAGGCGCGAAAGGTTTGAAGCTGTGATCTCAGTGTCTGGTTGAAAGCGGGCGTTGAATTGGCCTGCACTCCAACCATTCCAGGTCTGCGCAAGCGGCTGACTTGTTGTCGCGCATAAACCTGCCGTTGTGATTGGTTCCGTGCTCAATTTTCCGGCCAGAAATCCAGCCACGGAAGTCCGCTGGATTGCAGTCAGCGACGCGCCCTGTTGTTTCATCAATCCTGATTCGAGAGATTTCACGATCGCTTCCGTTGTCATCTGCCGCAGCGCTGCCAATGCTGGAGCACGGGTCTCGCTTGAACGCTCATGGCACATTGCGCAGCGTTGCTTATAAAGTTCCTCGCCCAGCGGGACTTCCGCAGCAGGGAGACTCAATGCAAATGCAAGTGGGGCATGTCGAAAAAGCGAAGGAAGAAGGGTCTTCATCTCGTCTCTTTCAAATGTTGGTTGAACCAATCGATGGCTAGTTTGGTGGCCTGCTGGCGGGCCTCCTGATAGATTCCATAGTGGGTGATGCCAGGGATCGAAACAAGTTTCTTGGGACCTCGCGCCAGCGAGTGCGCCTTGATCCCATGGTCGCGATTGTCGAACAGCTCTTCGTTTGCTGCGACGATATATAGTTGCGCACAATGCGATGGAACGCGGGCGGCGTCTTCCACAGGCGCATAGTCAATCATCTTTTCAACGATAGGTCCGCCAAAGAGCTTGCCCACCTGTTGAACTCTCGGGGCCGGATATCCAATCTCTCCCCGCGTTCGTTTGGTGGCGACGGCATTCGCGTTAAGCGAAACAGCCATCGGACGGGAATCCATTCCACCCACCTGACTCACCAGCGCCTTGATCCGATGATCGCGCGCCGCAGCCCAAACCACGTGACCGCCCGAATAACTGCTACCCCAAAGACCAATGTGGGCGGTGTCTGCCTGCGGCTCCCTGTGCACCCAGTGAATGGCGTTCAGAAGGTCGCGCGCCATGTCCAGAGGGTCCACAACTTCGCGCACCTCCGTCACTTCCGCAGTGAAACGATTGTTACGCTTATCCTTTGGTGCAGGGCCTGTGAGGATCAGCCGCGAATCACTGGCACCCCAGCCGCGATAGTCAAACACGACAACCAGATAACCCGCCCGAGAGATGTCTATCGCCTCCCGCCGAAGTCCAGAAGCCGCGCCTCCCCAACCATGGCACATGATGACTACAGGAAGTTTTTCCGCACCGCTCGATTTTGGGGAGTACACCTCAGCCCCCATCCGGGTGCCTTCGCTCATGATGTTTGCAGTGCGGAAGTTAAGGTCTTCTGGTGGCGTAAACGACTGGGCGAATGCTGCCAATGGGGCAAGCAAGAGGAACAGAGGGGTTGAACGCATCGCTTCATCATATGGCAAGCGTCGTGACCGCGCAATGGGGCTTAATAGGAGGTTCTAGTTTGTAGAATTGTGCCCGTTGAATCAGTTAAATCACACGGTAACAACAATTGCATCGTGTCCGGAAGCGCGAACCAGCCGTTCTATATCCTCTGGGTCACCCGTAACAACCACTGCCTTGTTTCGCAAAGCGACTATTACAATACCGGCGTCAACCACATCCACCGTCCTAGTCTTGGCCAACAAGCGCCCTGCAGCGTGCGCATCATTCTCGCCGAATGGCACCACCAAGCATCCAGCCAGAAAGCGGCGGAGTTGGGCCTGTTTCGGGGACCGGCTGACCTGAGCAACAACCGGCGCGGGCACCAACGGAACTGCGCCAAACTCCAACCGAGCCTTGTGTTCAGCCCACGTCCGCCGCTCGTTTCTACCCGCAGCCACAAGAACCGCAGCATCGTAAACAAAGTTGCTCATGCCGGACGCCGAGCCCTTGATGAGGTTCGGAGTTGCGCTCGCACGTTCCGGCGGGCCTCATCCATTTCCTCTGAGGTAAATCGTCCGTGCTGCTTTTCCCACAGCGCCACCGCCGCCAAACCAGCCCGCCGCTGCAAGGCCTCACTCGCCGCAGCCGTCATCCAGGCTGAGACACTCACACCGTCACGAGTGGCCGCAGCAAGAATGTTTTTATGAATTTCCGGGTCTACGGTAATCGCCAGCTTCGGCGATGGATTTCCACGGGGCATTATGAAGTATCCTACCACGGTAGGATACCACGAACATCGCCTCAACTAGACCTTCAAATAATGGACAATAGCACAAGGCTGGTACCAGGATGCTCTACAATATTTGACAAGGAAGAAGCTTTTCCTGGAACGCCGTTTGGGTCCAACGAAATGTGAACCGCGCTTTCCTGGACACGCGCCCCTCCTGGGACAAATGGGAACACCCGTTTGCGGGCAGGTCTTTTCGGTATATATTATTCTGTATATACTTTGCTCTTTGAATGGGATGAAAACAAGAATCGAGCCAACCGTGCCAAACATGGTATCGACTTCAACTTCGCGCGTAATGCATTCGATGATCCCCTGGCCATCATCCGCCAGGATCGCGATGTGGAGGGCGAGCAACGCTACCAACTGATCGACGCCATTTTTGAACGTATTATCTTGGTGGCCTATGCAGTCCACGTGAAATCCCCTAACAAAGCAGCCGAAAAGGAAGTGATTCGATTGATCTCCGCGAGAAAAGCAACTCCTGGAGAAAGGAACCTCTATGAAGAAAATGAAGCCAACTGATGCCCAGAAAAGACAGCTCAAGTCGTTGGATGCGATCCACGACGGCGGTATTGATCACAGTGATATTCCCGATCAGGCTAACACGCTCGGCTGGGTCCGGGCTTCGATGTACAAGCCTCTAATGCGGGCAATTTCCATCCGTCTGCCTGAGCCTGATATAGCACTGGCTCAGGACTTGGCGGGGAGGAAAGGGCTTCCCTATCAGACCTACATTAAACAACTACTGCACGACGCATTAATCCGGGAACGAGCGGAACTGTAAGCCAGATCAGCCTTCGTTTTAGAGAAAGGTCAGCGCTCAACAACGCCTTGCATTTCGTCCCGAAATTACCCTTTTCGGGACAGAGGACCTGCACAAGTCGAGTTGTGGCATGTGCTCAGAGCAATGGCCGCTTTGGGCTATCTCGCGTATGCTTCAAATTTCACTCGAGAATCAAGACGGTGGAAAAAGTCCAAAACACCCTTGAAAAACGAACCCACTTTTTCTCGATCCCAATCGAAAAAACAATATAGTCGCCCCACTATCTACACCTTCCCAGAAAAGTCCGCGCGGTATCTAATTAAGAAACGAATAACCGGTCGCCAAACAATCTAACGCTTCAAACCAATCGGTTGCGGAACTGAGCGGTCCGGCTGTGAATCAGCCAACTACCTGGGTTGGTAGCGAAGTGCGAACTAAAGCAGGGCTTGAAACTGTTGTACCGACATGCCTGATGCACGAATCAAGGCCCGCAGTGTACCTGGCGCAACCTCTCGGTGGAGGGGAACTGATAGGACTGCCGGATGTCCCGGCTTCACCAGGATCACATGGCTGCCGGCTTGCCGGTCTCGAATCCAACCCGCTCTGAGGAACGCCCGCACCACTCGTTCGCCAGAGATAACTGGCAAAGGCACTACGCGACTTCCACTTCGACTTCTCTGACCTCGACAACCAAGGGTAGGTTATTGGCTTTGCGAGCCGCCAGGCATCCCTGGATCGCCTCCCGTACATTCTCGATTGCCGCCACCTCGGTTGCCCCCTGCGAAACACATCCAGGTAGGGACGGACACTCCGCTACAATCATGCCGGTTTCGTCCCGTTCGAGCGTGATCAGAAGTTTCATGCCTTCATCTTAACTCAGTCTTGCGAGGTTGACGAGGCAAGATATGGCTCAAAACACCTTGAAAAACGAACCCAATCAATCCCGACCCCAATCGAAAAAACAATATAATCCCCCCACTATCAACACCTTCCCCAAAAACTCCGCCCACAATCCAACCACCCTACAGTACTCTACTCAAGAACAAACCGTTGGCCAACGTGCTTCCCACAGAAAAGTCCGCGCGGTATCTAACTAAAAAACGAATACCCGGTAGCTAAACAATCTAACGCTTCAAACCAATCGGTTGCGGAACTGAACGCTCGGCTTTGATATCAGCCAACTACCTGGGCGGGTAGCGAAGTGAGAGAACGCTGGTTTCAGAATGCACTAAGAGTTCAAACCAGTCCGGCATTTGTTAAACTTATGGTCAAATGTCCGCGACACTTTCACACGTTCTAGCCGCGCTACACACCCATGAGGCGGATCTGCGTCTACGCGGAGTGTGTCACGCCGCCGTTTTCGGATCGGTCGCGCGAGGGGATGCCTGCCCCGATAGCGACATTGACGTTCTTGTCGAGTTGGATCCACAGCAACCCATGGGTCTATTTGAGTACGCCCGGCTGAAACTCTACATTGCCGAACTGCTTGGGGAATCAACTGATGTTGTGAACAAAAAGACGCTCAAGCCTCTTCTGAAAGATGCGATCCTTCGCGATGCTGTGAATGTCTTCTAAAAATCCTGCGCAACGCTTGCGAGACATTGCTGAGAATATTGAGGCGATCCGCGATTTCACATCTGGAATGGATGTCGCCATCTTCGTGTCCAGCCGTCGGACAATCTAGGCTATAACCCGTGCGCTGGAAATCATTTCAGAAGCGTCGCGCCGGCTACCGGACGATTTCAAGGCGAGGTATCCGTCCCTTGACTGGGTGGCCATCGCCACTGCCGGTAACGTCTTATCGCCACGAATACGAAACTGTGGATGAGGCGCAAGTTTGGTACACAGCGAAACACAGTTTGGATGCGTTGGACTCGGCCGTCCGGGCTGAACTTGATCGTTTGAACGAACTCGGTAGCTGAAGTTTTGGCGAACAGACTCCAAATTTCCTTGAAAACGAACCCAATCAATCTCAGTCCCAATCGAAAAAACAATATAATCACCCCACTATCATCACCTTCCAAAAAACTCCCGTCCAGAATCCAACCGCCTCGCGGTACTCTACTCACAGGAAGAACAAACCGTTGGCCAACGTGCTTCCCCAGAAAAGTCCGCGCGGTATCTAACTAAAAAACGAATAACCGGTCGCCAAACAATCTAACGCTTCAAACCAATTGGTTGCGGAACTGAACGGTCCGGCTGTGAATCAGCCAATTACCTGGGCGGGTAACGAAGTGAGAGAACGCAAATCGTCCAGAAGTTCGCACCAACCTTAAATGAAAGGCCGAAATGTAAGATCAAGTTGCACCTTGTGGTTGAAGTGAAATACTTTTAGCAGGCACATCTAATTGCATGTAGTCCATATGGCTTCTATGCTATATTTAGACGTGCCTTGGGAAGTGGAGTTCACCGATGAGTTTGAAGCGTGGTGGCACAGCTTGTCCTAATCCGAACAAGGAAAAGTGGACGCCCGAGTCGGACTTCTCATCGAACACGGCCCCAATCTCGGATTTCCATTTAGTTCCCAGGTCCGAACATCCCGCTTTCCGGAAATGCGGGAACTCCGCGTCCAGGGAGGCGACCCACTTCGGATGTTGTATGCATTTGATTCGCGTCGTACAGCGATTCTCCTGGTGGCTGGGGACAAGACTGGAGACGACCGCTGGTATGAGACAAACGTTCCGTTGGCCGACAAGCTGTTCAATCACCATCTCAGGGCAATTGAAAGGGAGAAAACACAAAATGGCTAAGAATTTCCAGCAACTGCGCTCCGGAATGTCCGCCCAAGCAAGAGCTGTCAGCGCAACAGAACGCCGCCGATTGGTGGAAGAAATGTCGCTCCACCAACTTCGCAAGGCCCGCGAGCTGACTCAGACAAAGATTGCCGGAGAACTGCATATCGGGCAAGGAGATGTCTCGAAGCTTGAACGGCGCACCGACATGTACGTCAGCACGCTTGCCAGCTACCTTCAGGCCGTCGGTGCGGATCTGGAGATTCGCGCGATTTTTCCCGATGGGAGCGCTGTCAAGATCACCCAGTTTTCTGAAGTGATCGTCGAGCCGCATTAATGCACTAAAGCAGGGCTTGAAACTGTTGAACCGACATGCCAGATGCACGAATCAAGGCCCGCAGCGTGCCCGGCGCCTTCCCGGTGAAGGGGAACTGATAAGACTGCCGGATGTCCCAGCTTGACCAGGATCACATGGCTGCCAACTTGCCGGTCTCGAATCCAACCCGCTCTGAGAAACGCCCGCACCGCTCGTTCGCCAGAGCGCAAAGAGCCCGGCGGGCTACCAATGTTGAAGGACACGAAAGTCTCACAGCCGCCGGTGCTCCGTTTTGCGCGAGTTCGTTAAAAGATAACTGGCAAAGGCACTACGCCACTTCCACTTCGACTTCGCTGACCTCGACAACCAAGGGCAGGTTATTGGCTTTGCGAGCCGCCAAGCATCCCTGGATCGCCTCCCGTACATTCTCGATTGCCGCCACCTCGGTTGCGCCCTGCGAAACACATCCAGATAGGGAAGGACATTCCGTCACAATCATGCCGGTTTCGTCCCGTTCGAGCGTGATCAGCAGTTTCATGCCATCATCTTAACTCAGTCTTGCGAGGTTGCGGGTGCTTTCAAAAACTTCTCGCCGCAAAAACAAGAAGTTACCTCCGGGCGGCTGATATCTCATCTTGATTCGTGCGAAGAAACCGGCTAACTTGGAAGCATGAAACATGCCGGTGAACTCTTGGAAGCGTTCGAGGCCCTCCCACCTGGAGAGAAGCAGGACTTCGCAGTTGAAGTGCTGCGGCGTACCCGAGAGCTGCCTTTTGATTCCGGCCCGATAACGGATGAGGAAATCGGCGAAGCGGGCCGCGCACTATTTGCGTTCCTGGATAAGGAAGAGCATGCCTCCCCGCCGAGGTGAGGTCTGGCTCTTCGATCTTGGCATGACCCCGAGACCCTCCAGAGCTCTTTGGAAATTCCGATCAAAGCGTCATTCCTCAGGCCAGGTGCGTTTCTGGTTCAGGGTGTCTCAACGTATCCCAAGGCGTGGGCAATCAGGAAACTCGGGGCACTTCAGCCTACACAGATGGAAGCTATTGGGAATGCACTAGCCGCTTGGCTGGGAATCGGCGAGAAGCCAAAAGACTGACTGATGGCGTAGCTAACAACAAAGCAGTAAGTCGGGACCCAGTCGCAAGACACCCTGAAAAACGAACCCAATCTTCCTCAGTCCCCATCGACAAAACAAAATAATCGCCCCACTATCAACACCTTTCCAAAAATCTCTGCCCACAATCCAACCTCCCTACGGTACTCTACTCACAGGAAGAACAAACCATTGGCCAACGTGCTTCCCACAGAAAAGTCCGCGCGGTATCTAATTAAAAAACGAATAACCGGACGCTAAACAATTCAAACCAATCGGTTGCGAAATCGAAAGGTCCGGCTGTGAATCAGCCAACTAATTGATGATAAAATCAGAGGATACAGCTCTATGTCGCCACACGAAAATATCGATTGGTCAGAATGTCCCCTGGTTGAAATCAAGCCGGGTGTGCAAAGCGGCTCGCCGGTTGTTCGTGGCACTCGGCTGCCGGTTAGCGCAATTGTCGCAAATTTCGAATACGGCGTGAGTATCGCCGAGATCTCCGAACAGTTCGAAGTCCCGCAGGAGTCCGTTCAGGCAATTGTGACCTACGTAAAGAGCCACCACATTGCGCATCCTGTTTGATAAGAACGTTCCCATCGGCGTACGGCGTTTCCTCCCAAATCATCAAGTGAGTACGTTCGTGCAAACAGGGTGGCCTGTGCAACTTGAAAACGGACAACTTCTGGCAGCGGGGGAGCAAGCGGGTTTTGATGTCATGGTCACCTCGGACCAGAACATACGCTACCAGCAAAACCTGACTGGACGCAAACTGGCTTTAGTTGTGCTTGGATCCAATATCTGGCCCATTGTGATGATCCACTCGGCAGAGATAGCGGCAAAGGTTGATGAAGCAACTCCGGGAAGCTATCAGTTCATCGAAATGCCCTTGCCGTCGAAGCCGCATTTTTCGAAATAGATCTACCCGAACGGCGGCGGTGCGGATCAATAGCCAGTTTTCCAAACCGCTACGCAAATAACTGGCTTTGACCGTATGGCGGTCGCGCCACGTTGACTGGCCTCGATTCATCCGTGAAAAACGAACCCAATCTTTATTGGTCCCAATCGAAAAAACAATATAATCGCCCCACTATCAACACCTTTCAGAAAATCCCTGCCCACAATCCAAACTCCCTACGGTACTCTAATCACAAGAATGAACAAACCTTTGGCAACGTGCTTCCCACAGAAAAGTCCGCGCGGTATTAAATTTACAAAAGGCGTAGCGGTCAATAGTTAGGAGTCAGGATATGCGTTCAGGCAGGGAGTTCGACCTCGATTTCGCGCACTTCTGACGTCGGAGATCGTTCCGCGCTACGAACCTCCCAATAGATTTGGATCGCCTCCGCGGCACGAGTCATCAACTCATCGGCCGAGCCGCCGGTCACCAGGATCGATGGAAGTTCAGGTATGTAACCACTGTAACCAGTCGGTCCGCTTTCCATTACCAGCGAATACTTGCGGGTCATTGATTGTCCTCCTCTATACCAGTCTGCCTCAGAATTGCCTTGTATGTGCCGGGTCGAACATCGTCCCCCAAACGACCTGACACCACAGTTATTTGTCCATCCGAACTTCGGAATACGCGATGGTCACCGGACGTTCGCACCAGCCGCCAGCCAGCGCTCTCAATCTTGCGGATGACCTCCCGAACCTTCAGCGGCATAGTTCTAAGTCTACCGGACTGCAATGGCTAACGGCTCAGTAGTCAACCGCAAAGTAGTACGGGTTAAGAACCACTCCCGAACCGTTTCGCAAATAACGGGCTTTTACCGTAAGACAATTGATCCACTTTGGCTTGCACTCGATTCGCTGCAAAACTGCAAGCTCAAAATGCCTTGCAAAACGAACCCAATCTTTCTCGGTCCCAATCGAAAAAACAATATAATCGCCCCACTATCAACACCTTCCCGAAAAACCCCGTCCACAATCCAACCTCCCTACAGTACTCTACTCACAGGAAGAACAAACCGTTGGCCAACGTGCTTCCCATAGAAAAGTCCGCGCGGTATCTAATTAAAAAACGAATAACCGGTCGCCAAACAATCTAACGCTTCAAACCAATCGGTTGCGGAACTGAACGGTCGGCTGTGAATCAGCCAACTACCTGGGCGGTAGCGAAGTGAGAGAACGCAATGCGGCCGGGAGTTCGCATTAAGGCCGAATTGTGTGATACTCACTGTCTATTCCAGAAGAAGGACCTTGAGTTAAAGCGGCAGATACTTCTATGTGCTCAGCCTGGAATTGTAAAATATTGGACCGCCTCTGAGGGCAAGGCAATCATTTATCCGTAATAAACCGCATATTCTATTTAATGAAAATATCCGCCATTAGCTATGCCAGCCGTTGCAGTTCTGTTAATTTTGGGTATGCGGCAAACCTTCAAAGATGCCCACTTGCAGGACGGAATCGATCCTTAGGACTGTAAGCTGACGAATGAGCGAAGTGGTTCAACTTTAGAATCGGTGGGCGAATGGACTCAATCAAACTGCTTCAGCCACGAAATGTCGAAGATCTCGGTTGAGGCTAGAAAAGGATGATGACGCTTGATCTGTCCGAGTACATTAGTTATATCTCGTTCCATAACGGCAACGGCACAATACGGGATCGCGTAGAGGTGTGTCTGGTCTCCGAAGTCGAGAGTTTATGAGGCTCTCGGCCGCCGAGATAGTTCTTGTAAAAACTGACAAGCGCTTGCAGTCGTAGTGACCTGAAGGTTTCAAGGCGCAGGCGCGTCACATCTTGCGCAAAAGTCAACAAGAATCTGCGGTGATCATAACCAAGCGCTTGCATAGTGATATTATCCGCAAACTCGCTTCCCTGCCCAATCGTATATTTTCCGCTCTCTTTGGGAGGGAAATTAAGTTTCATTTCCCGGTGTTTTTCCAGTAAGTGCTCCGCTGCTTGCCGTTGGGCGGCGGCTGCCCCTGCGAGGGCAGGAGAGGATAAAAACTCGACGAGTTTTTGCTGCCCATCGTGTTCTAGGCGCATAGCATTCAATGGGTATTTCAGTAACCTGTTTGTGCGATCTTTGGGATGAGCCGATACTTCTTCTGCGAGTACAACTGCTTGTTCCTTAATGACAGCCGACGGAAGAGTCAGAAAGAGTTCAGCGAGTTTTTCGTGCAATCGACTAGCATCCACTAGTTCAGCGATTTGACCACCGGAAATTGCAAGTGTCAGATCACTAGCGATAAGGTAATCATGTAAACGACCCCAAATGCAGTTATTCTTCGCAATCTCGCTAAGAATATTGGTGTCTAAATATAAGAAACATGAAAAGGAATGAGCCACGCTTTATTCTCATTTTAGCTAACTAGAGCATAGGCTGCAGATTGACTACTGATAAGATGAGTTGGGAGTATTTTCGGCGCTACGCTATCTGACTGTGCCGATTATGTTGGGGGCTTCGCAATCGTGATCCTCTAAACATTCTTCAACTCGCGGATCTTTGGGAGCAGTTTGCGATACACTAACCTCGCTACCGTTTTAGGAAATTATGATACTGTTGCGGAGAAATTGACACAACATGGCGTTCAAGAAACCGGCACCTGCAGCTAAGAAGACGGCCAATCCGCCGAAGGTAAAATACCCTTTTCCGCGAACCACACTCGAGAAGGCACTTCAGATCCCATACGCTATCAAAGAACACCACGGAGGCAATCCTTGGGAGCCGGAAGAAATCAGAAAGGCGGTAGGGACTGGACAGGGTAACGTCTGGTTCTATCATACTGCCGCATCTCGCGATTATGGATTGACCCAAGGCACGAGGGAGACAGCCAAGGTCTCGCTCGAAGAGTTGGGTCGCGAGATCGTTTACGCGCCCAATCAGGAGACCGAAAACACCCTGAAGAAGCAAGCCTTTCTGAGGATCGATATTTTCAAGAAGGTCCTTGAGTTTTATAAGGGTAGCAGCCTGCCTGAAATGAAATATCTCGGCAATACATTGACCAAAGAATTCGGGCTCGACCCTGAGACGCACGACGAGTTTGCCAAAACTTTCCGTGAGAACTGCCAATACCTTGGAATCACTTCCGGCACGCCCACACCTATACACGCTGAAGGCGAAGTAGACCTAGCAGATTTGCCTCCTGGAACTGTTACCTTAGCAGAAGGTGCTGCCGGCTCGACGCTCACGGCTTTCGTGATACTTCCATTCATTGAGCGAGAGGATAAACATCCCAAAGGCTTCTTTGCCGAGGTGCTTCGCAGTATTATTACGCCGGCCGCAGGTTCGAAGGAATGCGGCTTCAACGTCAAGACTGCAAATCGTCAGGGCAGCGACATGATTCAGGCAACGATCATAAATAGCCTTGTAGAAGCGGACTTGGTGATCGCTGATCTAACGGAGCACAATCCAAACGTATTATTCGAGCTGGGCGTAAGAATGGCACAGGAAAAACCCGTCGTGCTAATACGCGCCGTTGGAACACCTGCGCTCTTCGACGTTGACAACCTACTTCGCGTCTTTGAGTACAATCCAAATCTTTGGCCGACAACCGTTGAGAAGGATATGCAAAATCTGCGGGACTTCATCAAGGGAGCGTGGGAGAACAAAGACCCTAACAAGACCTACATGAAGATTTTACGAGGGCAGGCTAAGCCTTAGATTTCGAACTTTTGCGGCAACACGGATTCCGTTCTGAGAAGTTACACCTTAACTGAAAAAACACCCTGAAAAAACGAACCCAATCTTCCTCAGTCCCAATCGAAAAAACAATATAATCACCTCACTATCAACACCTTCCAAAAAACTTCCGTCCACAATCAAACCTCCCTACGGTACTATACTCACAGGAAGAACAAACCGTTGGCCAACCCGCTTCTCACCGAAAAGTCCGCGCGGTATCTTAAAATAACGAATACGGTCGCCTAAAAATCTAGCGCTTCAAACCAATCGGTTACGGAACTGAACGGTCGGCTGTGAATCAGCCAACTATCTGGGCGAGTAGCTAAATGAGAGAACGCAAAGCGACCAGACTTTCGCATAAGGCCATGTAGAGTTTGCCTTGTCCATTCGAGAATAAGCACTTTGAATTGAAGTGGGTAAATACTTCTGTTGCTCCCAGTCTAGAATTGTAGAACATTGGAATCACCGATTGAAGTGATTATCAATCGGTAGTGACCGCATATCCACCAATTAAAGTATCAACCAGGAGATATTTCCTGGAACGCCGTTTCGGGACCGATTCAGGAACGGATCGCCGCACGCAAACCAACCTACCGGGAGTAACCCGTCTGCTTCCCTTCTCTACGAGTCGTCGAATCCAGGTCAAGCAAAACTTCGTATCGCAGAGCTAGCCCGGATATTCGATGAACTGCAAGGAACGTGAAAAGGACTCGTAGGCTACAACGGCGGCGGGCGGTGCCAGTGCAGTGCGGGTCCAGAAAGCAACATGCGAGGCAAGTGAAGCCCGGAGGGCGGAGTTGCCGCCGGGACCGGCGGTGAGTGTCAAGCCGATCCCCGCACCAAAGGAGACATCTTCCGGCGGGCCCGGAGGAGGGGGACTATCCGGAATTCTGATGATGGTTGATCCTTGCTTAACTGCGTTGAAGAAATCAAACCAAGTCAGATGAGGCACAACGACTCCATCCGACGCGATTAAACTTTGTCCCCATTCAGAGTCGGCAGCAACAGCTGTTCCCATCGCTTCCACTTTCTCCCTCACCTTTCGCCCGACGGTCCGTATCAGCACTCGCAGTTTAGCGATCTTCTCGCTATCAGAAGGAGGCATGAAACCGAGGTTGTCAAGATGCTGCTGCAGGGCCATTTCCGCCTCGAATTGCTGCTGGACAGACTTAGCGAGACAGGTCGGCGATACTCCTAGCGGAAGGAACTGCGCTGGGCACAGCAGGGCCAGTTCAGTGCAGTCATCGGGAATTCTTCGCGGATTAACAAAGCGGAACGCATGAAGCATGTTCGAGAGGGCCAACTCGCCCGGCGAGGGAAAGCAATAGGCGATGACGTGGCCGAGCGGGGAAAGACGGGCGAACTGTTCAGCTGAAAGGGACCACCCGGTACCGTTCCAGCGCTTGAATTGCAGGCCAAATAGATGCCATTTTGCAGCGCCCTCAGACTCGAACCAAGATGCCACGTCCAGGTCCGACGGAAAGACCTTCTCTTGCCGCAGCGTGACCCGCCGCGCGCCAAATGCGCCGCCTTCTCTCCGAACGAAGTTCTTTAGTGCGGCCTTAAACGCCTCGATAGCGTCATCTTCCGAAGACCGGTCCAAGTTCATAAGCGAATTGTACACCTATAGGAAATGCGACGCTGGTGACCACGGTCGCGGGATGAAGCATACCGCGCAATGCACTAGACCTCCGGCGATAGATCCCACGAAGTCCGCTTGTGGGGAGTGTCCAGAGCGATCTCCGCTAGGTTCTCTGGGATTTCCCTGCAAATCGAAATGGCAAGGCCCCAAAAATTCCCCAAAAAACGAACCCAATCAATCTCAGTCCCCACCGAAAAAACTATATAATCGCCCCACTATCAACACCTTCCAATAAATCCCCGGCCACAATCCAACCTCCCTACAGTACTCTACTAACAGGAAGAACAAACCGTTGGCCAACGTGCTTCCCACAGAAAAGTCCGCGCGGTATCTAACTAAAAAACGAATAACCGGTCGCCAAACAATCTAACGCTTCAAACCAATCGGTTGCGGAACTGAACGGTCCGGCTGTGAATCAGCCAACTACCTGGGCGGGTAGCGAAGCGAGAGTGCGCAAAGCGGCCGGAAGTTCGCATTAAGGCCGAACTGCGCCCGTCGAATCGCTTACGCTAAATAAAGGACCCTATGCCGAAACCTAATCAAACTCCATCGCAACAATTCGGCGAAGTCATGGGCCTCGCCGCACTCATCCCCATCAGCGTCATGATCGGTTACGCCATCGGGCATTACCTCGACCTGTGGCAATCCACCACCTACTTCACCCCCACTTTCCTCATCCTCGGAGCAGTCGCCGGACTGGTCGGCCTCGTCCGCGAAATTCAAAAAGGCAGCCAGAATAAGTAATGGTGGAACGCAACAAGCCGCCGCTCGACGCAGCTCCCTACCAGGCCGCCATGCGCCGGCTCCTTCTGATGGTCCCAGCCTTCAGCCTCCTCGGATCCCTCGCCGCACTCTTCATATATGGTTGGCGAATTGCCCTCGGAGTCGCCATCGGATCGCTCGCCGGTTGGCTCAATTTTCACCTCCTCCATCGCGTCGTAAACACCCTCGGACCCGGCGGAACACGCCCCGCACGTCGCACCGGGTTCCTACTTCTAGGAGCCCTTTTGCTGCTCGGCGGCCTTGGATTTGCTATAGTTAAATTAGTCGGAATTAATGCTGCTGCGCTTTTCGCCGGGCTTTTCATGCCCCTGGCTGCAGTCGTCGTCAGCATCTTCTACGAAATCCTTTTATGCAAGAACATGAACCCTGGTTGACAGCCCTGTTCAACGACCACCTAAGTGGCGCAGGCAACGCAATCCTCAGCACCGTCCTCCCACTCTTCGGCAGAACTTACGTCACGCAGCCGCGCCCGTGGGACACTTTTATCGTCATGCAGATCCTGGTGGCCATCATCATGATCCTCACCTTCGCCATCCTCCGGCCCAAGCTATCTATGGATAAGCCCGGCAAGATGCAACACATTTTCGAAGCTGCCTACAACTTCCTGCAGCATCAGGCGCACGATAACATCGGCCACGGCAGTTCGCGATTTGTCCCCTTCGTCGGCAGCATGTTCTTCTTCGTGCTGTTCTGCAATTTGCTCGGCATCATACCCACGTTTGAATCGCCCACCATGTTCCCCTACGTACCCGCAGGACTGGCGATTGCTTCATTCCTTTACTACAATTTCATGGGTGCCAGGATTCAGGGGCTCGGCAAATATGCGCTGCATTTCTGTGGACCTGTTTGGTGGCTTGCTCCACTCATGCTCCCCATTGAAATCATCAGCCACTTGGCACGACCCGCTTCTCTCACAATCCGTTTGTTCGCCAACATGTTCGCCGGTGAGCAAGTCACGCTTGTGTTCCTTGGCCTTACTTTCTTAGGATTTCCTGTAATTTTCATGGGCCTGCACGTGTTTGTATCTTTTCTGCAGGCATATATATTCGCGTTGATGACCATGATCTACCTGGGCGGCGCAGTCGCTCAAGATCACTAAATCAGCGCACCGGCATTATCCGCTTTTCAGTGTGAGCCCGGCTGCACGAGTTTGACGGGAACCACCTCCTGATGGCGATTTTACTTAGCTAGGAGAAACTTAAATATGAAGAACATTCGCTTGTTCGCAATCCTGTTGGCAATCTTTTTTGCCAGCCCAATGATGGCTCAAGACGCCACGCACGCTGCGGGCGCAACCAACTATGCAGCACCTGCCGCCCTCATCGCCATGGCCATTGCATCCGGCCTTTGCGGTTTGGCTCAGGGCAAGGCCGTCGCCGGCGCTACTGAAGCTCTGGCCCGTAACCCCGGTGCCTCCGACGGTATCCGCTTCATCGCTTTGCTCGGCCTCGTGCTGATCGAATCCATGGCGCTGTACACCTTCGTGCTCACCTTCCTGATCAAATAGTATTCACCGGGGGGACCGCTCACTTTCGCTCGGCCTCTGTAAGCACATAAACCTACAGAGCCGTGACCGCAAGGGAGCGGTCCCCCCTGTACCCCATGAAACTCCAAGGCATCTACCCGCCCATCGCCACTCCCTTCAACCACGAAGGCGAACTCTATAAAGTCAAAGTCTTCCACAACGTCAACAAGCTAAACCGCACCGGCCTTTCCGGCTATTGCGTCTGCGGCTCCACCGGCGAAAGTGTCCACCTCACCACGGAAGAAAAGTACACTCTATGGGGATGGGTTGCCGAAGCCGCCGCACCCGATCGTTTGCTCATCGCTGGAACCGGCGTCGAAAGCGTTCGCGAAACTGTCGCGCTCACCAACAAGGCCGCTGAAATCGGCTACAAATTGGCCATGGTGCGCACCCCGCACTATTACAAAAATCTGATCAACAATACCGAAGCCCAGGTGCTCTACTTCCGCGCCGTTGCCGATCAATCCAAGATCCCGCTGATGATCTACAATTGGCCACAAACCACAGGCGTCGATATTTCCGTTGAAGCTGTGGTCCGTCTCAGTGAGCATCCCAACGTAATTGCCATCAAAGAAAGCTCCGGAAATTTGGACAAGCTAAAAGCCATGATCGCCCAAGTGAAGCCCGGCTTCCAGGTGCTCACCGGAAGTGCCCCAACCTTGTGGCCCTGCCTCGAAGCCGGAGCAGTCGGTGCCGTTCTAGCCTTTGCCAACGCCGCACCCTACGCCTGCATCACCATATGGGAAGCCTTCCGCCGACGCGAAGCGGAAGCCGCTGAAGATTGGCAGCAACGCATCACCCCCGCCGCTTTGCTGGTAACGGTGAAATACGGAATCCCCGGCCTGAAGCACGCCATGGATCTGAACGGTTACTATGGAGGCATTCCACGGCTGCCGCTGATCCCAATCGGCGATGCCGCCAAGCGCGAAATCGAAGATGCTTTCCACGAACTTCGCGGGTAGGTTTTTCTACCTCACCGCCATCCTATCTATAGCAGCAATGCTATGGACCATCCCGCACTTCGGTCCGCACCACGACGAGAACTTCTTCATCAAACCAGTCTTCCGCCCCGAATGGGCCCACGCCTCCGCAACCTTATTGAGTCACCAAATCCCCTTGATGTTGATGCCCTATACAGGTGCTCCCAAGGTGCTACTCTACCAGGCCATTTTCTCGGTGTTCCAACCATCCTTATGGACGTTGAGACTCCCGATGCTAGCCATGATTCTAGCCTCCATATTCCTGATGCGAGCCGCTTTCATCCGGCTCGGATATACGAAGTCCGCAGACCTCTTCGCCATCCTCATGGTCACCTCGCCGATGATCCTGTTCACCACCGTCTACGATTGGGGACCCGTCTGCCTGCAGATGTTTTGCCTCGCCGCAGCCTTCTATTGCTGGTCTCGTCAAACACCAGCATGGCTATTCTTCAGCGCATTCTTCTGCGGAATCGGAGCCTGGGAAAAGATGACTTTCGTCATCTGCTACGGCCCACTTTTCGCAGTGCTCTTTCTGATCGCGCTGCGACGCAAAACAGTCTTCCCAATCGCCGCTGGCCTAATCTTTGGAGCCTCGCCGTTACTCTATTACCACTACCTCACAGCATCGCAACCCGTTACAGCGCTCCTATCTTGGGAAGCAACCGCACCGGTCTTTGCCTTAAAATTCAAGCTACTCGGCAGAGCCCTCATCGGGTCCTCGTTAGTCGGATACTTAACCTCCGCAGAGTTCCACTTTCCAAAAATCCTAGCCTATCTGCTTTCCCTTGGAAGCTACGCGCATTGGTTCACCGTCGCAGTTGTTGCCGCGCAAACTCTCACTCCCGGAAAGACTCGAACTCTGCGCTGCCTGATTCTATTGGCCAGCACAATCTCCTGGTTCACCATGGCCTCCTTTCAGAATCTCGGTTCCTCCGCACACCACACAGTTCTGTTCCTGCCGTTGCTATTCGCGCTATTAGTTTTGACACCACACTTGCGTTTCCTGTTAGCAATAGTCCTGCTGTTCAATTGCGCATCCTTTGCAGACATGCTCCTTCGCATTAAGTACCAGCCCATTCCCACCGTCTGGTCCCCAGCAATTCTTCAAGCAGCCCAGCGAGTAATCAAGGAATCCCCACCAGCAGTTTTCACAGATGATTGGGGTTTAGAAAATGCAGTGGTTCTGCTTTCTGCCGGAAAGATAGTGCCACTCGATGGAGCGAACGCAGAAAGCATCAAACAACCAGGAGCTCTCTATATGGGGTTCAGCCCAGGAAAGCAGTCGTTCCCTCAGAACTCAAAGCTACTGGCAGACCTTGCAAGCCAGAATGGCCTAAGCCGGCAGGTTATCGAATCCTTCGATGGAACAGTGGAACTCTACAAGTTTACGCCGCTCGCCAAACCAGAAATCCCATAGCCACCAAAAACGCGGCCAGTGCGTTGTACTCTTCATTGCGCAAATACAGCGACCATCGAAAAGAACCCTTCGAGGATAATCCAGGCCGGCGAGGCAACAGCAATGGCACTTGCTCGGCATAAGCTGGATAGTCTGCAAACAAGTTCCGCAAATGCTGATCTTCCAACTCCATCCGTGGCCAATAGACACCTAGAAACACAGCTGCAAAAAGTAGCGCCAAACCCCATTGGCACGACGCTAAAGTAAGCCCCGCAGCAACCAGCAAAGTCCCTGCATAAAGAGGATTTCGCAGATACTGATACGGTCCACTGGAAACTACCTTTTCATTCTTTTCCAAATGACCGGCCGCCCACGCGCGCAATCCTAAACCCACCAACGCCAGTGGAGTTCCATACCCAATCGATTGCCAGGTTGGACTGGCGAACCATAGAAAAGCACCCAGCAGCAAAAAGCCGCTAGGCACTCGCCAACGGGCTACCGCGTCTGCGTAGTTTTTTGGGAACAGGTAGCGAGGCATCGTTTCAATTCATCCATCACCATGCGCGGAGTAATGGCCTGCATGGCGGCAGTTGCTGATTCTTGGCGTTTGTACGTTGTCTGGGCATTTGTCGTTCGCAGTACCGAAATCCTCCCGCCGTACGGACCATTGCGGGCTGGATCCGTGGGCCCGAAAATAGCAACTCCGGGTTTGCCAATCGCCGCCGCCATATGCATCGGGCCGCTATCCAAACCCACCACCGCATAGGCCCGGCGAGTGGCGTAAATCAATCCTGTCAGGCCTGAACAATGCGTTGCGCCTGAACCTGGAAGTCCATTCAAAACCAACGCCAATCCGAGTTCCTGTTTCAGCAAAGTTCCAAGCTCTTCGTAATAGGAAGCAGGCCATTGCTTTGCACCCCAACCAGCTTGCGGACAGGCAAGAACAAAAGCTTCGACAGGCAATGTCCCCTCAGGGGAACCTGCTGGCAAATAGAACTGTGGCGCTCCATCTTTACCGCCGACAGCCTTCGCTAAATCGCGATGCTTATCCACCATGTGAACCGAAGTGGTTCCATGGCATTCGGTATAAAACCATCCAGCCATGCGTTCCCGCAATTGATCGCTAGAATAACCAGCGCGGCGCGAAGCCTTCGATCCCATTGCTACCATCGACGACTTCAGCAGACCTTGAAAATCGACAGCCATATCGAAAGGCTGTGCCCCAAGACTACGCCAGGAAGCCAAGGTTGCCGACCCACTGGACCGGTCAAAGGAAATCACTTCATCTACAAAAGGACATCCATCGAGCAGCGGCTTCCACCTGGGCTCAACAATCCAACTGAGATGCGCATCGGGGTAACCGCGCCGAAGGCTTGCTACTGCTGGCATAGCATGAAAGATGTCGCCCATCGCACCCAGCCGAATCGCCAGGATTCGTTCCCTGCTAGACATTGTTCCTTTTGCGAACATGGGCGGCAAGCAGCTTGTAACGTTGCTCATCGCCGAGCCTTTCGTCTTTCAATCGGATGCCCCATTGCTGGTGTATTGTTTCATCGGAAGCTAGAGTTACACGATCGACCATACCAAATGACGCCACCAATTCCGCGCGAGCCCTATCATTGAGCAGAGCTGTTTCAAGAGGTGCCACGATAACCAGCAGTTTTCCATCACCCGCTAAACTCTGCAACCGTTCGGCATGCGGAGCCCACATTGGATCGAAGTAGCCAAGAACGATGGGCAATTCAGCATGCGCTTCCGCATAGGACAAGAATGCATCTGAGGAAACAATTTTGGAGCGCGTATCGAACATAGATCTCTTACTATTGTCCACGCAATTGCACCAAATCCCAAGCCTCGCCGGCAACGCGTTGGGCAGACACTTTGGTCATGCAGCGGTGGTCAATAGGGCATTCGCGCAAAAGGCACGGGGAACATTCAACTTGTTCGCGGACAATGCTGGCAAGTGCGCCGGTGGGTCCGGTGGCGACATGATCGGTTGCCCCAAACACAGCTACAGTTGGAACGCCCAAAGCGGAGGCGATGTGCATCGCCCCGGAATCATTGGTTAAGAACACTTCAGCGGCAGCAGCCAATTGAACAAATTCAGCTAACGTTGTTGCTCCGGCATAATTGAAGGCGGGGAAACCGGCAGCCTCCACTTGTCTAGTAATGCTCTGGCAAAGGTCACGCTCATCGGCCGATCCAAACACGCCGACACCGGCATTCAGTCTTCCAGCCAACTCCACTGCGGCCATTGCGAATCGTTCGGGAATCCAACGCTTCGCAGTGCCGTAAGCGGAACCGGGCGAGACTCCAACCATGGGCCGGTGCCAACCTTGCGCATGCAATTTCGCTAAGCCTTCTTTGCGCAGCCTTTCCATTCCGGGGAGACGAATTTGTTCCGACTGGGGTAATTCAGAAAGGATGCCAGCTCTGCGCAAAAGTTCCAAATAGTAGAAGCGCTGATGTACGGGAACGGCCCCTGGTTTGGGTACAGCCACACGATGCGTCAGCAACAGGCTGCGTCCATCGCGCGCGTATCCGATGCGAACTGGAATGCCAGCCATCCAGACAATCGCCGCAGCTTCAAAAGCATTTTGCAGAAGTATAGCGGCGTCGAACTTCATCGTGGCGAGTTGCTTTGCCAACTCACGTTTGGCCCATAACTCTTTCCAACCCTTGGCAGCAGTGTAGGGAATGAGTTCATCCACCAGTTCCTTACCGTACAAACCTGCCACCCATGGGCGCGCCAAAACGGCGATATGCGCTTGGGGATAGCGGGCGCGCAATGCCTCCAATGCGGGAACGCACATGACGGCATCGCCCACCCAATTAGTGGCTCGAACCAGGATGCGGGAGAACTCCATGAAGTATACTTTGAGCGTGACGGAATTAAGCCGCCAAATGCTCCACGAACAAGGGTACCTTATCCTACCCGGATTGATTGATGCCGAATTCCTTGAGGCATTGCGGAAGAGGACGGATGAACTGGTTGCACTCGAAGGGGAGCAAGCCGGATCAGAGTTTAGAAAAGAGCCCGGGGCGATTCGCTTGGCGAATTTGGTGGATAAGGGCAAAGTCTTCGAGCGTGTGGTTTCCCATCCTACAATTCTGGCGGCAATGGAAGTAGTGCTGGGGCCTCGCTTCAAATTAAGTAGCTTGAATTACCGGTCCACCAATCCACATTCCACTGAGGCGCAGCCGCTGCATTCTGACACCGGAGCCATTGCGGATGAGCAAGGCTATTGGGTGGCTAATTCAGTTTGGCTACTGGACGATTTCACGGTAGACAATGGTGCAACACGCTTTGTTGCCGCGACGCACAAGTTAGCTCAATTGCCTCCAAACCCGCATGATGCGCATCCTGATGAACAACTGCTGATTGGCAAGGCTGGCGATGTTGCCATTATGAACGCCCACATGTGGCATGGCGGCACGGCGAACCGGACAGCGTTTCCACGAAGGGCATTGCATGGTTTTTACACCCGCTTCGATAAACCGCAGCAGCAGTATCAAAAGCGGTTGTTGAGACCGGAAACCATTGCAAAGCTTTCGCCAGAGTTGCGGAGGATTTTGGCGATTGATGATACCTTGAACGACAAGCTTTGCTCTGAACAAACGAGCATGAGTGGATTTCTTAAGTAGACTTTTTCCACTTCAAAACTTGCAGGACAAATTGGTCGCGCCGGGACTTCACGTCGTCCGCACTCTTCACTGACCAATCGTAGAATCCCTTGCCTGATTTCACACCCAGATTTCCTTGCGCAACAAGATCCTGCAACTGTTGAGGGGCGCGCTGTTCGCAGTTCAGGTCGGTAGCCACATAATCCAAAATGCTCTTGGCCATGTCTAGACCAACCATATCCTGGTGTTCGAAAATGCCGTACATTGGAAGGCGCAATCCGAAACCGCTGCGGGCCGCCAAGTCGACATCCTCCACATCGGCAATGCCTTCCTGCACTATATGAATTGCTTCACGCATCAGCGCCATTTGCAAGCGATTGCCCAACTGGCCGGGAGTGTCGCGCTTGACGATCACCGGGACTTTGCCGCAATGGACCAGCAGTTGACGAACCTCTTCGGCAATCGCTGGATTTGTTTTTTCACCGCGTACAATTTCCACCAGCGGCATAAGATGTGGAGGGTTCCAGAAGTGCGTTGTCATGGTGCGTTCCGGCCTGTTGCAGCGCGAGGCAATGGCGGTGATGCTAAGGCCCGAAGTATTGGTGGCAAGCACCGCATCGGGTTTTGCAAGGGCATCGAGTTGAGCGAACAGATCCTGCTTGAATGCCATGTTTTCGGGGGCTGATTCCACAACCAGATCAACAGTGGGGATGACGGAATTGAAGTCGGCGGAACTGGTCAATAGGGTTCGGGCCTTTAGTGCGCGTTCAGGGTCCAGCAGACCGTTTGCGGAAAGAAGATCGAGTTGAGCCAAAGCCTTCTTAAGACCTTCGGCGGCACTTGCAGCATTGCGGCTAAGAATTGTTGTTTGAAGCCCGCCATAAGCCAGCGTGCCGGCAATGCCAGGGCCCATCATGCCCGTTCCAATAACGGCCGCAGATTGGAATCGCATTATTTTTTCAACTCAATCATCAGGGTACGAAATGGCTTCGTCGCAAGGTTGGTCAGCACAGGGGCATCTTCGCCCTTATCGTGCCAAATCACTTCGCCTGGTTTGCGCGTGCGAATCGTCTTTTCACCGGTGGCGGAATCCTTACGCTCGTACTTCGATTCATCGAGGAACACGATCACTTGATCGGTGGGACGAGTGTAGCGCTCGCGCGGGGCACCTGGGTTGTAGGTGATTTCAGAAACCTTCACCTTGGCGTTTTCCAATTTCACGACGCTCGGGGGTGGAGCCCAACCGAGCATTCGCATGGAAAGAACAGTGACGATGGAAGTTGTAATTACAGTAAGTGGAATTAATTTATTCATGCGTTTTGAACCTTGGGCGCATATTTTCTTTGCACCAGAAAAGTATAGGCTGCAATGCCTGCCAACAGGAAAATACAGATGGCTATCATCGGCGCGTTGTAGCTTCCGGTAACCTTGATCAAATAGCCGGTGAGAATGGGGGCAATAGCACCGGCAATGTTTGAGGCGAAGTTTTGTACTCCAGCGATGCGACCGGCTGCGGCTCCTGGTATGAGGAGCTGTGTAAGTGCCCAGTAGTTTGCCGTTGCCAGCCCGAGGCCGGAAAGAGAAAAGATGAAAATGTATGCCGACATTTCTGGAGAACTGGCGATGATGCCGAAGATTTCCGTGGAGGCGATTACCAAGCCGGCTATAGTGAATCCCTTGCGAACCTTCAGTGGATCCCATCCATGATCGATTAGCTTGTCAGCCGCAAGGCCGGCGAGAATAGCTACCGTGGCCATGCCTGAAAAACTGAAGAAGGTGTAGCTGCCCATTTTTTCGAGTGAAAAATTGCGATGCTCCCGGAAGTAAGCAGGGAGCCACGTCATGCAGAAAAAGACGAAATAGTTATAGGCGAAGGTACCGATGATGACGCCATAGATAAGCGGCGTCTTCCATACTTGTTTGAACTCCATAACCGGTTTGCCACTACGCACCGTGGCCGCAGATTCCAATTGCTTATCGTCATTCTTAACCATGAACATCCATGGGATGAGCCACAGTAAACTACCGAAGCCAAGAATAAGAAACATCTGCTGCCAGCCGAAGTCCCGAGAAAGCCAAGCGGCGAGCGGCACTCCGATGGCGGGGCCGTATTTTGTTCCGGCCATGTAAATTCCAATTGCTAAGCCGCGTTGCCGCTCTGCGACGTTGAAGCGAATCCAACGCATGCTGGCGGGGGTTACAAGAGATTCGCCGACACCGAGGAGCATACGCAAGCCAACGATTTGCCAGGCGGAGGAAACGACACTTGTGGCGGCGGACATGAGGCTCCAAAAGAAGAAGGCAATGGCGTAGGGGAACTTTACGCCATAACGATCCACCAGATAGCCGGCGGGGATTTGGAGCAAGGCATAGGACCAGAAGAAAGAAGATGTCAGCAAGCCGCGCTGGAAATCGTCGAGGTTGAATTGTTTTTTGAAGTCAGGTAAAGCGACGGCCACCGATAGATTGGCACGATCGACATAGGCAATGATCATGCCGAGGCTGAGGAGACAAACTACGCTCCAGCGGCGGGCTGGAGAGATGTGGTCGTAACCGGATGAAGTGTCTTTAGTGGACAAGTAGCCAAGGTATCACAATCGCGTTGCCGCAGACCGCTCCCTTGCGGTCACGGCTCGGTAAGTGCCCATGATTTCTGGAATGCTACAGGGGTTTTGCTTCGTAGAGGACTACTTCGTCGAACTGGTTTACGGCCAGGAAATAGACTGTGCCGTCGTCACGAAGATCCATGGCGTTGGTGCGAATCAGAAACTCGCCGGCTGGTGTGGGTTGGAAGAAATTGTGGACTTGCTTAAAGGCACCATTCTTCAGAACAACCATGGAATTCACACCATTGGAAAATTGGAACAGAACGTCGCCGTTGGTATTGACATCGGCGGCAGCAATTGAATTTGCTACTTGGCCGTTGGGCATGATGGTGGTGATATCGACCAGACTCTTCCAGGAAGAGCCTTGCCATTCGGCGAGGATATTGCCGATGCCATCGACCACCAAGCCAGCTACCAGATGGCTGCCAGTGGCGCGAATAATTGTTGGGAAATTTGTGATGGTGCGGTTCCCGACTTTAGTTGAGTTGGGCGAGGCGGCGATGGTCCAGGTGTTGCCGTCCCAAATTCCGATGGAGGCCAGCGCTACACCACGGAAGCGCAGTTGGGTCATGACGCGGCCAGTGGAATCGAGAGCGAAGGAATCGAAACTGGACGCAATGTTGCCGCCGAGGGTTTGTGCTGTTGCGGCTGTTGTGGAATAAATGAGGATCTGCTTCACTTGACCGTTTATCCAGGTAAAGAGACGATTGTCACCAGCGCTGGTGCTGGAAGCAAAAAGTAAATCGCCATTGGCGTTCACATCGAACTGGCCGGGATTATTTACGGTCAGAGTATCGATGCGCAGCGGGAAAGCAAGGACACTTTGTGGGGAACCGCCGGGGGTGATTTTCGCAATGCCGAGGCTATTGATTACGTAGACATCACCATTGGGGGCTTTACGCATGTTGTAGGTTGTGCCGTGCGAACCGCCGTACCACATGGTGCTGCCAAATAGCCGTTCGCCAATGCCCAAAGTGGTTTCCCATTCGCCATTCATGAAGCGCGAAATGCTGCCGGAATTACCGCCGGCTTGGGCGTGGGGTGGTCCATTTCTGGCTCCGCCGATTAGCGTAAACAGGTTCACGGGCAGGTCCAGATTGATATTGTCTCCATCGGTGAAAAGCGTAAAGGGAGTATCACCCATACGGACTCCCATCAACGGATTTCTATCACCGCGAAGCAGCAGCGTGATGGCACCGGAACCGTCCATGGTGCCGCTTTCAATTTCTTGAATGGTCTGATCGAATAGCTTGGTTCCCAGAACGTAGACAGGAGTAGCCGTTGTTCCTTGCCACAAATAGACACCGTTTCCGCGGCTGCCGAAGGGGTTAGCGTAAAGCAGAACGCCTTGCGCGGAATTACGCCAAAGGATTCCTATTTGGGATGTCAGGCGAAGAGTCTTGCTGGTTCCATCGGGTGCGAATGATACGTACCATTGGGTGTTGTCATCCAATACAACAGCGACGATCGCGGTACCATCCTCATCAAACCAGGTGGCCGGTTGATTCGTTCTTCCACCGAGGAAGGACCGGACTTTGGATGTGCCCACTGTATCGCCAACACCAATCAGACGTTTGCGCGATTCGTAGTCATGTTTGAAGAAAACACGATTGGTGCCGCTTGTTATGGAATAGAAGGCCGTGCCGTTGGCGGCAATACCGAAGTCCGTATCGATGTTAAATGGAGAAGCCACGCCGGCGACTGTTTCTTGCGTGCTAATTAACATTTCGTTTGGAGCAACATCGCCACGAAAGAGTCCAACGTAGTTGATAGGATTATCGGTGAAACGAAAGTTCGCGCGGACCATTTTCAGTCCCGTTGAAGTAAGAGAATTGCGGTTAATGTATAGGCCGGAAGTTGCTTCCGTTCGACCTAGCGGCATGCTGTTGGCGAAGTATAGTTCCATACCGCCTTCAACAGTGCCGTAGTTCAATTCCGCGCCATTGATGTTTGTATCTTCGTAGGTGAGAATTTTACCGTCACGGCTGATTGCGTGGGTCCGGAAATCGAGAGCGGTTGACCCTCGACCGAAACGCGGCACGCCACCAACTGTCACCATTTTCCAGGCGTTGTTGTTCCAGGTTAATAAGCCGTTGGACAGTCCGCTAAGAGATGCGTTGAAAAACAATTGACCATCGTCGGTGCTCCAAATCATGGATTGGCGAGGACGTAACGTCCAGTTGGGTCGCATTTGCTCCATGGAAGAGAAAATCTTTCGTAACTCGTAGGATTGCGGAACTGAAACCTTAACCGGTGAATAGGCGACCCAGCGCTGCTGTAAACCAGGAAATGTTTCGTTGTAGTTGTAGGTGGCCCACACCCAAATCCCACCTTCACCAGTGGGATTTAACATGCCGGTGTTGTCAATGGTTCCTAGAGACGATCCTCCAGCCCGTTGATTGGTGAGCGACCAAGTAATGGTGACACCGGGGATAACGCTGCCATCGGCATCGTAGGCGGCTGCGTTGAATTTGGTTCTGGTGCCGATTCGTACCTCAGTGGCACCGGGGGTGACTTCCAACTTTGCCGGTATGCATTGGATAGCGGCCTCTCCACTTACCGAACCTGAGCGGGCGGTTAGACGGACAGTGGCCAAACCCTTGGCGGTTACAAGACCGGTAGTGGAAATGCTTGCGGCATTGGGTTGGTTCAAACTCCAGGTAACTGGAGTGTCAATAATTTTGCCAGTGGAATCGTGAACATAGGCGCGAGCTTGAATGGTGCGACCAACGACTACTTGGGATTGGTCAGCCAGAATTTCAATGCTAGAGGGCGTTTGGGCCAAACAGGGGAGCGCGGCAATGAACAGGAAGCGGGCGAAGCGCATTAGCCAAATACCTCTTCCACACACTTAACTCCTCCGGCGGCACTGGTTGGTTGCAGGTAGCTATAGCGCCGTCCGGATGGAGTGTCCTCAATGCCTTTGCTATAATCCACGCCCATTGCAGAATAGATGGTTGCTGCAATATCGTCGGGATAAATGGCGCGATTTCCACTCCAGCCAGCGGTAACTAAATCGCTGCCTGTAGCGTTGCTTGCGCCAATGACGCGACCGCCTTTGACGCCGCCGCCGATCATGGCTACGTTCATTACAGGGCGGAAATGATCGCGGCCACCGCGAGAATTCAAAACTGCAGGGGTGCGTCCGAATTCGCCCATCATGACGATTAAAGTGGAATCAAGGTCACCGGATGCGCGCAGGTCTTCAACCAAGGCACCGACGGCACGATCGAGGTCAGTGGCCAACGAATAAATGGTAGTGCCTTGTCCACGATCAAATTGACCAACGTGAGTATCCCAGCCACCTTGCGTGACGCTGATGAAAGACACACCCATTTTTGCTTTGATCACATTGCGAGCAACGATCAAAGGACGGCCAAGGCCGTTGGCACCATAGCGGCCTTCGTCGTCGGTAGTGAATTTGAAAGCAGAGTCAACGGCGTCGTTATACATCATCTGCTTTGCGCGGGCGTAGTAACCACCATAGGCGGCGACGGTTTGGTTGGACGGGTTGTCGCGAATGGGCGCATCTAGATCGCGCAGCAATTGGAACCGATCCTGAAAGCGCTGTGGGCTGGCAGTTCCGAAAAAATTATGAGTGAGGGTTGAAATGCCAGTGCGCGATGCGGGGGGCATCATTGGCATATACGGACCACCTAAAAACGTTGCGCCTTGCAGGTTCTGATTAAAAGCAAGGAACGGGGGCAGCAAGCCATTGAAGCCACGTTCATAACCGATGACTGCGCCGATGTGCGGGAGCTCGGCGGCAAGTGCCGGATTTTGAGAATGCGCGGTTTGAATGTAGAACTGACCTCGCTCATGCGCCGCTTCCCAACTAGCGCAGGAACGCAGCACGAGTAAGTCATTGGTGATGGCGGAAAATTTTGGGAACCAGGTTTTGGACAGGGCAAGACCGCTGGCGTGTTGCTCAATTCTGGCATCGGCCGGATTCCAGGGACCATCTTTAGGATCCCAAGTATCAAGATGGCTGGGGCCACCATTCATGTTAATAAAGATGCAAGTTTTGGCGGTGCCGCGGGGCTTCACTCCAGCGGAGGTAACTTGGGCATCGGCATGGATGTTCAGCAGGCTGGCGGAAGCTGCGCCGAAGAGCAGATGGCGGCGCGTGATGGGTGCGTGTCCTGAGCAATTCTTTCTGTGGCGTGTCATCTTAATTCTGTCCTTAATAATTGAACGCAAAATCAAGTTTGTTCACCAGCGCCCATTGAAGGTCGCTGAGCCATTGGTAGCGCGGGCCGGTGCGACGTTGCAGCACCAGATTCAATTCAAATTCGGTGGCGTAGCGGCTGAGGGTTGAAAGGAACATGCGCTGAATGGCTTCCGAATCCACAGAATATTTGGCGTTGATTTCATGCACCCGATTGTTGATTCCAACGGCGGCTGAGGCAGTGCCCATGGAGCGGTTCACGTTGTTGCTATCGTTCATCATGAACAGCAGGCCAAGCAGGGTGGGTTCAGAGGATCGATCCACAGTAAGCCAGTTGCCGCGGCCGAATTGATTCAGGAAATCGATGACACGGAAATCGGTGGCGGGCTCGGTTGGGTCTGGCAATTGGTTGGCGTAAGTTACTACGCGTCCGCCTGAACTCAAGGCCATGGGTTGCTCTGTGCGGGTGGCGGTGACCATGGCATCGTACATCTGTTCGGCTGAAAGCCGGCGTGATTGATAGCGGGCAAAATAGCGTACAAATTCCGGACGCCAGGTGCCTTCATATCGACTGGAAAGCTGATAGGTTTCGCTATTGACGATTTGGCGAATCAGCGGCTTCAAACGGTAGTTGTTGGCGATGAGGTAATCGGCCAATTGCTCCAGGAGTTCGGGGTGGGAGTTCTGCATGGGCCAATCGCCAGGTGGCGGATTCTTGGGATCGATACGGGCTAGATCCCAACCATCGGGCGGGTCCACAATGCCGTAGCCGAAAAAGTAGCTCCAAATGTAATTGGCGGCAGCGCGGGCAAATTGACGGTCTTCAGTAATCAGCCTGCCCAGTTCACCGCGATAATGACCGCTTTGCGGTTGCTTGCCACTGGTGAAGATCGCGGGAGTTACCACAGCATCAATTCGAGCGGGACGGCATCCAGGATTGGCGGGGTTAACGGAACCGGAGTAGTTACCGTAGCTGCGATCAACAACGACGATGCGAGGGCGGAAACCAATGGGGTCGTCACTGGTGCGCACGAATTGCATGCGCGACAGAAACGACGACATTTGCCAGAATTCCTTGCGGGTTTTGCGGCTTAGATAGAGATTGATTTTTTCCAGATGAGCGCGCCCGTTGTGGCAGGAAACGCACTCTGTTTTATAGCCCAGGAAACTGGTGGTGATCTTCTCGGTTGTGTCGTCCCAGGAATCTTGAATGGGGCCGTTGAGATCCATCCAGCGGGCGAAAAATTGGGTGCCGGGAACGTTATCCACTTCGCCGGCGGCTGCAATCAAGGTGCGGGCGAATTCATCATAGGGCTTGTCTTCAGCGAACATTTGGCGGACGAAGCTATAGAAGGTGTCGCGGCCTGGAGAGGAGATACTTTCATGCACGCGGGAGACCTTGAAGCGGTTGGTGAGGAACTGCGTTAGCTGGTCTGCATAGGCGGGCGTATCCAGCAATTCGTCAATCAACTGAGCGCGCTTGGCGGCATCGGGATTGTTGAGGAAACGTTCAGCGGCATCGGGAGTTGGAATGCGTCCAGTGAGATCGAGATGAAGCCTGCGCATGATTTCCGCGTCAGTTGTGGGCGGAGCCGGGGTGACGTTATCCGCCTTCATTTTGGCTTGAATGGCTTGATCGATGAAGTTGGCGGACTGTGCCAGCCGCGCGTCATTCGCTGTGGATTTAGGTGATGAGGCCTTTAGCAACTTGGTGCTGCGAGCAACGCGGGAAAATTCATTAAAAGCGCGATCGAGTTCAAGGCTTTGCTGCAATTCAGAGCGGAGTGCCGAGGGGTAAGCGGGACAACCGGGATCTTGTGCGAGCAGTGCCAATGAGCCGAAGGTTAGTATGAGACCGAAGTGTACTTTTTGGGCCATATAGCTGATGGAATCATATCATATAAAGCGAGTTAGCTGCATCGCGAAGGATTAGCGATTCTGGTTTTTATTTCATATTGACAGAAATCTGTCATAATGACATACTACTGTCCTATGCAATTTACTCCGCTCGACCCCAAAGTTCCGATTTTCCAGCAAATGCACTCCGAAGGCTCACCGGTTATTCTGGTGAATATTTTTAATGTTGATGCGGGAGACATTCCTGCGCTTTTGAAAGCTTGGGAAGAAGACGCGAATTGGATGAAGCAGCAGCCGGGCTACATCTCAACGCAATTGCATCAGGGCATTGCCGGTAGCACCATTTTTATGAACTATGCAGTTTGGGAATCTGTTGCTCACTTCCGGGATGCTTTCAATCACCCAGATTTCAAACGTGCGCTGGGCCATTACCCGGCTTCTGCTGTGGCATCACCTCACTTGTTCACTCGGCTGACGATGCCGAATTTGTGCGTTGGGTCGTAGGTGGCTTACACAAAATCAGGTAGAGCGCTAACATCTCTGATCCTGGAAACATTTCGGTTTAATGGGAGGCTGCTGTCAGCGGGGGATGGCCTGACAAAGCCACTTGGCCTTACTAGCGCGCGTTGGCAGGTGCTGGGAGCAATCGAATCGGGACCGCTGTCGGTGGCGCAAATTGCCAGGGATATGGGCTTGGCTAGACAAAGCGTGCAGAAGCTGGCGGACATTTTGGAGAAGGAAGGTGTTGTGCTGTACGAACCAAATCCGAATCATCAGAGGGCGAAGCTTGTTTGCCTGACGGAAAAGGGCCGCAGCGTGATAAGTGAGTTAGGGAATTGGCAAATGGTTTGGGCGAACCGGATCGCTGGCGGTGCGAAGGCGAACGAGATTGAGGCGGCAGTTTCGTTAATCCGTCAACTTCGAATGCGATTGGAGAAGTAAGAGCATTGGGGACAACGCCCTTTTTGGGATTACCATACGGTAACATAGTGCATTGTTTTAACAAATGTCATTAGCCCCAGGATCTAGACTCGGCCCATACGAAATAATCTCGCTTCTTGGCGAAGGCGGAATGGGCGAAGTATGGAAGGCACGCGACACTCGTCTTGACCGCATAGTCGCGGTGAAAGTGGCTAAGGCAAACTTCGACCACCGGTTTGAACGCGAAGCACGAGCCATTGCGGCGTTAAACCATCCCAATATCTGCCAGCTTTACGATGTTGGTCCGAACTATTTGGTGATGGAGCTTATTGATGGCGTTCCCTTGAAAGGTGCGATCCCCGCAGCGAAGGCACTGGAATATGCAGGGCAAATTCTAGACGCTCTGGACGCCGCCCATCGCAAAGGCATTACGCATCGGGATCTAAAACCGGCGAACATCTTACTCAGTAAACAGGGAATAAAGTTACTGGACTTCGGCTTAGCGAAACACACCGGCCCCCTGACAGAAACCGACGCAACGGAAGTAAAGGGAGTAACCGGGACTGGTCAAATTGTTGGCACGTTGCAGTATATGTCGCCCGAGCAGTTACAGGGCAAACCAGCTGACACACGCAGCGATATCTTCGCGTTCGGTTGTGTGTTGTACGAACTGCTTTCCGGTAAGCGAGCATTCCCAGGAGAGAGTTCCGCTAGCGTTATTGCCGCAATCCTCGAACGTGACCCTGCCCCTTTAGATACAACTTCACCGATCAGACGCGTTGTCACAAAGTGCCTCGCCAAAGATCCAGATGAACGGTTCCAGAATTCACGCGATCTGAAATACAACCTTGGTCTGGCAGCTGAGCAAAGCACTCCTTCAGCTTCGGCAAGATTGCAATGGATCCCGTGGGCAGCGGCTGGCCTCTTTGCCGCATCAACGGTTGGCTTAGGTCTTTTTCACTTCAATCAACCAAAGGTTGGGGCGAGTCTGACTAAATTTTCAGTCCCCCCTCCTGAAAAAACAACATACAGGAATCTTGCCGTCTCCCCAGACGGCAGCCACCTGGCTTTTGTCGCGGCGGATTCTGACCTTCGTAGAAGATTGTGGGTTCGTCCATTTAATTCTCTGGCCGCTCAGCCATTGGCAGAAACAGAGGATGCATCCTTCCCGTTTTGGTCGCCCGACAGCCGCTTCATTGCCTATTTCACAAATGGTCATATTAAGAAAATTGCAGTGTCTGGAGGTCCGTCCGAAATTATTTGCAACAATTCTGACAATGGGCGGGGTGGTACATGGAATGCTGACGGAACTATTATCATTGGTGCAATTGGTGGACCACTTTCACAAGTTCCAGCAGCAGGAGGTACGCCACAACCGCTAACGCATCTAGATTCATCGATTGAACCGTCCGAGCACCGCTGGCCTGTTTTTCTGCCTGATGGACGCCATTTCCTTTTCGTGGTTGTGTCGCGGATAGCGAACGTTGCGGGCATTTACATTGGTTCGCTTGATTCGAAGGAACAGACCAGGTTGCTGCCGGATGTTTCGAATGTTGCTTACTCAAATAATCACATTATTTTCTGGCGGGCTGGGGCATTGATGGCCCAACGCTTCAACCCATCAAAGTTCCAACTTGAGAAAGAGACGACACTTTTGGCTGATGGGGTGACTCAAATGGGCCCAGCCAATCTGGCCGCCTTTTCCACTTCGAACACAGGTGTGCTGGTTTATAGTTCTACCCCGGGAGAGTCAGAAAATCAGCTGACGTGGTTCGACAAGAGGGGGAATCGGCAGGTGATCCTGTCGCAGAGGGGACTTCGTTTGGGAATTTGGCTTTCCCCAGACGGGAAACAATTGGTGGAAGATTTTAGCGATCTAAAATCCCCTCGTGACATTTGGCTAGTAGAATTGGCCCGGGGTATCTCTTCAAGATTTACTTTCGATCCGGCTCCGGATTTTTATCCGGTATGGTCCCCGGATGGCAGCAAGATCGCCTTCAGTTCAAATCGGGAAGGGAGTTTTAATCTTTACGTGAAGGCCGCCGACGGCGGAATGAAGGACGAATTGCTGTTGAAAACGAACCAAACCAAGAATGCTACGGATTGGTCACTGGATGGAAACCATCTGCTCTATTTCGAGTTTGGCGCCAAAACGAAACGCGACTTGTGGGTGCTAACAATGAATGGGGCTGATAAAGGAAAGTCGACTGTCTATTTGCAAACAGAATTCAACGAGCATCAAGGCACGTTCTCGCCCGATGGAAAGTGGGTGGCTTACCAATCGGATTCATCCGGGAAGGATGAGATCTACTTGCAGCCGTATCCTGCGTCTGGTGCGAAGTGGCAAATCTCTAAAGGAGGCGGGCGATTGCCAAAATGGAAACGGGACGGTAGGGAATTGTTCTACGTCGGTGCAGACCGGAAAATGATGTCGGTTCCTATTGTTACTGGCAACGCAGTGCAGATAGGCGCGCCACAGCCATTGTTCGACACTTCCATAGGCGCCCTAAACACTCGCTATGCTGTTTCAAACGATGGCCAGCGATTCCTGATTCCCATTGCACTGGCTGGTAGCACCAGCGCGCCTGCGACGGTGGTCCTCAACTGGACAACTGGGATGGAACACTAAACACAACTTACCAGGCACTCTTCCAAAATGTTCATTGCCTTGGTTGCCTGAGCCTTGGAAATTACCAATGGAGGTGTGAGGCGGATGGTGTTCTCCCCTGCCCCAAGCAACAATAATCCGCGCTCAAAGGCACGCTGGATAATGGCGTCCCGTTCTGAGGCAGCCGGTGTTTTTAGAGCTTGGTCACTGACAATTTCCACGCCGATCATCAACCCGCGGCCACGAACGTCGCCCACCATGCGATGCTTCTTTTTCCAGGTTTGCATTCGTTCGAACATGAAATTACCGACCGTTTCCGCGTTGTGAATTGCGGAGCGTTCCAGCACGTCCATGGTGGCCATGGCCGCTGCCAGGCAAACTGGATTGCCTCCGAACGTGGAAGCATGGGAACCGGGAACCCAATCCATAATGGATGCCTTGCTCATGCAAACGCTGACGGGCATGCCTGAGGCGATGCCTTTGGCGATGGTCACAATGTCAGGCTGAACGCCGGAATGTTCAATGGCCCACCACTTGCCGGTACGGCCCATGCCCGATTGCACTTCATCGACGATCATCAAAATTCCATGACGATCGCAAATGCGGCGGATCTCTTCCAGGAAAATAGACGGCGCAACCACATAGCCGCTTTCCCCTTGAATGGGTTCCAGCACAATGGCAGCAACTTCTTCGGGCGGCAAAGTGCTGCGGAATAATTTTTCTTCTATGAAGCGGGCGCAACTCAGTGCGTAGGCCGCTTGCTCTTCTGCCCCGCCAGTGCAGTTGCGATACACATTGGGATAGGGCACGTGCGTTACGCCGGGCATCATTGGTGCGAACCGGCGGCGCTGTTGGGGCTTGGATGCGGTTAAGGAAAGCGCTCCCATAGTGCGACCGTGGAACGCGCCATAGAAGGCGACGATCTGTTGCCGCTTGGTGTGGTAACGAGCCAGCTTGAGCGCGCACTCGATGGCTTCGGCACCGGAGTTGCCGTAGTAGAATTTGTGCGGCCCAGGCATGGGGGCCACGGCTGATAAACGCTTAGCAACGTCGGTCATTAGCGAGTAGTAAAAATCGGTGCCCGACATGTGGAGGAAATCGGCGGACTGGCGTTGCACGGCGGCTACCACTTCGGGATGACAATGGCCGGTTGAGGTAACTGCGATGCCTGCGGAGAAGTCCAGAAACTGGTTGCCATCCACATCTTCAACCACAGCCCCGCGGCCCTTTTTGATGACTAGCGGATAGCTGCGCGTATAGCTGGGCGACATTAGGCGATCATCATCGGCGATGATCCGCTGGGCGATGGGACCGGGCAAAGCGGTCTTGATATTGGGGACTGAATCGGGAGACTTGCGGTTAACCAATTTCGAAGTTAACACCTTGCGCAAGAGGAAGGACGTCTCCGTAATTGACTGTATTGGTAGCCCTCCGCATATAAGTTTTCCAGACGTCTGAACCTGACTCGCGGCCACCACCGGTTTCTTTTTCACCACCGAATGCTCCTCCGATTTCGGCCCCAGAGGGACCAATGTTAATGTTGGCAATCCCGCAATCTGAGCCTTCGGTGGATGTGAATAATTCCGCCTCGCGCAGGTCGCTGGTAAAAATACAAGATGACAAGCCTTGGGGCACGTCGTTGTTCATGGCAATGGCTTCGGCCAGTCTGCTGTACTTCATCACGTAGAGAATAGGTGCGAACGTTTCGCGCTGAACCAGTGCTGTTTGAGCGGGCATTTCCACCAATGCAGGGCGGACGAAGAACCCGGCACAGCCTTCCACTGTGACACGCTCTCCACCGGTGATGGTGCCGCCAGATGCCATTGCTTGGGTGAGTGCATCTTGCATTGCATCAAATGCTGCGCCGTCGATCAGTGGGCCGATAAGGGTGCCTGGTTCCCTTGGATCGCCGACGACTACGGACTGGTACACAGTCTTCAAGCGGGCCAGGAGTTTGTCGTAGATACTTTCGTGAACAATCAAACGCCGCAGGGTG
>JAYUSZ010000014.1:0-16556 GCA_043755435.1 Bryobacterales bacterium | reverse complement strand
CGCCGGTAATGATAGCCAAAAGTGAACAGGCGAGACACCCAATCCCCGCCGTCAAAAATAACATCCAGACACCCACCCACAACTTCAGGTCTCGCCATAGCATTACAAATTGTTTTGATTGCTTGCGGTTCTAATTGCACGTCAGCGTGCAAGAACAAAAGGACATCCCCTGTCGCAGCAGTTGCACCAGCGTTCATTTGCGGACCACGGCCGGAATCACTTGAAATTGTGCGAGCGAACTTCTGCGCAATTTCCCTGGTGCCGTCACTCGACCCGCCATCTACTACGATGACTTCTCCAGCCTCCTTAACCCAAGGCTGTATTAGCAATTTCTCGATTGTGGAGGCTTCATTCAGAACAGGAACGATTACAGAAACCAAGCAGTGCACGTCAACTCCGGCTACCTACTGCATCTGTTCGGCCGGCTAGCGGTTTCACTGGTCCAGCCCCGCAAACCGCAACGCCAACGTTCAGTAATGCCATCAGAAAATTCGCCAGCAACTTGTAAACCACTTCCTCAGAAAGCAATTGCTTTCCTGGCAGCTTGAACTCAGAAGGCAGTTCTTTCGTCAATTGCACTTTAATAGCATTGGGGATCACGAGGCCCGTGAGATCTTTCACGTTGGCCACAGCAATCGGCGTTTGCAGCACGTTGCCGCTCACTCCATCCACATAGAACTGGCAGCGTGAAAACCATCCAAGGTTTCCAGGATCCCTTGCATCAAACAACAGCAGCGGGGAATCCCGATCAATGGCCAGCAATTCCAATTGCAGGTGGCGTTTGCGTTCTTCGATTTTGTAATGGAATCCCAATTGTTCGAGCATCGCCTGAATTTCTTCCAGATCCAGCTCAAGCAAAACCATCTTGTGTTTGCCCGCGTCGAGCATTTGCATTGCTTCTATTCTAGCAATCAGTCGCCGGAAGCAGGCATAGTTACTTGCGAATTCCGGTTAAATCGTGAACGCAACCACTCTCTGCTCTCTTCAACCCACGCATAACTAACTGGCACAACAAGCAGAGTCAGAAGCAAACACAGCAATTGCCCACCGATGATTGTCACCGCAATAGCCGACCGCTGTGACGCCCCTGCCCCCACCCCTACTGCAGTGGGAATCAACCCGGCAACAATCGCAAAGGTGGTCATCAAAATGGGCCGCAAACGAACTCGGTTACCTTCCACAATGGAGTAGCGTAGTGCATTGCCTTCAGATCGCAAACGGTTCATATAGTCGATTTGCAAAATCCCATTTTTCTTCACGATTCCCAGCAATAGCAGCACTCCAAGCGCGCTAAACAGATTCAACGTTCGCCCAGTCGCATAGAGTGAAAGAAGGGCGAATGGAATAGAAAGCGGCAAGGTCAAGAGAATGATAAAAGGATGTACCAGACTTTCAAATTGAGCAGCCAAAACCATGTACATAAAGATGCTGGCCAACGCAAAAGCCATTAACATGTTGGCTGTGGTTTCGTCCAATACCTTCACCTGCCCGGAAAACTTCACACTATATCCCGGGGGCATTTCAATGCTGTTCAAAACTCTGGACGCAACTGCCGCAGCTTCACCAAGCGATCCGCCATTGGGAACATTGCCATAAATTCCCACGCCAAATTGCCGGTTGTACCGATCCACGCGGCTGGGTCCCAACCCATGTTCCAACTTCGCCACCGCATCCAGCCGGATCAACCCTTGCTTTGCACTCGGCACAAGCAACCTGCTTAAAGCTTCCGGATTATTCCGCTGCCCAGGCAGCAAACGCATCATTACTGGATACTGTTCAGAGCCTTCCTTAAAAGTGGAGATCTGGTCTTCACCGGACATCAACAGCCGAACCGCCCCACCAATATCAGAAACCCGAACTCCCAAATCGGATGCCAGTGGACGATCCACCACCACCTGTAATTCAGGATTGTTCAGATTCAAATTCACCTTGACATCAGTAACCGCCGGTTCCTTTGAAAGAGCAGTTTGCGCCTCCTTGCCGATTCTAACCAGTTCCTTCAAATCGGGGCCAAGCAGCACCGCTCGAATTGGGGCAAAAGATTCACGCCCTCCCAGCACATTTGGATAACTGATGCGAGGCCGCGCCGATGGAAAATCCTTAAATTGTTCCCGGATCTTGTTACCCATCTCTAGAATTGGTCCCCGCTTTTCAGGCTCCTCCAAAAGCACAGTGATACTCGCCATCGTCACCCGTTCCAACATGGTAAGACTCGCCGGAATAACCGCAATCACACCCGGAACCGCTTTCAATTTCTCGGCGATCGCTAGTGACGTTTTCTCGGTGGCGTCAATCGACGAACCTTCAGGCAATTCCAGGAACACGCTGAGTTCACTTTGATCTTCCTGCGGCATCCAATCGCGTCCAATAATAGAATTCAAATAAAAAGTGGATGCGAATACACCAAGGCTAACCAAACCAATGGCCCATTTATGATCCAGCGACCATTCCAGCATTCGTACATAAGAACGATCCACAAAACCGGGTTGATAGTCATTCTTTTTTCCATGCCCACCGGGAGTCCGCTTCAGCAAACGAGAAGCCAATGCTGGAGTCAAAGTGAAAGCCACCAGCATGGAAACCATGATTGATGCCGACATAGTCCACCCGAATTGATTCAAGTAGCGCCTCGCATATCCCGTCATGAACGCAATCGGAACGAAAATAATAACCAGACTCAACGTAGTAGCAATCACTGCCAAGGCAATTTCCCGCGTCGCCTGAATGGTTGCCTGCCGTGGCGGCAGCCCTTTTTCCTCCATGAAGCGGTAAATATTTTCCAGAACAATAATGGCGTCATCAATAACAATACCAACGGCCAGCGTCAGACCCAACAGAGTCATCGAATTCAGCGTATAGTCCAGCAACTTCATCACCGTAAAGGTAGCCAGAATTGAAGTGGGGATGGCCACGGAACTGATCAACACTGTACGCCAATCACGAATGAAAATAAACACAACAATGGAAGCGAGCAAGCTCCCCAAAATCAAGTGTTCTTCCAACGCCTTTACAGAATTCTTAATATAGGTGGCCTGCTCTTTCACCACAAAAACCTGGATCCCAGGGGGCAATTGCTGGTTCAAGGCAACTAACTTCTTTTGGAGCCCTTCCACCAACTTCACGGTGTTAGCCCCAATCTGCCGCCGCACTTCAAGCGTCACCGAAGGCTTGCCCTGATAATAAGCGAAGGCTCTACGCTCCTGCATGGAATCTTCGGCATGGCCCACATCACGAATCCGCAAAGGCGACCCGCCAACATTTTTCACAATGATGTTTCCAAACTCAGGAACGGTTTCCAAACGTCCCATTGTTCTTACACCAAGTTCACTGGCTCCACGAACAATGCGGCCACCGGGCGTCTCAACATTCTCCGTTCTCAGCGCATGCTCCACATCCTGAGCACTCAGGTTGTAGGCGTTCATTTTGTCCAGATCAAGAAAAACATTAATCTGCCGGTTCAACCCGCCAGTCAAATCAATGCCACCCACACCGTCAACTGTTTCCAAAATTCTTCGAACCTGTTTGTCAGCAACTTCCGTAATTTCCCGCACTGGCCGATTCCCACTCACCGCCAGCGTGATCACAGGATCACTATCAGGATCGGACTTTGCCACATTCGGAGGCAGCACATTTGGAGGAAGCTTACGCATTGCCGAAGCTACTTTCTCACGCACATCCTCAGTTGCCTCGTTGATCGGGCGTTCCAAGGCAAAGGTAATTCCCAAACTGCAGTACCCTTCCGTAACCATCGCCCGAATCTCGTCAATGCCACTAATAGAAGATACAGCCTCTTCCAGCGGCAGCACTACTTGAGACACAACTTCCTCAGGACTCGCACCAGGAAGACGCACGCGGACATAGACTGTGGCTGGATCCGTTTTCGGGAACAAATCAACGCCAAGATCCATAAATGAGAACACTCCCAGCATGACTATGAACATAATCAGCATGAAAGCGAACACCGGACGTTCTACGCAAATTTCTGAGAGCCGCACGACATGATTCTACCGCGACGCAGGATACACTGGTAAGTTCATGTCAAAAACTGTTTTTCTTTTCCCAGGACAAGGCTCCCAATACGCCGGTATGGGGAAATCATTGGCACTGCAGTTCCCGTCGGCAAAAGCGGTGTTTGAAGAAGCGGACAGTGTTCTTGGCTTTGCAATTTCAAAGCTCTGTTTTGAAGGGCCGGAAGAGGAATTGAAGCTCACCGAAAATACCCAACCGGCTCTGGTCGCCACATCCATCGCCGCATTGGCCGTTCTCAGCGAACTGGGCCACTCACCCGATTTCGTCGCCGGTCACAGCTTGGGTGAATATTCCGCCTTGGTCGACGCTGGGTCGCTCAAGTTCGCCGATGCCCTTCGGCTCGTCCGCAATCGCGGCCGCTATATGCAACAGGCAGTTCCCCAAGGAGTCGGGGCTATGGCTGCTTTGCTAAGGCTCCCGGAGGGCAAGTTGGACGAAGTCTTACAATCGGCGGCTGAGGGCGAAATAGTCACCGCAGCAAACCTGAATTCACCAGATCAAATTGTTATCGCCGGACACGCCACCGCCGTAGGACGCGCTATGGAATTGGCAAAACTTGCAGGCGCCAAACGCGCTATTCTACTCCCCGTCAGCGCACCCTTCCACTGCCCGTTGATGCTCCCCGCGCAGACAGCTTTGAAACCCGATCTAGAGGCCACGCACTTCGCCGATCTTTCCGTTCCACTTATGAACAACTGGCAAGCACAGCTGATTCAATCCGGCGAGCTTGCCCGCATTGGCCTTTTTGAACAGGTTCCCAACCCGGTTCGATGGACAGAATCCATCCGCAAACTAATTGAATTGGGCGGCTCTCGCTGGATCGAAGTCGGCCCTGGCGCTGTGCTAGGCGGCTTACTCAAGAACATTGACGCCAACCACAAAGCAATTAAGTTTGGCGAAGCCGCAGACTTGTCTGGCTTGCAACTATAGCCCCCAAACCGTAATCCGATTTTGAGCTTTTGTACGAGGGCACGCATCAAATGCGTCTTTATCGCTTCTATGAAGGGCGAGCAAAACCGTTGCCAGTTTTTGGCTATGGAGTTGATTTTATTCCCAGGTCATAGCAGTGTGGCCTGCGCCGCTTGGTGGTCGACAATGGTGGAGCCATCATCGGCACTGGAATCGGCAATGTTTGCTCCGCATGTTTGGCGAACATTCGTTGTGGTTGAACCACCATTCTGTCTAACCTGATGCAACGCCCTGTTGTTAGTTCTGTTCTTAAGCGCCGGGAGATCAAATGGGAAAGATTACAAATACACTCTTATTTCTTCGTATTCCGGCACTTGCAAAATATTTATAGACCGGAGTGGTCGCTATCTGGGTCTATTGGCGACGTTAGAGAACGGAATAAATTATAATCCGGCGTACTCATAGATAGTGCCAAAGTGCAGGCGAACCAGCAGCTGTTTAGTTTCGTTCAGGCGACTGGGCATACAGATGTTGGGACTAACATTTCTGTGGGAATGACAACTGCTTATGGCACATGTGGAAACTGCATGGAACGTTGGGATTTCGCATCGATGACAAGCGATCCTAAACCCGAAGCAAACAACGGTACGCCAATAATCTTCAGCCTTTAATGGTAACTTTGGACGTTTTTACAGTGATTTAACTTCTGAGACTGAGACCACTATGATTCTTGCGTGCCCTGTACAAGGTTGTTCTAGTAACCCCGAGAAATATCAAAACGAATTGTTAAACTTAAAAATCGATGGCTCGGGTATAATCAGGCGGCTGGCCAATATTTACCACTCGCTTTCCGCCAACTACGATCCGCTTCAGCCGCTCCAGAGCTTTCGACGGAAAACTTATTGCTTTAACCTCGAATTTTGGAAGTGGGACGAGCGGCGTATATATTCTCCGAGTTCCTTAGCCGGATCCAATTATGAATCAGCTAATGCACCACCTAGGGGATTCCGGAGCAAAGTGAACCCGATTCTGGAGTGAATGTGCAAGTCATTTATTCCACTCGGAAACACTCGCTCGGAAGTAGGATACAATCATCGTGAATGAAACTGCTGATAGCAATCCCTGCTTTGAATGAAGAAGACAGCATCGTCAGCATTATTGAGCGCTGCTTGGAGGCACGGAGGTTCATCGTTGAAAACTCTCTTGTGACATCTGTTGACATCACGGTTGTCAGTGACGGCTCGACGGATCGGACCGTCGATAGGGCGCTCACGTTCAAGTATCAAATTAAGTGCATTATCTTCCCAAGAAACAGGGGCTACGGGGCCGTGATCAAGCAAGCGTGGTTGGAATCCGATGCCGAGCTCCTAGGCTTTCCGGATGCAGATGGAACGTGCGATCCCAGGTTTTTTGCCGACTTGTGCCGGCAGATTGAGGATAATCGGGCCGATGTGGTGCTCGGTTGCCGTGTGAATGCAAACAGTAAAATACCAGCGATTCGCTGCTTCGGGAATATCATCTTCGCCTCCCTGCTCAGCGTTCTCTCCTCGTCCCTGGTGCGCGATACGGCAAGCGGGATGCGAGTGGTCCGCCGCGATAGCCTGCGGAGAATATTCCCGCGCCCTGACGGCCTTCACTTTACGCCCTCGATGAGTGCCGCGCTATGTTGAGCGAGGGCGTGAGGATCGCCGAGGTGGACATGCCGTACCACGAAAGGGAAGGGGAATCCAAGTTGCGTGTGGTCCGGGACGGGCTGCGATTCCTGTGCGTCATCCTGGAGGCGGCGTTTCTCTACCGCCCCATGCGCCAGTTCGAGTTGCTTTGCGGGTTGTCTTTTCTGACCGCAGCTGCGCTCATGGCCAGCCCCACGTTTTTCTACCTGCAACACCGTTTCGTTTTGGAATGGATGATTTACCGCTTTGTCGTCGCGGATTTATTCGGAATCGCGGGTGTTCTTTGTTTCTCCGCTAGTTCCATTACAGACCGGATCATCAATGTCGCGTTGTCTGATGAACTTGGTAAGTGCCTTCCATCGCGATTGGAGTCATTCTTCTCGGCGCGATGGTTCTGGGCGTTGGCCGGGGTGCTGGTTTTCACTGGCGTACTCGTGGTCGCCAGCAGCTTTTGGTCTCTGTTAGGCAGCGGCACTGTCTACGACCACTGGTCGCGGTTTCTGGTTATGAGCGGTCTGGTGTCGGCAGGAATGATCCTGGTGATTACGAGGCTGTTCCATTACGGCTTCAACTTGGTGGATGAGCGGATGGAGTGTTGGGCAGCCAACGGGAAAGGTTGATCTATGGACAAGTCAATGCGCGAACCGCTTTTCGATCTAAGCGACGAGTACGAGCAGATGCTGAGTAAGGGGATCCGGCTCTCTGGAGAGGGCCGGCGGTTTTTCCTCGTGGGGCGTGTCCGCTACCTGACAAAGATCTTGCCGGGTAATTTCCAGCCGAAGCGGATACTCGATTTCGGGTGCGGAATTGGAGATACTACCGCCCATCTGGCCAGCATGTTTCCGGCAGCCGAAGTGACCGGTATCGACGAAGCCGAGAAGGCCATAGCAGCCGCGCGAGAGCGTTTTGCATCTGCCCTGGTGCGGTTTGAGCGAGTCGAGGACCTAGAAGCCGGCTGCTTCGATCTCGTCTATGTGAATGGAGTCTTCCATCATATTTCACCGGAGGAGAGGGTTAGCGCTCTCCAACTCATACACCGCAGTTTAGCGCCCGGCGGCTATTTGGCCCTCTTCGAGAACAACCCGTGGAACCCGGGAGCGAGGATGGTGATGAAACGCATTCCGTTCGATCGGAACGCCATAATGATTTCGCCGGCTGAAGCGACTCGTTTAGTTGCGGAATCGGGTTTTAAGCAACACCCGGTGGTGCGTTCTCTCTTCTACTTTCCTCGCTTTCTCGCCTGGCTCCGGGCGACCGAGGTGATATTGGACCGCCTGCCGTTAGGCGCGCAATACTGCGTGCTTGCGCGTAAGTGAAAAGTTAGCCGGTTGTGAGATGAACACCCGGATCGAGGGAAGGCTGAATACAAAGAACACCGCCCAGGGTTGCAGCAAAAGAGGTTCAGCCCCTCACTCCCGATGAAGCAAGGGGGTTCCTTCGGGTGATTGAAGGCGATGGACTACAAGCACTCTATGTCACAGCAGTATCGTTGGGGCTAAGGCAAAGTGAAGTACTCGCTTTGCAATGGCGCGACCTCGATTTGGAAAACGGAAAGCTGCGGGTCCGGTTTCAACTCCAGCGATTCAACAAACCAAGGCCAAGAGTCAAGAGGAGAAACCACCCGGTCCGTAATGGAAGTTCATTTGGTTGAACCCAAAACGACAAAAGCAGGAGGGACGATTGATTTGCCCCAAGTCACACTGCACGCCCTTGCCACCCATCGAATGCGGCAATCGGATGATCGCAAGCTTGCCGGAACAAAATGGGCTCCACCGATTGTCCACTGTGAAGGGAACTTGGAGGAATCCGATTTTGTATTCACCACGCCTATCGGAACACCTCTATATGGTTGCAACCTCACGAGACGTTTTTAGAAACGATTGCAGGATGCTCAGATTGAACACCATCGATTGAACACTATCGCTTCCATGATTTGAGGCATACTGCCGCTACTTTGATGGCAGTCCAGGGAGTCCACCTAAAGACCATTCAGGCGGTTCTTGGTTGGGATCAAGCGGCGATGATGGACCGCTAAACGCATTTCGTGGATGAAATGCGGCAATAGGCCGCACAGCAAATGGATGCCATCTTGAAACCCGTGGCTGTCAATTCAAGTTTGAAGAAGGCCAAGCTGATGATTAAGAGCTTGATTGAAAAGAATGGAGCCTGGATCCAGGATCGAACTGGAGACATCCTGATTACAAATCAGGTGCTCTACCAACTGAGCTATCCAGGCTTACTTCCATTTTACCCAATTTCTCCCCGCGTGGGGCGGGCCCCCTGGCCTGCATCCGGACGCCCTCGTCCGGACTCTTCAGCGCTATGTTGCAATCAGGAGCAATCAAACCCTCCCTCAAGTAAGTGTGAACCAAAGGCGCGAACTCAATCTAATAAACTCACTTCCATCTTTAGATCGGAAGCCTTTGGGTACCGTTGCAGTGGTGAAAAATTAAACTTCCAGAAATCAACCTCGAATATTTCATCCTCTTGGTCGACGTTAATTACAATGCTGACGGGCACGCCATCTTCATCAATGTATTCTGCTTGCGCAATAACCTTTCCAAAGTAGCGTTCTAGATGGCTGGAAGTTATGAAACGAACACTTCCCATCTCTCCGTCCTGCAAATCCTTAACCGGAACAGACTCCCATTTATCCGTGAACTCTTGGCTGAACCCTGTTTCCATCAACATCCTAGCGATAAGCTCGCGTTCGAACGGATGAAGGGGTCGACATTGGGAACGATCATTAGGCTGTGAATCTTCCGACATTAATGGCTCCATCAGCAAACTTATGTTGAAAAGATCCGGAACGGTGTTTAACAATTACACAGTCACAAACCGCTTCTCCACCGCCGCCTGATGCGCTGCCAAAGTCACCCGGTTCGATCGAAACATATCCTCTCTAGTAATCAGCGCCTTCTTGCCGTTATACAAAGCATCCAAATAATCCAAAAACACTTGCTGCTGCCGTGGTAAATCTGTAACCCGCTCCTGATTCCGACCCTGCACCAGCAACGTCACCCCAGTGGCATCCATGTACTCCAACACCCCTTTCGGCCCGGCCAACCGAAGCCGGTCATCCCCATGCGTTGGTGCAGAATCAGGCCGGAAATAATCCATATGCAGCGACGCCACTCCGCCATTATCCATGCGGAAAATAGAACCCGTCGTGTTCTCCATTTTTCCAATCGAAGCCGGCGCACCCACTTGCGATTGATACGATGCCACCTCCGAAAACTCACGCCCACTAGTGAATCGCATAAGGTCAATCATGTGAATTCCAATCCATGGAATCGTCCCGCCGTACGATTTGTAATCCTGCATCCAAGCAGGCCTTTCCCCAGCCTTGTAAGATTTCTGCGAACTAATTTGCGCCACCTCTCCAATCGCACCACTCTTCACAATTTGTTGCATCGCAAGGTAAGGCGGATCAAAGCGCAACGGCAACAGAATTCCCGGCTGAATCCCCGCCTCCACAATTTTCTTTTCCACCTTTAAGTAGTCAACCAAATTAATCGCAAAAGGTTTTTCAGCAATAAACGGAAGCTTCCGCTCACAACAGGCAAGAATCGCTTCCCCTCTGTCGCCATTGGAAGTACAGACAGAAACAATGTCAGGCTTCTCTTCGTCCAACATTTTGCGATAGTCCGTATACGGCTTCGCCTTCGCTAGCGCTGGATTTTTCAAAACCTTCTTCAATTCCTTCTGATCCGGCTCCCAATATGCCACCACTTCAACTTCTGGCAACTGAGGCAGCGGCTTCAAAACTTCGCCAACATGTCCCAAAGTGCCCAACAATACCAGCCGCACTTTCTTCGGAAGCTTCACCGCCGATGGAGGATTCGCCGCCCAAAGACTGCTCGCCATCAAGCCCAGGGAAAGGTCGCGCCGTGTCCAATTTGCCATGAAGTGATTGTACCCAACGCCAACGCGATAAAATGACAAGCTATGGGACTGGAAGCAACCTGTACTGCATCAACGAAGACTGAAGTATCAGAAGGAAAGCTGCAATGGGAGTCGGACGCGCTACTCTTCAAAGGCGCATTTCGTCTTAAAATCCCAGCAGCAGCTATTTCAAATGTCTTTGTGAAGGACGAAGACCTAGTGGTGGAATATAGTGACACTCGCGCCAGTTTTCACCTTGGTCCCGCCGCCGCAAAGTGGCAGCAGAAAATCCTCCACCCTCCAACTCTGTTCGACAAACTAGGCGTAAAAACAAATCAGAAAATAGCGTTGATCAATTGGAAGGATGCAAAATTCGCAGATGACTTACGATCCAAGGTTGACGATGTTCACACAACAAAAACCAACGACTGTGATTTGATTCTTATGGGCGCAGAAAAAGATGCCGACCTTGAAAAGCTCAATAAGTTGGAGCCCATGCTCAAGCGCAATGGCGCAATTTGGATTGTTTATCCCAAAGGCCAAAAGGTGATTACCGAACTCAGCGTCATGGCAGCCTCCAAAGCAGCCAGCTTCGTTGACAACAAAACTTGCCGCTTTTCAGACAGTCATACAGGGCTCCGCGTCGTTATTCCTGTAGCGCGGCGCTAACCAATAGCGATATCATCCTTCAGATCGTCAACATCCAATGCCTAACAAACCGTCCCGGGTCCGCTTCCAAGTTTTGTTCTTCACAGTCTTACTGGCCGGAGTGACTTACCTTGACAGAGTAGCCATTGCCGTTACATCAAAAGACATCACTCGCGACCTTGGCTTAACCACAGTCGAAATGGGATGGGTCTTCAGCGCATTCACCATTGCCTACGGAATCTTTGAGATTCCAACCGGATATTGGGGAGACCGCATTGGTTCTCGGCGAGTTTTGACACGTATCGTCTCCTGGTGGTCCGCCTTCACAATGGCAACTTCCTTGGCTTTCAATTTGCCTTCATTGTTGGCAGTACGTTTCCTATTTGGAATTGGAGAAGCCGGTGCATGGCCCAACGCCGCCAGAACTTTCAGTCGTTGGTTCCCCGCCGGAGAACGCGGCACCGCCCAAGGAGTCTTCTTCATGGGTGCTCATTTGGCTGGTGGATTAACTCCCATGCTGGTAACCGCAATGTTGACGGTTATGACCTGGCACTGGGTATTTGTGATCTTCGGACTGGTCGGTTTCGCATGGGCCGGATCCTGGTATTTGTGGTTCCGTGACGATCCCAGCGAACATGCATCAGTGAACGCCGAAGAGTTGCACCTCATTCAAGGAGGCCGCAAAGTAGAAGCTCCCCATGCCATGGCCTTCTCCGATTTTGCCGGAGTTCTCAAACACAGAAACATTATCCTGCTTTGCCTCATGTACTTCACTCAAACCTATGGCTTCTATTTCTACATCACCTGGCTGCCCACTTACCTTGAAAAAGTTCGCGGCTTCTCCGGAATGAAGGGCGGCTTCCTAGCTGGTATGCCCATGCTCCTTAGCGTTGTGGCCGACCTGTTGGGTGGCCTTTCAACCGATGCTGCAGTCCGCAAATTTGGCCGCCGCTGGGGCCGCGCCATGATCGGCATCGGATCCTTTTTATCCGCAGCAGTTGCCTTGGCTCTAGGCACAGCCGCAAGTGATCCAACCACCGCAGCAATTCTGATTTCGATTGCCGCCGCCTCCGCCAATTTCCCATTAGGAGCAGCCTGGAGTGCTTGCATCGATATTGGCGGCAACCGCGCCGGTGTGGTTAGCGCTTACATGAACACGGCTGGGCAAGTTGGCGGAGCTCTCAGCCCTGTCATTCTCGCTTACATGCTTAAGAATTTCGATAGCTGGAATGCCCCGCTGTATTTCACCGCCATTCTTTATGTATTTGGAGCCCTAATGTGGTTCGGTATCAATGCTGGCCGACCGATCTTTGGAGAGGATGAAAAATGATTTCGCGCAGACTCTTTCTGCAAAGCGCTGGCTTGGCCCCGCTTGCGTTTGGACAAACGGTAACCAAACCCAACTTGGTTTTCCTATTCACCGATGATCAGCGTTTCAGCACTTTACACGCTATCAATAACCCCGACGTCGCAACTCCAAACATGGACCGTATCGCTGCACTAGGCACCGCGTTTGAAAAGGCATTCATCATGGGCGGAACCATTGGTGCAGTCTGCGCGCCTAGCCGCGCCATGTTAATGACTGGCCAAACGCTTTTCAACGTAACCGATTCCATAGTCGACCCAAAACAAAATAACCGGAAACCTAAACCTTTTCATATGTGGCCAGAAGAGCTTCGCAAGAACGGCTACACCACCATAGGCATCGGCAAATGGCACAACGGTCCCAAACTTTACAGTCGCTGTTTCTCGAATGGCGGACCTATTATGTTCGGTGGGATGTCGGACCATCTAAAAGTACCCGTTCAAGATTACGACCCATCAAGCGAATATCCATCCAAACGCACATACACGGGTAAAAAGTTCTCCAGTGAGTTGTTTGCCGATTCAGCCATTCAGTTTCTGGATGGTCATGCTCAAGCACCCTTCGCACTGTATGTGGCCTTCACCGCTCCACACGATCCTCGTATGGCACCGCAGCGTTTCAAGGATATGTACCCAGCGGATAAAATCGAATTGCCCGGCAACTTTTTTCCAGAACATCCATTCGACAACGGTGAGATGAAAATCCGCGACGAAGCGCTGCTGGGGTGGCCAAGAACAGAGCAAGCAGTGAAACAAGAAATCGCCGGCTATTACGCCATGATCACTGAAGTGGACGAACAAATTGGCCGTATCCTGAATACTTTGGAAAAAACAGGGAAGGACAAGAATACGATTCTTATCTTCGCCGCCGATAATGGGCTCGCCGTTGGACAGCACGGCCTGTTGGGAAAACAGAACCTTTACGACCACAGTATCCGCGTGCCCCTAATGATTGCTGGCCCGGGCCTTCCAAAAGGAAAGAAAAGTAATGCGCTAGTCTACCTACTTGATCTATTCCCTACCCTCTTTGATCTGATGGGCCTGAAAACTCCAGCCACAGTGGAAGGCAAAAGCCTTGCTCCAATTCTTCGCGGAAAGTCTACCACCGTGCGCGATTCCATATTCGTCGCCTACCGCGGATTGATGCGCGCCGTCCGCGATCAGGATTGGAAATGGATCGAATACAATGTACGCGGAAAACGAACGCTGCAACTCTTCAACCTTGCCAAAGACCCACTTGAAAAATCGAATCTGGCTGAACTTCCTGCGAACGAAGCACGAATTAAGAAAATGAAATCGCGGCTGCAACAATGGATGAAAGAAGTTGATGATCCGCAGATGGACTCATTCGGGTCATAATAAAGGGACATGATCACTTCTGAACGATCCGGGCAGATTCAGGCCCTGAAGAACGAATTGGCTGCAACTTCGGAATCCGCAAAAACCCTTTTTTTCGCACATACCGAAAACGACCTGTTACGAAGCCCTGCCAAGGGTGGCTGGTCCGCAGCCGAATGTCTGGAACATTTGACAATCACTTCAAACAGTTTTCTTCCAACATTTGCCCAAGCCCGCGAAAAGGCAGTTCGGGAAAGCCTCCACTCTCCAGCCCCTTATTCACTAGATATTATTGGCCGCATCTTCGTGAAGATTCTTGAACCACCTGTCCGCTTCGGAGCACCAGCACCACCCCAGTTTTTACCGGCTACGCCAACAAGTGCGAAAACAACCCTCGAGGCATTTCTTGATTCGCAGAATCGAGTAATGAAAGAACTGGATCAATCCGAAGGCATTTCCATGGTGAACGTCAAAGTCACTTCACCTGCTAACTCCTTAATCAAATACAATCTTTATTCGGCGTACCGAATTCTAACCGCACATCAACGGCGGCATTTGGCCCAGGCTGGAAAAGCCCTACCCCAAAGCACTCCCTTAAGAAGGAATTAATCTATGGCAACGAAACAATCTGAAATCGGCCTGGTTGGTCTGGCCGTGATGGGCCAAAATCTGGCTCTAAATATAGCCGACCATGGCTTCAAGATCTCGGTGTATAACCGCACCACTGCAACCACTGATAAGTTTGTTGCGGAGAATCCTTCCACTCCTGGCGGGTTGATCGGGTCCCATACAATTGAGGAATTCGTTCAGTCTTTAGGAAAACCGCGCAAGGTTATCATTCTGGTTAAGGCTGGCGGCCCAACGGACGCAGTCATCGACAGTTTGGTTCCGCTGCTGGAACAAGGCGACATTATTATTGATGGCGGCAACGCGCTTTGGACCGACACCATCCGTCGCGAAAAAGATTTGGGAGCAAAAGGCCTACGCTTCATCGGCTCCGGTGTTTCCGGTGGCGAGGAAGGAGCCCGTTTCGGGCCATCCCTGATGCCAGGTGGCGACCCTGCCGCTTACAAAGAATTGGAACCCATCTGGAACGCAATCGCAGCGAAAGTGGATGCCAAGAAAGGAAAGCCTATGATGGGCGGCAAGCCTGGAAAACCCGTAAAGGGTGGTGTTCCCTGCGCCACTTACATTGGAGCAAACGGTGCTGGTCACTATGTGAAGATGGTGCACAACGGCATCGAATATGGCGACATGCAGATGATCTGCGAAGCCTATTCCTTGATGACTGGGCTACTTGGCATGACTGCAGTAGAATGCGGCGACGTGTTTAAGAAATGGAACAAGGGCGTGCTGGATTCCTTCCTGATTGAAATCACGGAAGACATCCTGCATCAAAAAGACCCAATAACCGGCAAGCCATTCGTCGAAATTGTCCTTGATACCGCCGGCCAAAAAGGGACCGGCAAGTGGACCAGCGTCAACGCACTGGACATGGGCATACCCGCCCCAACAGTGGCCGAAGCCGTTTTTGCCCGCTGCCTAAGCGCCGTGAAAGACGAACGCATCGCAGCCTCGAAACAACTAAAGGGACCCGTAAAGAACGTGAAGGCCAGCCGCTCCTCTTTGGTCCGAGCTATCCACGACGCCCTTTATTGTTCGAAGATCTGTAGCTATGCGCAAGGCTTCCAGTTGATGCGCGAAGCACAAAAGGAATATCGCTGGACTTTGAATTTTGGCGACATAGCAAGAATCTGGAGAGGCGGTTGCATCATCCGGGCCAGGTTCCTTCAAAAAATTACCGAAGCGTATGAACGCGATGCAAACTTGGCCAATCTGCTTTTGGATCCGTTTTTCCAAAGCGAAATTGAACGCTGCCAAGCCAACTGGCGAAAAGTAATCGCCCTGGCTGCCACAAATGGCGTACCAGTGCCAACGTTCTTTTCGGCTCTAGCCTATTACGACGGATATCGATCTGAAAGCTTGCCTGCAAACCTGTTACAAGCCCAGCGCGATTACTTCGGGGCACACACCTACGAACGAGTGGATCAACCTCGTGGAAAGTTTTTCCACTTGGATTGGCCGGAAAAAGATCGCCCTCAGATTGCGATGTAACATGGCAACAAAGATCCGATGGGGAATCCTCAGTTCAGCGGCAATTGGACTGAAAAAAGTAATACCGGGCATGCAGCAAGGCGACCTGTGTGAAATCACAGCAATCGCCTCGCGGGATCTTGGGCGTGCTCAATCCGCAGCTAAACAACTGGGGATATCTGCGGCATACGGCAGCTACGAACAACTTCTGGCCGATCCTAATATAGATGCAATCTATAATCCGCTGCCCAACGACTTGCACGTTCCTTGGTCCATCAAAGCGGCCGAAGCCGGCAAACATGTTTTGTGCGAAAAGCCAATTGCCCTATCGGTTGCGGAAACCAGACTGCTGATTGCAGCGCGTGATCGGACAGGCGTGAAGATTGGCGAAGCATTCATGGTTCGAACTCATCCGCAATGGCATTCGGCTCGGGAAATTGTTCAGAGTGGAAAGTTAGGACGCATCGTCTCCATTGCTGGTTTTTTTAGCTATTTCAATCGTGACCCAAACAACATCCGCAACAACAATGCTCAGGGCGGTGGAGCATTGATGGATATTGGCTGTTACCCTATTACTCAAACGCGATATCTATTGGGTGAAGAACCAACCAAAGT
>JAYUSZ010000013.1:0-16569 GCA_043755435.1 Bryobacterales bacterium | reverse complement strand
GATCCTCCACGCCGTCCAGAACCACCAGCATTTCAGCATTTTTGGTCACCCCTTCCAGGGTGGCGTAATGATAGGCACCGGTAACGGCAACAACTCCTTGATGGGCTGAAGATTGTGAGTTGCGGTCCAGCGTGGCGCGGGGTTCAAAGCGAACTGGAATGCGAAGGTCGCGGCAAAGATCAATGATTTCCTGCACTCGTGGGCCGCCTGAGCCCTTGGCAACCATTACTCTTTCAATTGCTGTGCCAGTGCGCAGTGCTTCAAGGATGGAGTGTATACCCGATAGGTTAGGCAAATGAGTTCCTGTTTCTTTTAGTTTGACAGTTGTGCGCAGGGCTTTGGGAGGGCATAATAAGAAGGCTGTTTGCGAAAGCCAGCCCATAAAGGTTACCTAAAATGCCCGGTCCGGCAGTGCAATCTGAATTAGCTTCGCAGGAAATACCTGACAAACTCTACTTCCGCATTGGCGATGTCAGCCGAATTGCGGGCGTAAAGCCTTATGTCTTGCGATATTGGGAGTCAGAGTTTCCAAGCCTGGGTCCGAAGAAATCGGGAACGAACCACCGGCTATACCGCCGCAAGGATGTGGAACTAGTGCTTGAAATTAAGCAACTACTCTACGAGAAGCGGTATACGATTGAGGGCGCCCGGAATTTCCTCTCAAAGAGGGGTAAAGTTCCGGTGGCCACGGTTGAAAAGAAAGTTGAGAAGCCGAAGCGTGGTGCTCAGCAGGAGCAGGCAACGCTTTTTTCCACGGAAGAAACCTTGGATCGCGAACAGTTGAAGGCAATTGGAACCGACCTTCGAGAGTTACTCAAAAGCCTCCGATAATTTCCGATTATGAATTGTTAGCCGGTCGATAAGCCCACTAAGCAAGGTTTATTGATGATTTATCTGACTCGGCTCAACCGCACCCCAATCGTATTAAACGCCGACCTAATTGAACACATCGAGCTTGCTCCAGATACGGTGATCTGCCTTACTTCGGGGGAGAAAATTCGGGTACAGGAAAGCGCCGATGAAGTGATTGCGCGGGTATTGGATTGGCGCAGGAAAATAGGGCAATCCTGCAAAACAGAAGAACCAAGGGAAGAACAACAGATCCGGTCCAAAAGGGAAATCAGCTAATCATGGCTAGTGGAAAACTTCGTCCAGACTTAGCCACGATCGGCGGCCTGTTGTTGGCCGGTGGAGGAATCGTTGGTGGACTGTTGCTTGAAGGCGGTTCGGTATCCGACATTCTTCAGCACACTGCGGGAATCATTGTAGTTTGCGGCACCTTCGGCGCGGTGATGGTGAACTTTCCGCTTCCAGTGGTGATTGGGGGATTGAAACGGTTCGCCCACATTTTCCATGATAATTCGGCTGATTTGAATCAGTTGGTGGATCAAATCGTAGAGCTTGCGGCAAAGGCTCGCAAGCAGGGCATTGTTGCTTTGGAAGGGGATATGAACGACACCAGCGAACCTTTCTTGAAAAAAGCGTTGGGGCTTGCTGTGGATGGTACGGACTTGCAGGAACTGCGTCGCATGCTGGAACTCCAGATTGACCAGGACGAACATCACGCCAATCAGGAAGCAAAGGTTTGGGAAAGCGCAGGAGGCTATGCGCCAACCATCGGTATCATCGGTGCGGTGATGGGGCTGATTCAGGTGATGAAAAACCTGGCCAATATTGAGGAAGTAGGACACGGAATTGCTGTTGCCTTTGTGGCAACTGTCTACGGGGTTGCACTGTCAAACATCATATTCTTACCAGCCAGCAGCAAGATAAAGAGCCGCATTCAGAATGAAGTGAAGCGCCAGGAACTGATTCTGGAAGGGGTCAGCGCAATGGTAGAAGGGCTGAATCCGAAGCTGATCAAAGTGAAACTCGAAGCCTACCTTACCGGTCACGCGACGGCCAAACCAAAGGCCGCATAGTGTGAAGAATATTTGATCATGGCACGCAAAAAAAAGGAAGTTGAACACGAGAATCACGAACGCTGGCTGGTATCCTACGCCGATTTCATAACGCTGTTATTCGCCTTCTTTGTAGTGATGTTTGCCAGTTCCCAAACAGACAAAGGCAAACAACAACAGATGTCTGAAGCGATGAAGAAGGCTATGGAAGAGAACACATTTTCTGCAGCACTGTCAGGCATCTTAGGAGGCGTATCGGACGATACGGGTAAAGGTAATGCGTTGATGAAAGGTCCTGGAGGTACCAAGCCTGACACCACGCCAATTCCCCCTCCATCCTCAGCAATCGTGGAATTGATGCCAGCAATGCAACGGTTGAAAAAGGAGTTGCGCGCGGAAGTGGAATCGGGTGCCATGGAAGTCCACATGACCGGTCGCGGCTTGGTGGTTACCCTGCAACAAACAGCATTTTTCCCATCGGGCGACGATTCAGTAGCGCCCAGTTCTTTCGATAGTCTAGGGAAAGTTGCAAAAATCATCAATAATTTGCCGAATCCGATTCGCCTGGAAGGGCACACCGATTCCAGGCCTATCAGCAATGGACGTTATCACAGCAATTGGGAGCTGTCGGCGGCGCGCGCCATATCTATGATGGACTTGCTAGTGCGCTCATTTGAAGTCTCTGAAGGAAGAATGGCGATTGCCGGATACTCCGATACAGTACCGGTGGCGGGGAATGAAACCGAAGATGGCCGCTCAAGAAATCGCCGGGTGGACATTGTAATTCTTTCGGCCTCAGGCATGATTGATCAACCGACACCGGAAGTTGCAACAAAGTGATATACTTACCGAACGGTTTTGTCCAGTTAGGATATTGTAATTTGTGCCAGACTTCCTTTATCTGCGGTTGCTCTTTCTAACGTTACTAGCGTCTTCTGCGGCATATTTGCGACCCTTCCAACTCTCCACTGGCTTTGCAGCTCTAGTAGGAATTGGGCTTGGGTTGATGTTCATTTTCCTTGAAATGCGAGCCCAGGTAGTAAGCCCTCAACGTGCCTTCGGAGCCACTGTTGGCGGGCTGCTTGGCGTGGTGCTGGCGTTTTTTGCGACCCGTGTTTTGCATCAATCGCTAACTTCGATTTCCGGCTCCCCAGGAACCCAGGAAACAGTTGCCTTTGTGGAAATCGGGTTACTAGTATGGCTAGTCTATATGGGCTTCTCCCTTGGAGCCAGCAAAGGAGCGGGGTTCAGCTTTCCGGCAATGACCGCCCCGATTCCCAATATTAAAGATGGCAAACAGTCCCTGAAGATTCTGGATACCAGCGTCATCATTGACGGGCGTATTGCCGATATCGCCGAAACCAGTTTTTTGGAAGGCACTTTAATCATTCCCCAATTTGTCCTGCGCGAACTTCAAACGGTGGCAGATTCTGCCGATTCCTTGAAGCGCAACCGTGGTCGCCGTGGCTTAGACATCCTGCAGGCAATTCAGAAGATGCCGATGCTTCACATTGAAATCGTGGAGCAGGACTTCCCCAATGTGAAGGAAGTCGATCTGAAGTTAATTGAACTGGCCAAGGCATTAAATGCAAAAATCGTCACTAACGATTTCAACTTGAACAAAGTGGCTCAATTGCATGGCGTGATTGTTCTAAATATCAATGAACTTGCCAATGCCCTGAAGCCTGTAGTGCTGCCCGGCGAGTTCATGCGCGTATTCATTTTGAAGGAAGGCAAAGAGCATAACCAGGGCGTGGCTTATCTGGACGATGGAACCATGGTGGTAGTTGATAACGCCCGTAAAGTGATTTCTAAAACCATTGAAATCTCTGTCACTAGCGTGTTGCAAACCACGGCAGGAAAAATGATCTTCGGGAAATATGATGATCGAATGCACGCCATCATCGAAAAACCGCAGTTGGAAAAACCACGAGAACAAGCCAGTGCCGCCGGTGGCGATTAATGCCGGTTTGAAATAATCAAACGAATACCCTGTACAATAAGACTTACCGAGTCTCAAAAAGCGAATGAAAGTCGCCGTTATCTTACCAGCCGCGGGTTTGGGAACCCGCATGACCAAGGGTCCACAGGAAAAACCGGGTTCCGGACGTAAGCAGTTCTTGCTGCTGGACGGACATCCGATTTTGCTCCACACGATCCGCAAATTTTCCCAGTCGCCTGCAGTTTCTGAAATCGTCGTGGCACTTCGTGGTGACGATATCGCCTGGGTGCAGGATCTGGTGGATAAAGAAAAGCTCCCAAAACCCGTGCGCCTGGTGGTCGGTGGGGATTCCCGCCAGCAGTCTGTCGAAAACGCACTCGATGCCATCGATCAGGATACCGATCTGGTTGCCGTTCATGACGCTGTCCGCCCTTTCGTGGAACTGGAGCAAATTGCCGCAGTGATCCGTGAGGCCGCTGAACATGGCGCCGCCATTCTGGGCATTGTTCCTGTGGACACTGTGAAGCAAGTGCATCGCAACATCATCCGCGCCACCATTCCCCGCGACAAACTGGTGCTGGCTCAAACCCCGCAAGTGTTCCGTTTCGCACTCTTGAAAGAAGCCTACTCGAAAGCTGGCGATGATTGTTTCACCGGTACCGATGAGGCCAGCCTTGTGGAGCGCTTAGAGAAAGTGGAAGTCCACGTGGTCCCAGGTTCCGATCGCAATATCAAAATCACAAAACCGTCCGACCTGGAATTGGCCCAACTTTACTTGCAACTGGAAAAAGCGGTAAAAACACCAGCATGAGCAGTCTGCGCATCGGTCAAGGCTGGGATAACCATCGCATCAAAATCGGCAGACCATTGATTCTTGGCGGTGTTTCAATTCCCTCCGAATTTGGCCTGGACGGTCATTCCGATGCGGACATTCTTCTGCACGCCGTTACAGACGCAGTCCTGGGAGCACTTGCACTTGGAGACATCGGCATGCATTTTCCCGACACGGACCCACAATGGAAAGGTGCTTCCAGCGATCGATTTCTCAAGCAAGCATTGAAGCTCGCGGCCGAGTTCGGCTACCACTTGATCAACATCGATTCTACAGTTATTCTGCAGCGCCCCAAGCTGGGAGAATACAGGGCGAAAATCCGCGAAAGCTTAGCCCAGATTTTGAATTTGCCTTTAGATTCGGTCTCAGTAAAGTTCAAAACAGCCGAAAAAGTAGGTCCAGTAGGGGAAGGTTTGTCCGCCGAAGCCCAGGCAGTCGTTCTTCTTGAAAAAAGTTGAAACTAAAACACCTATAATGCGTTCATAATGGTAGAAGCGCTATGACCATACGGCATATTTACGCCCTTTTCAGTTTCTTCCTCTTCACCACTACCGCGAACGCCCAGTACAACTACTCGAAAGACATCTCCAGAATCTTTCAAGCCAAGTGCCAGCAGTGCCACCGGGAAGGAGACATCGCACCTTTCACACTCGATTCTTATAGCGCGGCCACTACCTGGTCCGAGGACATAAAGAGTGCCGTTTCCCAAAAACGCATGCCGCCGTGGAAGCCCGTCGATGGTTACAATTCCTTCCGCGATTCCTGGGGTCTAAGCGACGAAGAGCGGACCATGATCGTTAATTGGGTAGACGCAGGCATGCCCGAAGGCGACCCTGCTGACTTGCCCGAGCCGCTTCCCAACACTGGGGAATGGGCACTTGGTGAACCCGACAGCATCCTGAAAATTCCAGTGAATTTCGAAGTACCAGCACGCAAAGATACCTACCGCTGTTTTGTAATTCCAACTGAGCTAACTGACGACAAGTGGATTAGCGCTGTACAATACGTTCCTGGCAACAAACAAGTCGTGCACCACGCAATCGCGTTCGTAGACAAAACTGGCGCATCGGCAAAGTACGACGGCAAAGATGGCCAGCCGGGTTATGAATGCTTCGGCGGAGCCGGCGATGGTGTGGCGGAAGATGCCAGTTCTATGTTGGGCGGTTGGGCTCCCGGAGTTAGAGCGCGCTTCCTCCCCGATGGTATCGCGATGAAGTTGACCAAAGGGTCGAGGATTGTTCTGCAGATCCACTACTTCGCCAACGGTAAGAAAGACCAAACCGATCAGACCAAAATTGGCTTGTACTACTCGAAGAATGCCGAGAACAAGCAACTTGTCTACATCCCCATTGTGAATACCAATTTCAAGATCAAACCAGGTGAGGAGAACGCGCAGGTAACTGCACAATTCCCTATCCCGCCGTTCTACGATGCTACGGCGATTCAGGTAATGCCCCACATGCATCTGCTGGGCAGACAAATCAAAGTGGAAAAAATCGGCGCAGACAAAAAAGTGGAGCCGCTGATTTACATCAACGATTGGAATTTCAGCTGGCAAGGTTTCTACACATTTGAAACTCCAGTCCGCCTTCCAGCGTTGTCACAAATGAAGGTCACCTGTAACTTCGATAATTCCGATAAGAACCCGAAAAACCCCAATCCCTTGAGAACGGTTGGATGGGGCGAGGGCACGGAAGATGAAATGTGCATCGGCTTCGTTGGCGTAGTATTTGATCGTCAAGGTCTCCCTTTCGTCACCAAGCGCAGCAAATAAGACAATACCGTGGATGAACTTTCCCGTCATCCTCCTGGACCACGCAAATGGCCTATCGTTGGTCAGCTTCTTGCGTTCCGCAGAGATCCGCTACAATTCCTCCAAAGTTTGCCGCCAGCCTATGGCGGCATCACTTCTTTAAGGCTTGGAAATCAGGATGTCTATTGCTCAACGATCCTACACTCATTGAACAGGTGCTGGTTACCGAAAATCAGAACTTCACCAAGAGCCGAGTTCTGCAACGTGCCAAGGTCTTTCTAGGCGATGGTCTATTAACCTCTGAAGGACAGCATCATTTACGACAGCGCCGATTGGTTCAACCTGCCTTTCATCGGGAACGGCTCAAGGGCTATGCCACCGATATGGCGCAAATCGGCGACCGCTTCCGCAATCGTTGGCAAGACGGTGCAGTGATGGACGTTGATCAGGAGATGATGCGGCTGACGCTGGCCATTGTCGGCAAGACACTTTTCAGTGCTGATGTGGAATCGGATTCCCACGAAGTAGGCGAAGCAATGGAGACTCTGCTGGGAATGTTCCAACTGGTAATGCTCCCCTTTTCCACCATTCTTGAAAAGCTCCCCATACCTGTGATGAAGCGGTTCCATAAAGCGCGGACGGCGCTGGACAACATCATCTACGGGCTGATTGCGCAGCGACGAGCCGAAGGCGTGGATCATGGGGACCTGCTCTCCATGCTGCTCGAAGCGCGCGATGAAGAAGGCGATGGCACTGGCATGACCGATCAGCAGGTTCGCGATGAGGCCATCACTCTTTTTCTGGCAGGACATGAGACTACCGCAAACGTTCTTACTTGGACCTGGTATTTACTAAGCCAGCATCCAGAAGTGGAAGCCCGTTTGCACCAGGAAGTGGATCAAGTATTGCATGGTCGCTTGCCAGGATTCGACGATTTTCCCAAGCTGCCTTACGTGGAGCATGTGATGGCCGAATCCATGCGGCTCTTCCCACCAGCCTGGGCGATTGGCAGGCAAGCCAGAGAAGCTTTTCAATTAGGTGGCTACTCAATTCCAGCCAAATCCATTCTTCTGATGAGTCCCTACGTTACGCATCGCAGTGCAGAATATTGGCCGAATCCAACTCAATTCAATCCTGATCGTTGGGCACAGCCAAATGATCGTCCCAAGTCTTCCTACTTTCCATTTGGCGGCGGCCCACGTCTTTGCATTGGCGAGCGTTTCGCCTGGATGGAAGGGGTGCTTCTCATTTCGTCCATCGCACAGAAGTGGAGGTTCCAGTTGGTCGAAGGGCATCCAGTAGGTACCAAACCTCTGATCACGTTGAGGCCAAAACACGGCATGAAAATGCGCATTCAATGTAGGGAAATAACGGAACCAACTTGAACTTCGTACGTATTGCTCTTTTCAGGAGTTTTCCGTGTCTAACTTAATCCGCGATTTCAAATTCACCTTTCGCCGCCTTGCCAAAACACCCATATTCACGCTTGCCACGCTGGTTACCCTTGCGTTAGGAATCGGGGCCAACACCGCCATATTTAGCGTCATCAATAGTGTCCTGCTAAAACCATTGCCATTCCCCGAACCAGACCGTCTGATCGGCGTTTGGCAAACCGCGCCGGGCAACAACATCAAGGACTTGAACGCGTCGGTTGCCGACTACTTCACTTACCGCGAGGATTCGAAAACCTTCGCCGATGTAGCCATCTGGAACGGCCATTCTGTCACAGTCACCGAGTTCACCGATCCAGAACGTGTGGATGGAATCTCGGCGACATTCAGACTGTTCCCGATGCTGGGTGTCCGTCCGATTATTGGTCGCGACTTTTCTGAAAAAGATAACGTCGAGGGCAGCCCGGACGTAGCCTTGATCAGCTACGGCTACTGGCAGCGCAGGTTCGGCGGCGATCCAAAAGTTATCGGCCGCCGCATCATGGCCGATGGTGCCGCGCATGAAATTATTGGCGTATTGCCGAGGGGATTTTGGTTCATGGATCAAGGGCACGATCTGGTAATGCCACTTCAGTTTAATCGGTCCAAAGTAAAACTCCTGGGCTATAACTTCCAGGCCATTGCCCGCCTTCACCCCGGCGTATCAATCGAACAAGCTAACGCAGATGTTACCCGGATGATTGGCGTGGAGCCGCGTAAATTTCCTCCACCCAAGGGCTTCAGTACTAAAATGATGGAGGATGCGCGCCTGGGGCCAAACGTCAGGCCACTCATCGACGATTTACTTGGCGATATAGGCAAAAGCCTTTGGGTCATCATGGCCACCATTGGAATGGTGCTGCTGATTGCTTGTGCCAATGTGGCGAATCTGCTGCTAGTTCGCACCGAAGGCCGCGCTCAGGAACTCGCCGTGCGTACCGCACTCGGTGCCAGCCGGGGACGCATCGCGCGCGAACTTTTCATTGAAAGTATAGTCCTGGCTGTCATGGGCGGCACTCTCGGAGTCTTATTTGCAACCGTCGCAGTGAAGTTGGTATTGAAGATGACGCCTGGACGAATGCCGCGCTTCGAGCAGATCTCAGTCGATTCCACTGCCCTGCTATTCACCTTCGCCGTCTCCATTGCCGCTGGTTTCGCCTTCGGCTTATTTCCCGTTCTGAAGCACGGAGGCCTGCGAGTTGCCCAATCACTTCGCGCCGGCGGCCGCAACGCCAGTGCAGGGCGCGAACGAAACTTCGCTCGCAACACTCTCACAGTTGTGCAGGTTGCTCTTGCCTTGGTGCTGCTCATCGGTTCCGGCTTAATGATCCGGACATTCCAATCCATGCGCCGGGTTCAGCCTGGCTTCAGTGACCCCGAAGCTCTACAAACTTTGCGCATTTCAATTCCCAAGAGTGTCGCTAAAGATGCTGAACTGTTACTGGTGCATCAAAATCTGGTGAACCGTTTGGTTAGCGTTCCTGGCGTTTCAACGGTTAGCCTGATGAGCGGTTTACCCATGACCGGCTACAGTTCACAGGATCCGATTTTCGCAAGCGACCGCACATACAGCGATAATCAGATCCCACCCCTTCGCCGCTTCATCACCGTGACACCCGGCACTTTCAAAGCTCTTGGCACACCGCTACTGGCAGGTCGCGATCTCACTTGGACGGATATTCATGAAAAGAGGCGAGTGGCCCTGATCGCCGAAAATTTCGCTCGCGAATATTGGGGCTCAGTGCAAGCCGCAATTGGCAAGCAGATCCGTTCTAACACAACCGATCCATGGAGCGAGGTAGTTGGAGTAACCGGCGATTTGCGCCACGATGGCGCAGACAAGAAAGCCCCCTCTTCTGTCTATTGGCCATTGCGATCTTCAAATTCGATGTCGTATATGGTTCGCAGTTCTCGTGCCGGAACCGATAGCCTTGCCACTGAACTGCGCCAAACAGTTTGGGCCGTGAACAGCAACCTTCCCATCACCGACATGCGAACCATGAAGCAGATCTACGATAAATCCATGGCTCGCACTTCCTTTACACTAACCTTACTGGCGATCAGTGGTGGCATGGCTCTGCTTCTTGCCGCCGTCGGGATCTATGCCGTGATCTCTTACGCGGTGGCCCAGCGGACTCGTGAAATTGGAATTCGTATGGCCTTAGGCGCACAACAAAACGAGTTGAAAATGATGTTTGTCCGCAACGGGCTGTTGTGGGGCGGAATTGGTGCCGCCGTTGGCGTTATTGCTGCTGCCGCACTTTCACGCGTCATGTCAACGCTGTTATTTGAGATCAGCCCGTTCGATCCGCTCACCTATTCAGCCGCCGCAGGTTGTCTGCTTTTGGCAGCAACTGTCGCCAGCTATTTGCCAGCACGCAAGGTGACACTTGTAGATCCAATAGAATCGCTGCGCGCCGAGTAATTTCTGGGTGAAATCATAATAACTTTATGGGTGACCGGCCGCGTCTCCCCACCACCTTACCGCGCCTTAACCCGCCGACTTCCCGCCGCCTTACAGAGGCGCAACCGTTAGGGAGTGCTACCAAATTTTGAGGCTTCTTAACCCTATTACTTATATCTGAATTTTCAAAGCCGTTCCACCCCGGCCCCCGTTGGTAAACTAAGAGTATGTTCCTTTCTCTTGGCGAAGCAGTAACGTTAGTCTGCAGCCTCTCTTCTTAACCAGCCCATGAAACTTTCAACCATTGCTATCCTGGGCGTTCCCATGGACCTCGGCTCCGGTCGACGCGGAGTCGATATGGGCCCATCCGCAATTCGCGTTGCGGGAATTCAAGCAAGCCTACAGGAACTCGGCTATAAAGTAGAAGACTGCGGCAACGTTGAAGTCCAACTGCCAGAAAACTCCCGTGAAGGTTCAAAGCGTGCTCGCTACCTTTCGGAAATCGCCGCAACCTGCGCCCGCCTTCGCGATCAGGTATCCAAAATCGCCGGTCAGAAAAAGTTCCCTGTTGTGCTCGGTGGCGATCATTCCATTGGCGCCGGAACGGTAGCCGGCATTGCCAGTCATCTGGCCCGCCAAAAATCAAAACTAGGGCTGATCTGGATTGACGCACATGCGGACATGAACACGCCATCCACCTCACCATCAGGCAATGTCCACGGCATGCCGCTAGCCTCCATTCTCGGCATGGGGCCTAAGGAACTAACCGGCCTCGCCGGCATCACTCCTATGGTTGATCCTGCCAACACTGTCTTGGTCGGCATTCGAGACGTGGACATCCATGAACGCCCGCAAGTGAAACGCAGCGGTATGCGTGCTTTCACCATGCGCGATATTGATGAACGAGGCATGCGCGCCGTAATGCGCGAAGCAATCACCCACGCAAGCCAAGGCACCGGTGGCTTTCATCTTTCTTTCGATATGGACGCCCTCGACCCCAGCGAAGCCCCCGGCGTTGGCACTCCCGTGCGCGGTGGCATCAGTTACAGAGAGGCTCATTTAGCCATGGAACTTGCCTGCGATTCCGGCAGTCTGCTCTCCCTTGAAATTGTCGAAGTGAATCCAGTGATTGATGAACACAATCGCACGGCTCTCCTGGCTGTAGAACTGGTTACATCAGCATTGGGAAAGAGGATTTTGTGAAATTACGCGTAGCAGTAGTTTATGGCGGACGAAGCGGAGAACATGAAATCTCCTTGCGTTCCGCCGAAACAGTCATCAAATCGCTTGATCCGGAACGCTACAAAGTCCTGCATTTTTTGATCGATAAAGATGGCCGCTGGAAACCGCGCGCCATTGTCGCCGAACCAAACGGCAATCCGGAAATCGATGTTGTATTCCCAGTTCTACACGGGACCTTTGGAGAAGACGGCACCATTCAAGGCTTGTTCGAAATGGCAGGACTTCCATATGTTGGCTGCGGCGTTCTGGCCTCATCCTTGGCCATGGATAAGGAAATGGCGAAGCGCGTTCTGGCAGGCCACGGAGTCCCCACCGCAGAATACGTCACAGTCTTCCGCGAGAATCCCGACCCAACGGAAGCGCTGAAACAACTGCCGTTTCCCATGTTCGTCAAACCCGCCAACCTGGGTTCCTCCGTCGGCATCACCAAAGTTCGCAATGAAGCCGAACTACGCTCTGGCTTGGCTGAAGCCGCCCAGTACGATCGCAAAGTGATTGTGGAACGCGGCATCGTTGGAATGGAATTGGAAACAGCAGTGCTGGGCAATGATTCGCCGCAAGCCACCATTCCCTGCCAAATTATTCCCTCGCGCGACTTCTACGATTACGAAGATAAGTACCTATTGGACAAAGCGCGAATCGTGCTGCCTGCGCCCATCGGCGATGCCAAAACCGAGGGGCTGCGCAGCATGGCAGTGAAGGCCTATCTGGCCCTTGGCTGCGAAGGCATGGCGCGCGTTGATTTTCTGCTGGAACAATCCACAGGTAAACTCTACGTGAATGAAGTAAACACAATCCCCGGCTTCACGTCCATCAGCATGTATCCAAAAATGTGGGGCAACATGGGCTTGCCCATCAACGAACTGGTAGACCGGCTGATTGCTCTTGCGCTGGAACGCCATGAAGCTAAGAAAGCCACCAAGTACACTAAGTAATTCATGCTAGCCGCCCTTCCATTACTGCTTTCCTTCTTTCAGGAAGTAGATTTCGCGCGTTCCGTGAAATCCTTCATCGATGTTTTCGCAGCCGTGGAACGAGAAGGCGCCGATCCCGTCGACGTCAAGAAAGCCTTCTTTGAAGGAGCACTGCCCGGAGCGTTACGCCGGCTTGATCCCCATTCCGTCTTCTTCGACCCCGATCAATTTGAACAGTTGAAGCAGATGCAGAAATCCACCAGCAAGGGTTTCGGCTCTGTGGTCAGCGTGCTCCCTGGGCGAGTCATAGTGCTGCAAACCCAACCAGGGAGCCCTTCCGGCCGTAGTGGCATCTCCGCCGGTGATGAAATTCTAGCTGTCAATAACATCCGTCTGGATTATCTGGACATGGATCAATTGGTGCAAGTGCTCAGCCAATCAAAGCAGAGTCCCGCACAGTTAGTGGTTCGCCGCCCGGGGAATGCACGCTTGCTGGAGTTCACTTTGACACCGCAGGAAATGCAAGCACCTTCGGTTGAGCGAGTCTTCCATGTGCGTCCTGGCGTTGGTTACGTGCGCGTCGGCAGCTTCGATGAAGATACCGGCAAATTGATCCGCGACGCCATTGAAAAGTTAGGAGGCACCAAACTGAAAGGCTTGGTTCTTGACCTCCGTAATAACCCGGGTGGTGTTCTGCCTGAAGCCATCAAGACGGCTTCGCTGTTCTTAAAGGTCGGCCAGAAAGTGCTTTCCGCCAAAGGCCGCAAAGTTGCCGATCAGGATATGAACGTGCCTGAAGGCAATGTGCCCTACAAATTCCCCGTCAGCGTTTTGATCAATTCGAAAAGTGCCAGTTCTTCCGAAATCGTTGCCGGAGCTTTGCAGGATCATGATCGTGGCACAGTGATCGGCGAAATCAGTTATGGCAAAGGCTTGGTTCAAAATGTTTTCCCTTTGTCCCAGCAAACCGGCATTGCATTGACGACGGCATATTATTACACTCCCAGCGGACGCTCTATTCAAAAGACTCTTGCCGGTTCCGCCCTGGAACAAACAACCGCCGCAGCTGGTGGCAATTACAAAACAGATGCCGGACGACCAGTGAAAGGTGGCGGTGGCATTCAGCCCGACATCGAAGTGCAACCGGAAAGCATGACTCGACTGCGCGTGGCTCTCGATGCCAGCGGTTCGTTTCCCAACTACGCCACTGAATTCTTGAAGCAACGTCCCGCACCAGTAATTGGCGACAAGTACCGAGTCGCTTCAGTAACCCTGGACCGCTTCCGCGTCTGGCTGGCAGACCGCAACATACAACCAGGATTGGGCGAATGGTCAAAGGATAGCGATTGGATTGCACACCGTCTAACGCAGGAAATTGTCAACCAAGCTATTGGCGTAGAAAAAGGCGACGAGATTGAAGCGGAGCGCGATACGGCCATTCTGGCCGCGCTGAAGGCAATGAACCTCCAACCGTGATTCACTCGCCCGTGCAAGAATATGGTCATGCGCTATCTTGCATTCAGTTCGCTATTCATCTGCTTTTTTCAGTTTCCTGCCCTGGCCGCTGATTCGAATTGGCCGCAGTTCCGTGGCCCCGCTGCAAGCGGCATCGGCACTGGTACTCCTCCTCAAAAGTGGAATGGCGAATCTGGCGAAAACGTTCTTTGGAAAACTCCCATTCCAGGTCTGGGCCACTCCAGTCCCATCATCTGGGGAGACCGTATTTTCGTTACAACAGCAGTTCCCGAAAACGGACAAGCATCCCTGAAGGTCGGCCTATATGGCGATATCAAGCCAGTGGAAGGCGAAGGCAAGCAGAGTTTCGAAGTGCTGTGTTTAGATCGCAAAGCAGGCAAGCAATTGTGGAAACGCACCGCCATCAGCGGTCAGCCGAAAGTGAAACGGCACACAAAATCAACGCACGCCAATCCTACTCCAGCGACGGATGGTAAAATCCTCATCGTTTCGTTCGGCTCCGAAGGGCTCTATGCGTACGATTTCAGCGGCAAGCTACTTTGGCAAAAAGATCTGGGTCTGCTTGATTCCGGTTATTACCAAGTCCCCACTGCTCAATGGGGCTTCGCCTCTTCGCCCATCATTCACGATGGAATGGTAATCGTATTGGCCGACGTGCAGAAGGATTCATTCCTTGCAGCATTTGATGTGAAGACCGGAAAGCAAATTTGGCGCACCAGCCGCAACGACGTACCCACATGGGGGAGCCCAGCGATTGCACCTTACACCGCAGATAGTGCCAAACAACAGCAAGTAGTTGTGAATGGATGGAAGCAATCCGCTGGTTACGACACGAAAACAGGCAAGCAACTATGGACACTAAAGGGCGGCGGTGATATCCCCGTTCCAACCCCCGTTGTGGCAAACGGGCTCATTGTATTGACAAGCGCGCATGGATCCGAACGGCCCATCTACGCCATTAAGACCGATGCCCAAGGAACGATCACTCCAGAAAGTTCAAGTATTTCCTGGAAGCAGGAAAAGTCAGGAAACTACATGCAGACGCCCGTGCTTCACGATGGCATTGGATACTTCTGCATGGACAATGGCGTACTGAGCGTATTCCAATTGGCCACCGGAGAGCGGCTATTTCAACAACGCCTGGGCAAAGGTAATTCGGGTTTCAGCGGGTCCGCTGTGGCCGCTGCAGGGCATTTGTACATTACAAGTGAAGAAGGCCACACCTATGTGCTGGCTCTGGGGCGTGAGTACAAGCAGGTTGCGGAAAATGATCTAGGTGAAACAGTCATGTCCAGCCCAGCGGTATCCGACGGCGTACTGTACATTCGCGGACGAAACAACCTTTACGCTATCGCCGCGAAGCGGTAGCGAACTCCTTGTTCGTGTCTCTTAGAATTTCGGCAATCGCCTGCCGGTCAGCAGGTTTCAGTTTCGAGTAAGCTGCATTACTATTCCGCCCCGCAAGAATATCGGCCAAGCGCTTATATATAGTCTGCTTCACTGGTTTTGGAAGAGCAGCGAAGGTATCGGAGTAAATCAAGTAACTGCAAGGATAACGAAACATCCGTGTCTTTAAATCGAACTGGCGAAGAGATCGGCCTTTGGAATCCTTCGGCCCGCGCTGCTCAAATTCAGAGGCAAACTTAGTTGACCCAGTAACGGCTCCCTTTAGTGGCGCTTCCTCCACAAACAACAAATACCTAAGGAGCTCTTCAATTTCCGCATCCAGTGGCAACTCTTGAGAGGCATCGTAATGCAGGCGGGCAATCAGATTGTGGAGGCGCACCTGATGCTCAAGCACCATCAAAGCCACAACGTCACTATCGGACGTCAAGTAACGTTCGGAGTGAAAGCGGGTGGAAATGTCTTTCATTTGCGAACCAGGCCTGCGGTCATAAGCAGCCGGATCATCCGCTTCTCGCAGGAATGCGTTGCCCATGTGTAGGTCACCTTCCAACTTTCCAGAAACGAACCAGCCTCCCCAACGTTCTTCAATTGGGCTGCGATGATCACTTAGATAACTGGGAGCACGCATAGACGCGGTGCCATCCGTACGAGTGAAAACTGAACGCACCATGTGACCGGGAATTCCCAACGTTGCTGGAGTTGAGTGACACTGAACGCAATCTTCATTCTTCACCATGCGAGGGCGCGACCCTTTCATTTGATCAATAGTGTAGAACACCGCACCACGTTGCGGATCAACTGCGGAAAGCTCCATCAGACTCCCATCGGGAACAAAACCGGCATAAACATTGTCATTGAAAAAAATGGCCCGTGGTGTTTGCGGATTAATATATTTGTGCTGCAAACTCGTTTTTGAGAAGACCAGCATTTGAGAGGAAACGGGTATGCGCAGTTCGCGCAGGATTGCCGGAAGGAGACCGAAATCCGGATGAAACTCCAGAGTAGTTTTACCCTGTTCCATTCTGCGAGCCAACTCGGTAACGGGGTCGTGCAAATCCTGGGCGCTCGAGGGTGCGCGCACCAGAGGAGGTGGAAAATCAGCATGATTCCCCTGCCCGAATGCAGCGGCTGAAAGGCCAATGGCGATAATCAGGACAAATAGGTCCACATATCCATTGTGTCGAAATTGTGGAGAATGTCAAGCGACTCGCAAGATTGCTTCAACCTCGGCCTCTAGCCTTAGTCACGCCTCGCAGCCGTTCCCTCAA
>JAYUSZ010000012.1:0-16593 GCA_043755435.1 Bryobacterales bacterium | reverse complement strand
GCTCTCCTTCAAAAATAATCGCCGCCTTATTCTTGCGATCAGTATTCAGGTGGCGGTCCACACAGTTGTAACAGACATTCGTCTTCCCACCAGAGAACCACTTGGCAAAAGGGGCATCGCTCCAATCCAGCACTTTGTTGAACTTCTTAAACCAGTGCAATTCTGTTTCGGCGAGGTCCCCCCAAAACTTATCGGGATCATCCAACGCTTGTTGATACAGGGCACGATAGCCTTCCATGCCTTTTACATTGGCTTGGGAGACGAATTCCTGGCTTGGCGGGTAAATAGCTTCTTGGCTCATTCAGAACGTAATTCTACCAAGACGAAGAGGGTCGGCGTATGGTGGTAGTAGGAGTGACTATAGTGGAGACCTACGAAATATTTCAAGACTTGGCTGGAACCGTTGAGTTGCCACCAAGCGGTGTGATGAGCCGAGTGGTGCACGAAGACGTGCTTTGCAAAGTTGTCCGTATAGTAATTGCCGGAGGTTCCGGCTTGAAGACACACAAAGCACGGTTTCCTGGATTCATAAGCTTTCTTAGTGGCAAGGCTACTTTCAAAGTGGGAGAGAAAGAACACCTAGCAACGGTGGGGACCCTGGTGAGAATGGACGTCGACCTGCTTCATTCTGTCTATGCAGAAACAACTACTGTTTTGTTGCTTACTTTGTTAAAGCAAAATTGACTCCAGCTAGGGTATGCTAGAAAGTTCCATGAAACCGATTCCTCAAAATAAACAGCAAGCCTTAGTGGACCGTTTGGCAGCCGCTTGCGGTGGAGCGTATTCACCAAATACGCGGCGGAAATATTTCCTCACCGGTCCTCAATGGGCTGCGGCTTATGAAGGGCATGCCCTGTTCCACGCACCCACGCGCGACTCAATCACCTTTGAGAAAGTAATTGAAGCCTACGGCAAAATCGGAATTGGCCATTGGTGCACTCATGATACTGACGTGATTGCTACTGAGGATCTAGGCAAGGAAGGCCAGGAAAAAACGATTAGCAAGATCAAGTCGTCTCTCAAAAAGAACGGCGTTGCTTGCTCCATGGTAACTACTGAGACTTTTCATCATTCAGTGTTTGCCGCATCTCCCGCGGCGGAATCTCCTCAGGTGCGCCAGTATGCCTCGTGGCGGTTGCGCAATACCGTGAAGATGGGGCATCAGTTGGGTGCCAGCTATGCGGTGTACTGGCCAGGATCCCTTGGCTATTACGTGCAGGGCGCGGTTGAAGAAACCGAAACGCTTCGCTGGTATGCCGAAGGCTTGAATGAAGCTTGCCGCGCCGACATTGAAATTGCTGGAAAAATGGGTCGCCCGACGCTGAAGCATTGTTTGGAAGCGAAGCCATTTGAACCCCAAGCAGAAATTCTGTTGCCCACATCCGACGCCATGCTGGGATTCATTTCCTCAGGCCTACTTGAACATCCCGAAATGGTGGGGTTGAATCCTGAATATCTTCACGAATTAATGTGGGGAGCAGCACCTAGGGCAGCCCTGGCCCGGGCGCTCTTGTGCGGGAAACTTTGGCATTTCGACATTAACGATGGCTACCGTTTGAAGCATGACGTTGATATTGCAGTGGGATTGGTGAATCCCCTGGATTGGCTCAACGTGTTGGTGCTGCTGCGCAGTCATGGCTTTAATGGCCCATTTAACTTAGACTACAAACCACCACGCACCACCAGCCGTCACGGTGTTTTTTCAGTCAGCTTCCCAACTGCTGTAGATCGTTTTATCACGCTTTGGGAAATGGCAGGAGAAGTGATGACCGATCCAATTTTGAAAGAAGCAACCGACGCTTTGAAAGCTGGCGGTCCGCCTGTAAAGGACCCTTTGGATGCAATGGCAATCGCCGCTGCACACAAAGAACTATTGACGCTTCATGAGTTGATTGCTCACAGGTTGTTCCAAATCCTGATTGGTCAACATCGTGGTCGCGTCTATTCGCTATAAAACTATGGGCCGAACGCTGATTATTGCCGGATTGGTGATTGCAGCGGTCGGCCTGGTGCTAACTGTTAGTGAAAAACTTTCCATTCCGTTAGGACGTTTGCCAGGTGACTTCAAGTGGTCCAGAGGGAACGCTTCATTTTACTTTCCAATCGCTACCTGCTTGTTGCTCTCAGTCTTAGGAAGCTTGCTAATGTGGCTGTTCGGCCGGAGATAGTTTGTTAAAGCACACATCAAAAAGCTTCTGGATGTTGCTGCCACTTCTTTTTGTATTGGTAGGCTTATTTCTCGGTGGGATCTTAATTGCCACAAAGGAAGGTTTAGCGGCAAAGCCTGAACTGTTTCAGGACCCCGAACTACGTGCCGCAGTGGGCTTCACTCTTTGGATCGCAGCGGTATCCACCTTGCTCTCCACAGTGACTGGGGTTGCTCTAGCCTTGTACATCTACACTAAGTCGGTAAGCCATCGGCAGGCGGCAATGCTGCTCCAAATTCCCATCGCCATGCCTCATCTAACAATGGCTGTGGCCTTAATCAGCCTTGCCTCGCCTAGCGGAATTCTGTCTCGCCTAGCCTACTCAACGGGAATCATCCACACTCCCGCCCAATTTCCAGCCATTGTCCAAGATCCCTTTGGCCTGGGAATCATTCTAACCTTTTGGCTAAAGGAAACCCCTTTTATCGCGCTCACTTGTTTGGCACTCCTCGCCAGAAGTAGATGCGATTACGAAGCGGTGGCACGAACTCTTGGTGCAGGCCCTTGGGCAAGGTTGCGATGGGTCACACTGCCTCTACTTGCTCCTGCATTTCTTCCAGCAGCGCTGATCGTCTTCGCCTTCGTATTTTCATCTTATGATGTTCCTTTCTTGCTGGGAAGAAACTACCCGACCGTGCTTAGCGTTTTGGCCCAACGTTATTTTCAATCAACAGAACTGGCGGGCCAGCCGGCTGGAATGGCGATCAGCATTTTCATGACGATGATTAGTTCAGTATTGGCGGCCATCTACTTGCGAGCCTTCACTTTTTCTAATTCCAAAATGGTGCTCCCTTGAAACGTCTTGCCTTATTTTGTCTTTGGCCGATGGCAATACTGTTGTTCCTTTCCTTGGCGCAAAGCTGGCTTTGGCCGGCGCTATTACCTCAAAACTTTGCACTACGCGCCTGGAAATATGTTCTTCAGCAAATCGCATCACCCCTGGTTACTAGTTTTTCGTTGGCGATAGCAGTATCCCTTCTATCCACATTGATCGCACTACCCGCAGGCAGAGCACTTGCGCTGCATGCATTTCCGGGGAAACAAGTGTTGCTTTGGCTGGTATACCTTCCAATGCTTGCACCACCGCTGGCATCTGTAATGGGAATCCATAAACTGCTTCTGAACTACGGGATCACAGATCAATGGATCGGCGTCATGTTAGTTCACTTGATCCCGAGCGTACCGTATGCGGTGTTGACAATCATGTCAAGCTTTACGAAACTTGATGTGGATCTAGAGGCGCAGGCGCGAACACTCGGAGCTACGAACTCACAGGTATGGTGCCGAATTACGCTTCCCGCGATTGCCCCTGGAATTGCATTAGCCGCTTCGCTGAGCTTCATCATCAGTTGGAGCCAATACCTGCTCACGCTATTAACAGGCGGTGGAAGAATCGTTACACTTCCAATCGTTCTGGTTGGCTTTGAAAGAAGCGGCGACACTGCAGTGGCAGCAGCTATGGCGCTTGTCCTAATAATGCCTCCAGTACTACTGTTCTTCATAATCAGCTTCTGGATGCGCGAAAATAGAATTCTTGATTAGAATCCTTTCTTTGCTCATCACCGCTTTGTGGTTGACTTCCTGTGGCACCGAATACAGGTCAGAAGTGAGGTTGGCAATGTGGTCCGGAGATGAAGCTCGCAACCGCTATTTTCAGACAACCGTCACCGGAGCCCTGTTACAAAAATACGGCATACAATTGCGATTGGCACCTTTTAATCAAACCAGCGAAGCAATCAGCAAGCTACGCAACGAGCGTGAGGCGGGAAAGAATTCCGAAGGTTCAATTGACGCAATCTGGATTAATGGCGAAAACTTCCGCACAGCAAAGGAAGCTAAGCTACTGTGGGGGCCAATAACGCAGCTGATTCCGAATTCTCTTTTGTATCCCGATTGGACAAAGCTCCACGATTTCGGTACAGCGATAGACGGACTTGAAGTGCCGTGGCAGAGCTCGCAATTCGTTGTGGCCTATGACGAAGCTCGGTCGCCTTCGCCGCCCAGATCATTTTCCAAACTACTCGAATGGGTGAGGCTGCATCCAGGAAGATTCACTTACATTGCTCCACCAGACTTTACCGGATCAGCGTTCATCCGCCATCTTTTGCTGTTCTACGGCGGAGGCGCAAAACCATTTCGAACTTCCTTCGACGCAACTCTGTATGAGAACGCTTCGGCGCAGGCATTCCAATACCTGAATGAACTGAAACCGTATCTTTGGAAAAAAGGAGCAGCGTACCCGTCCACTGCGCAAGAGTTGGACCGGCTGTTTGCAAATCAGGAGATCGATTTCTCAATGAGCTATGCTCCCTCTTTCGCGTCTGAGAAAATTGCTCGTGGAGAATTTCCTGCCACTACCCGGACCTTTCTTTTCGAAAGCGGAACGCTGGGGAACTATAACTTCCTAGCCATCCCATTCAACGCATCCAACCGGCAAGGCGCACTGACCTTAATCAACGAACTTGTTTCCTACGAACGTATGTTCGACATGGCCAAAGTATTAGGAAACGGCTTTCCTCTGGCACTGGAAAAGCTGAACGACTCCCAGCGTGCCGACGTTGCGGCATTGCCACGTGGAGTTGCTACTCTGTCCGCACAAGAAAGGGCGGCGCACCTACTGCAGGAACCAGATGCAGAGTATTTGAACCGCTTGGATCGCGATTGGCGGCGTAAGGTTTTGCTTGACGGACAGTAAACCCACCTCAGTTTCAATTCACGACTTAATCGCGGGCTATTCCGCCAAGACGGTATTGCGTGATCTGTTCATCGAGTTTCCAGCAGGACAATTGACATCCATCCTTGGCCCGTCAGGCTGCGGTAAGACCACGCTACTCAAAGTAATCGCCGGGCTGATTGCACCAGACAATGGCAGCATCCTATTCGATGGAGAGCCGGTTGCCCACGTGCCTTCAGAAATGCGTCAGGCGGCTATGGTATTTCAAAAACCACTGCTGTTTCCGCACTTGAGCGTTTGGGACAATGTGGCCTTCGGTCTCACCATCAGGCATTTGGAAAAACCGGAAGTGAAGCGGCGTACCAAGCTTATGCTCGATTTGCTGCAAATCACGGAGTTCGCCAACAAAAGCCCTCACCAGCTTTCAGGTGGGCAAGAACAACGAGTCGCACTTGCCCGGGCCCTTATTACTAAACCCAAAGTGTTGTTGTTGGATGAACCTTTTTCTGCTTTGGACGAATCCCTGAGGGGAGAAATGCGTCTCCTATTCCGGCGCTTACAGAGGGAACTGGCCATGACCACAATTTTTGTAACTCATGACCAAGAGGAAGCAGCTCAGCTTTCCGACCAAATCGTATTGCTGCTTAGTGGGACAGTTGCCCAGCAAGCAACTCCAGAGGCTTTGTTCACTAGGCCAAAAACATCCAATGTGGCCAAATTCCTGGGATGGAAGGTACTGGAGGGACGAGCAACCACTGCGGGATTTGAAAGTGCGCTTGGAGTCGTGCCAATCACGAAAGAGGCACGCCCCACCCATTTGGCATTCAGCCCAGGAAGACTGCGAGTAACAACCGGCAATGCCGGATTCACCGCGACACTCTTAGAAGTAATCCACTGGCCCAGAGGCATCCGATTGCAGGTACGTCTAGAATCAGGTTTAGAACTAACAGTAGAGCAACCCGGTTCCTACGAACACTTTCAAGTGGGCCAGGAAGTTCGCGTACAGATACCAGTTGAAGAGATGCGTTGGTTCGCGGAGAATTGGTGTTAGTGGAAACCAAATCTCGCACGGGCCTGTTAGCCGACCCTATTTCGAAAAAGCACGAAACCGGCCCGGGACATCCCGAGAGTCCACAGCGGTATGACGCTATTTGGAAAGCCCTCGAAAAAGCCGCCTTCCCTTCCCGCACAACAAAGCTTGCTCCAAGAACAGTGACGGAAGATGACGTAGCTCGCTGCCATCATCGGGATTATATTGCAGCAGCGAAGTTGGACATTTTGGAAAGACGAAGCCAATTGCGAACGGGGGATACAGCAATCGGAGTGAACTCCTGGGAAGTGGCCATGCACGCCGTAGGATCTGCAATGGCCGCCGTGGATGCTGTGTTTGAGAAAAAAACGCGCAACGCCTTGGCAATCGTGCGGCCTCCAGGACACCACGCCACTGCGGACCGCGGTATGGGGTTTTGCATCTTCAATAACATCGCCGCTGCTGCGCGATACGCCCAGCATAAGTATGGAGTGAAGAATGTCTTGATAGCCGATTGGGACGTGCACCACGGCAATGGTACGCAGGATATCTTTTACTCCGACGGGTCCGTTTTCTTTTTCAGCACACACCAATATCCTTGGTACCCAGGCTCTGGCTTGCCTTCGGAATCGGGCGAGGGAGCTGGGGCTGGCAGCACTTTAAACTGCCCCTTCCCGGCAGGATCAGGCATGGAAGAAATCCTGGGTGCGTTTCAACATCAGTTGGTTCCCGCCATGGATAAGTTCAAACCGGAATTGGTCTTACTCTCCGCTGGCTTCGATTCTCGTGAAGGAGACCCTTTGGGACGTTTCACGCTCACCGACTCCAATTTTGCGGCATTGACGAAACTAACCATGGAGATTGCCGACAAGCACTCTGGAGGACGTTTGGTTTCGCTGCTGGAAGGTGGCTACAACTTAAACGGAGTTGGACTCGCAGTTTCCGCCCATTTAGGTGCCCTTGCAGGATAACTGGCTGCGATAATGTAAGGTACGAATGATTGCCCATTTGCGCGGAACACTACTCGAAAAACATCCCAATAGCGTGATTCTGGAAACGGCCGGAGTTGGCTATGAAGTTTTCATTCCGGTTTCCACCTACACGCGGCTGCCTGATTTGGGAGCCGAAGCGAAGCTACGGATTCATACCCATGTCCGCGAAGATGCGTTCCTTCTTTACGGATTCTTCACAAAGGAGGAGAAAACTATTTTCGAGAAGTTAATTTCAGTCAGCGGCATTGGCGCTAAAGTAGCATTGGCTGTATTAAGCGGAATTGCGCCAGGGGATTTATTGTCTGCATTGGGATCAGGCGACGTCGGCATGTTGACTCGCATTCCAGGCATTGGTAAAAAGACCGCAGAAAGAATGATTGTTGAATTGAAGGACAAGATCGATTCCATTGCTGCTGGATTGCCCGCTTCGTCGGCAAGCACCGTTGCGCCATTAAACGCCTTGGAACAGGATGTGCTTTCGGCTTTGGTCAACCTGGGAAGCCCGCGGCCCGCAGCAGAGGCAGCATTGAAGAAGGCCAAGTCGGAGAACGTCGAATCCACATTTGAATCGTTGTTCCGCCGAGCGCTCCAGTTGGTGAGGTAATGAAAGACAGTCAAATTATTTCGGCGATTTCTTCTGAAGAAGATCGAAAGTTTGAGGCGGCCCTCCGGCCCAAGCTCTTGGCAGACTTTACAGGCCAACCGAAGCTGAAAGAAAATCTTTCCATCGCCATTGAGGCTGCTAAGAGGCGAGGAGAAGCTCTGGATCATGTGCTGCTCTACGGCCCCCCAGGCTTGGGCAAGACAACTTTGGCCAGTATCATTTCCCAGGAATTGGGTGTAGCCTTTGACACAACTTCAGGACCCGTTCTGCAGAAGAAGCTGGACCTGACAGGAGTGCTAACAAACATCCAGAAGAAGCAGGTGTTTTTTATTGACGAAATTCACCGTCTTCTGCCGGATGTTGAAGAAATCCTATATTCGGCCCTGGAAGATTTTCGTGTCGATATTCTTGTAGGAACCGGGCCGGGAGCCAGAACCCATTCGCTTGAAGTGAATCGGTTCACCGCCATTGGAGCGACCACAAGGCAAGGGTTGGTGAGTGCCCCATTGCGCGGCCGGTTCGGGTTGGTGCTGCGGCTGAACCACTACGACGAAGCTGACTTGGCCAAAATTGTACTTCGGTCCGCCAAACTGTTGGATGTTCCAATTGACAAGGGCGGTGCCGAGGAAATTGGCCGTAGGTCGCGAGGAACACCGCGTATTGCGAACCGGCTTTTACGACGAGTTAGGGACTATGCTCAAGTTCGGGCAGACGGAAGAGTTGATCAACAAGTGGCTATCACTGCCCTAGATCTTCTCGAGGTTGACCGCTATGGCCTCGACGAAATCGACACTAAGTTAATGATGACCATCCTGGAAAAGTATGGTGGAGGTCCAGTAGGCATCAATACAATCGCCGCCTCCATTGACGAGGAAGCAGCGACGATTGAGGAAGTTTACGAGCCGTACCTGATTCAGCTGGGATTTATCGACCGTACTCCGCGCGGCAGAGTGGGGACAAGGCGAGCCTTTGAATATTTCGGCGTGCGCCCTCCACGGGCAGAAGTGGATTCGCAGAATCTTCTTTTCTAATGGATGAATGGCCCATCTAATTTACCTCGGCTTAGGTAGCAACCTTGGGGATCGATACGGTCTGCTTCAACAAGCTATTTTGAAGTTAAGCGAATCGGGGATCACCGTGAAGCGAAACTCCTCCTACTGGGAAACTGAGCCGGTTGGATATACTGATCAGCCTTGGTTTATGAACCTTATAGTGGAAGCTACTACCAATTTGCCGCCACTCCGGTTATTAAAAACCTTGAAGAAGATCGAAGCCTCATTGGGACGAACGCCTACAATTCAAAATGGACCGCGAGAAATCGACATTGATATTCTTCTCTATGATCAAGAAATCCTTGAAGGTAATGCGCTGACCATCCCTCATCCAAGGTTTCATGAGAGAAGGTTCGTCCTTGAACCATTGGCGGAATTAACACCACAATTGATACATCCTAAATTGGGTAAGTCAATACGCCAACTCCTCAGAACTGCGCCTCAATTGCTTATGAGGAAGGCCCCAAATGAAAAAGGACCCGCCGAAGCGGGCCCTTAACTTTCTCGACTCTATTTTACTCGCGCAACTAACGCGTTCAATCTACAGTTAGACGGCTTGTAGATCGGAGCGGGAGAGCATCTCAGTCATATGGTCCTTAAGCAGAAGCTTCAACTTTTTGAGCCTATGCTCTTCAGCCTCCTGTTCCATACTGAGATGGTCTAGCGCTTCCAGTTCCTGAAGTCTCCGATCGTAACTGGAATGGTCTTCCACCATTTTTCGGAACTCTTCACTGGTCGATATCAGATGCGCTTTAATTTGATCCTGCGTGTTTAGCTCCATCAGGTTGTTTATCTCCTTTGGGAGGCCGCCACGCCGAGTCGATTAGGCTCGGTGGGTAGTCTCAACTATTGTCAAAACTTATCTAGAGCCGGTCACCGATGGCCGGTCTCATCTATTTTCTATCACTTTTGGAAGCGCAAAACAATAGCATTCTCGATTGGGTGTGCATAATAGTTTTTCCGAAGGCCAACCTCACGGAAGTGGTGGTACCTGTAAATGCTTCGGGCAGCGGCATTTGATTCACGAACCTCAAGGAATATGGTATCCACTTTAAGTTCCTTCAATTTGGCGATTAGCCGCGAGGCTAACCCACGCCGGCGAAATTTCGGCGAAACTGCAAGATTTAGTAACTCCCATTCGCCCCCATCTACCTCCCGCCAAACTGCAAATCCAGCCACTTCTGTTTTCGGGAAAATGGATTCCACAATCCAGAAGCATTGATTAAGATAGCTTGAAGGTGGCCAGTTGGCTGATTCCGGCGCTTGCTGTTGGATTACTTGAACTGCTTCTAAATCAGCCTCCGTACCGGGTCGGCTATTGAAGGACGGCCCGATAATTTCTTCCCAAAGTGCTTGCTGTTTGGTTCCAACTTCCTGCCAGTCAAACTCATTCAAGGCTAGCTTGCGAGCATTGCGGGCAATCATAGACCTCAAGTCGGCGTCCGCAAATAGCAAACAAATACCATCGGCGAAGGCATCTGCGGTATCCGCAATCCAAACGGAATGCTCGTGCTGTAATCCTAAGCCCTGGCAACCGGAGGGGGTGGCAACCACGGCACGTCCCATTGCCATAGCCTCCAACACCTTCAGATTAGTCCCAGCAGAAACAAGTGTTGGAGCAACAACAAGATTCGTCTGCTGGTAAAGCGGTACAACATCAGCGACAAAGCCAATTACGGAAGGAAAAGGATCGGTTGTGAAACTGCGCCAGTATTGTTCAGGGTCAGGACCGGCCACAGCTGTGAACGTCGCTTGTGGAAATCGTTGTTGTACAAGAGGCCAGACTTGTTCATGGAAGAATCGGAAAGCAAGGATATTCGGAAAATGACGAAACGATCCAATGAAAAGTACATTGAAACTAGCAGGCTCCGCAGTTGGCACAAATCGGGAAACATCAACGCCATTCGGAATCACTCGCGAATTAGGGATGCCAAGCACATGAGAGTCTTTATCCGCCATAGTGACAACTCTTGAAAACTTCTTGACAGCCTGCTGCTCAAACCGCCGCCATCGCAAAGCGTTCCAACGCGCGACAAGCGATGGTTCGCGTGAAGCCACTTGATCGTAAAGATCGAAAGTGACATCGTGCTCCACCAGAACATCTCCCGAATATTGGGCGAGTTGCGTATACTCCACCTGAAGTAATTCAATGCTGAGTTCCTTCCGGCTGGTTTCTAAGAGTTGCTGCAAGGCTGTGGAATTGTACTCGCACACTTCAGGCGGAAGCAGCGAAGCCCACCGAGGTTTACGATATCGGGGCAACTCAAATACATAAGCGCGGGCGACAAGATCCATGAGAGGGGAAGCCTTTTCCACCTCGCCAAACGAATAGAGAACAATGTCAAATTCCTTCGCTGCTTCGCGCAACAAATGGTAGATCCTGACAGCTCCGCCGTGCGAAAGCGGCCACGGGAAGTAGGGAGACAAAATGCCGATGCGGCGACGCCCGGGTCGCCAAGGACGGCCGTCCAAAGTCACAAACTTGGATGCAGCATAACCATCGCCATCCGACCATGGCCGCAACCCAATGCGATCCAATTCCACTCCTTTAAGAAATAGAACGGACGAAACCGGCGTAGATGCACGCAGGTGATGTCGTTCCAATCGTTGGTTGAAGGCCAGAATCTTTCGCGGAGCCAAGAAGGCCGCCACGGCACGAAGCGGGTGAGGTTCAGTGTCGAATAAAACCGGTGCCAGGCCAATGCGAAACGGACGTAGCGCGTGGCGAGTTTCAAGGAATGGATCCGTCGACGAAACAACTATGGATCTCATCCCAGGTACATCAATCGGTTGATCCAGGCAGACGAGAAAGTGTGCTCGATGCGGTTCAAGGTCGCGAACCTGGATCGCCATTTTCCGGCAAAGTTCAGCATTGCCGGAGGCAAAGGAAACAACTACTGCATCGGGGTCTTTGCCTATCAGCGAAAAGAGGAGTTTCCTCCAGTTCACACAGCCTCACTAACTCGTACGCGACTCAATAAGAAGGCAGCGCACAGTGGCAAGAATGCTAGCACCTGGCATACGGGCGCAAATCCATAATGATCCGCCGTCCAACCAACAAGCGGAGATATTACCGTCTGCATGAAACCATAAGCCGAGGTCAATGACGCAACGGCGAAGGCCGCTCGTTGGCGTCCAAAAACTTCAAGCGGCATGGAATATAGATTCACGGTAAAAATGGTGCCGCAGAAATAGCTGACAGCCATCAGCATTGCAGCACCGCCTGCAGATCCCATGAAAGGAACAGCAGCGGTGAGCAGCATGCCAACGCATCCGATCCAAATGGCACGCATACGAGCTTGTTGAATGGGAACACCATGCCGACTCCAATAAAGCGTCAGGTATCCTCCAGTGAGCCCTCCAAGCAATCCCATCAGTGGCGTGATCCAGGCGAATTGCGCATTGGCTTCAGCTTGGGTAAGGCTCCAGGTTTTCACCAAATATGGGGTTACCCAATTCGTCCATAAGCTGTAAGTGGCCATTCCCAAAATTGTAGCTGCGATGAAAATCCAATAGCGGGGATGGGAAAGAATTTCCTTGATAGATACACTTCGCGCAGACGAAGAAACGGTTTCAGCCGGAACATAATGGGAAGTAATCCACCAAATTGGAATCCAAAGAAATCCCAAAGCGCCCGCGATCATGAAGGCAGTTCTCCAATCGTAATGAGCAGCCAGCAGCGGAGCGGCAATACCACCAATACTAATGCCCGTCTGTGAAAGCGAGTTGCCCAAGGCCCGCTCCGCAGGCGCCAGGTACATCGCAAATGCTTTGCCAGAACTGGGCACTCCACCAGCCTGAGCAATGCCAAGTAGCGCGCGGCAAGCAATGAGGCCTTTGTAACTGCTACTAAACCCGGTGGCAACGGTCGCCATGGACCATAGGCCCAATGACACTGTAATACCCCAATTCAAACCAACCCGGTCAATGAATAGGCCCATCAATGGAGCACTAACGGAGTAGATTATGGAGAAGGAAGAAATCAACCAACCGAAATCGGCTAAGCTCATATTGAATTCAGCGCGGAGGTCTGGCTGCACGGCCGCCAACAACTGGCGGTCTAAATAGTTCAGCATTGAGGCACAAACAAAGATCGCGATTGCGATCCAACGGGCTTGCTTCACTGAACTTCCACCCGAACAATATCACCAACTGTTTGACGTGCCTTGTTTGCTTTATTGATGAAATCAACAATTACGTTACGCACCGGGCGTTGAGCACCGCAACTCAACGTGGCCGCACCAAGCAAACCAATTTTCGACATGTCAGGCGCTGCAAGTTGTACAAGTTTGTTATCAAGTCCTCGAATTGCAAGCCGCACAAATCCTTTTAGGCAATCTACACGTTCCAGTTTTCCAGTGAGGTGGGCATCCGCCTGAGCACCATCCCACCATTGATCCAGCTTGCTAGCGTCCAGTGGTGTGAGCCCCTTATTGGCCCGAGCTTCCGCTTCACGCACCCTAGCTATGGCTTCGTTCTTCAAACGCTCCAGTTCCAGCCGCTTGTCTTCCTGTTCCTTGCGGCGCGCCGCTGCTTCTAACTCCAGCCGCTGATCTTCGCTCATCCTTCGCCCTTCCCGCAGCCGGAGTTTGGCTTCCGAATTCGGGGCAGCTTTTTCAGCAGAAAGCCATGCCCGGGCAGCTTCTGAAAACTTTTCGGCATCCTGCAATTCTTGGGCGTACTTACCCCAATATTCCCAGTCACGAGGCACCAACTCAGTGTACTTCTTCATCAATGCCAATTTGCGGCCGATGTCGGTTTCAAGAAGAGCCAGTTGTCTGGCGGGTTCCCCCCATTTTGGATTCTTGCCAGCGGCGTTGCGCAACGAATCATAGGTGCCAATAGTAGCTTGCGCACGGGCTCCTTGGCTTGCAGAAAGAAACGCCTTGTCTCCAATCAGCAAACCCATCCCTTCAACCGCCTCACTCGATTGTGGAAACTTGGCAAGAATGGCGCGATAGGCGGATTCTGTTGGCTCCAGATCAGCAAGTGCAATCTCTCCAGTTGGAGGCTCCAGGTCCCGACCCAGACCCGATCTGCGGACTTCAACAGCATGCCCGTTGAGCTTAACCGTTCCGGTTATCGGTACCGACATGTACGCATCCAATTCTTTTTCCAAACCAGCAGTACTAACCTCAAACGCGTTGCGAAGAGCTACGTCCTGTTCCACTCCCTTCCGCATGTTTGTGAGCATGACACGCAGCTTGCCGCTATAACGTGGGTCCACCGCCAACAGATGAAGCCTTGCCCAGGCTCGCGTCTGAAGCTTTTTTTCCGGTGGCGCACCAAGCGTAATTTTCGTGCCATCTACCTGTAGCGTGCTGAAAAGTGTCAGCAGGGCTTCTTCAACGTCAGACGGCATTCCGCTGATCCCATCCTCCAGCAAAATTCGCCCAAACGAAGGATAGAGCTTTGCGCCAGTCGAAACATTTGAGGAAAGAACCCCCATGTAGGAGTCGCGCCGAAGCGCAAATGATTGCGATTTTGGAAACTCGGATGCCTGCTTATCTCTCAGAAGTACTAACTTTATTGGCCAAACCGGATCCAGCGGCACTCCAAGAAGTTGACCTAAAGTATAGCGATACTGATCCAGAACGTTTAAGGATTCCGCTGCTTCCTTCTCCATTCCAACGGCCAATACTGAGACTGGACCCGCACGATATTCCTTCCAGGTTTCCCCGAAAACAACCGGCACCAGAAGCAGTATGAGGAGGGCGAAAATCGGCGCTGCTCCTTAGGAAAACTTCCAGATACGCTCGACGGTTTTCGACAAAATCCAACTCTTGTCGTCTTCGTTCAGAAACTTCATTTCGTTGCGAACCACTTGCAGAGTCCGTGGGTAAGTGGTTTTGGACAAACAAACCGGCCAATCGGTTCCCCACATCAGGCGCTGCGGTCCAAACCTCGCATGCAGCCTTTTCACATTTTCAAAGGTGTCCCGAAATGGATATTCCTGTTTTGAAAGTTGCCAAGTGTGAGAGATTTTTACGAACACCTTGGGGAAACGTTCCAGATCCAACAGCTTTTCCAGCAGTTCCGGTTTGTCGATCGGGCTGTCCGCCATATGGTCGATCACCACTGTCAACTCTGGATTCTTTTCAATCAGCGGAGCCATGTCGGGTATTCGTGTGATTGGTGCCAGCAGCAACATGGGGATCTTCAATTCTTCGACGCGTTTCCACAACGGAGCCATCAACGGGCCGCGAATCCAATCTCCACTCGCATCTGCGCCAGGAGAAAGGCGGATCCCTTTGAACCCCTGCTCTGCAAGTTTAGAGGCATGATCGGGGGCAGCCGAATCGTTCGGATTCACCCTTGCCACGCCTTGTAATTGCTTTGGGAAACGCTTGAAGGAATCAAGAGTATAACTGTTATCCCATCGATAACCAATGTACTGCACCAGAACGGTATGAGAAATTCCGTTGGTCTTCATCAGGTCAAGCAACATCTCCACCGTCGCTTCTTCCTTAGGTGGCTTCGTCGTTTCTTTCGCCCATGGAAACTTCGGATCATGAGTCCAAACATGGACGTGCGGATCAATGATCTTGTATTGCGGAACAGCAGCTTCAGTAGTCATGGCAAGGGTGCTTCCGGCAATGAACTTCCTTCGCGTAATCATGTTAGCTTCGCGTGGGTGAAATCCGGATCTGATTGTCCACTTGCTTCACGCCATTGATCTTTTTCGTCAACTTCTCAGCTTTTGCTTTGATCTTCTCTTTTTCTACAACTCCAACAATGGTAACCACGCCTTTAACAACAGTCACTTTGAAATTACCACCACGAACTTCAGGATCGTTTGCCAGCTTACGAATCACCTGATCGTAAATGGAATCATCGGTAGTTGGCAGCTTCTTGTCAGCCGCCAATAGAGAGGTGCCTAAAGAAATTGTCAGCAACAAGGAAAGGAGGGTTTTGGTTAGTGATTTCATAATCAATTCTCTTCGATGGCAGGACCACCAGCCATTCTTCGCCAGTCTAACTCATTCAGGAACTCAGTGTTTTCGCGCCAATCGGCCCGAACCTTTACAAACAATTCCAAGTAGAACTTCTGCTCAAAAAAGGTTTCCATTTCCTGCCGGGCCAAGGTTCCAATCTGCTTAATCATTGAACCACCCTGGCCGATCACAATTCGCTTCTGGCCTTCTTTTTCCACGTAGATAGTGGCGGTTACTTTCGTAATTTTTAGAGTCTCTTCCCATTTTTCCACAAACACCGCTACGGAATGTGGCACTTCTTGTTCGGTGGCGTCCAGCAATTTCTCACGAATCATTTCTGAAGCAAGAAATCGCGAGGGCTGATCGGTAACATGATCTTCTGGAAATATCAGATCCCCTTCAGGCAGGTGTTTGAAGATCTCCGCTTTCAAAACATCCACTTGTTCACCAGTAGCCGCTGAAATAGGAATGTAGGAAGTGAAGGGCCTAATCTGTTGATAGGCATTCAGCAATTCAATCATCTTCACTTTCTTGCCAATCTTGTCGATCTTATTCAAGACAAGAATCACCGGTACCTCAACATTGTTCAGTACGTCCAGTGCCTGCCTCTGTTCGTCATCAATGGCGCGACGTGCGTCAACTACATAAACAACTACATCCAGATTCGACAATGAACTGCGCACGCTACGCATCATTCGTTTATTGAAAACGGAATCAGACTTGTGAATCCCTGGAGTATCGGCAAACACAATTTGCCCCAACGCTGGTTCCGTTAGCACGCCTTGGACTAAGGTGCGTGTGGTTTGTGGCTTTGAGCTGACTATGGCCAATTTCATGCCGGCCAAGGCGTTCAATAGTGTGGATTTGCCGGCATTCGGCAGACCGATAATAGATACTGTTCCTACTTTCAAAATCACTCTTTTTCCGCTGATGTTGCGGGATTTAATTCTTCTTTGCCTAGCGCTACCGAAACGCGGACTTGTTCAACACGACGCTCACTTGCCGAAATTACTTCAATTCGCAGGCCGTCATTTTCCACGTGCTCCCCAGCCTTTGGTACTCGGCCTAGCCATTCAGCGGTCAATCCGCCTACAGTGGT
>JAYUSZ010000011.1:0-6365 GCA_043755435.1 Bryobacterales bacterium | reverse complement strand
CCAAGAGCGTGGTTGAGATCTTATTGTGCTACCCCGGCGTGCATGCAGTTCTGCTGCATCGGCTTGCACATCGTCTGAACGATGCTGGTATCCCTCTGATTCCAAGGCTGATTTCGCAATTCAGCCGACTCATCACTGGAATTGAAATTCATCCTGGCGCAACTATTGGCCGTCGCTTCTTCATTGATCACGGCATGGGGGTGGTAATTGGTCAGACTGCGGAAATTGGTGACGATGTCTTAATCTATCAAGGCGTCACTTTAGGCGGAACAGGTAAAGATCGGGGCAAACGACACCCGACCTTAGGAAATAATGTTGTGGTTGGAACCGGGGCCAAGGTGCTGGGGAACATTCATATTGGGAACCACGCAAAGATCGGGGCGGGGTCGGTGGTGGTGCACAATGTGCCAGATCATTCCACAGTGGTTGGGGTTCCAGGCCGCATAGTCCGTTCGCGAGGGGTGATTGCCGATGAGCAGTTGGAGCACGGGAAGCTGCCTGATCCTGAAGGGCAAGCGATGGCTGATTTGACGGCGCGTATTGAGCAGTTGGAAGCGTTGTTGAAAGAATCGCGGGTTAACCAGCGGTAGTGCGGAATAAGGATTATGCGGCCTCCCTATTGGCTACTCTTTGCTGCGACCCCACTCTTGGGATGTTGGTGCGGTAACCCGTTCAGCCCATGCATGGAGATGACCGAATCAATGGTAGTCTTCGTTGGCCGTGTTATCAGCGATCCTACGACACACTCAAAACAGAACCGATACGTGAAGATGGCTGTTGAACAACCCTTGTTGAATATGAAAGAGGGCATAGCTGAAATTCAAGTCGAATCGATCTGCTGTATTCCATTTCTAAGACATTTCCAATAAAAGGGAACATGCACATGTTGGAAGCGCTGCGAAATCAGCTTGACGGTGGGCCTTACCGATTGGCAGGAAAAGTTTCTCTCGAAATAGGTAGCGAAGCTATCGCCGGGGCGAAAGAGATTGCTTGGACCAACAACCATGAGCACGTTGCGCAAACGGACAATGATGGAAATTACGAATTCAAGGAAATTGACCGCGAGCCACATGGTCTAAAGGCTATTAAACCAGGGATTCAGGCAGGACCTCAAACCGACTACATGATCGGGGTGAACCCTTACCCGTTCGTATTTATGAGCCGCACATTTCGCACTGGATGCGATGTTTGGGATCTACTGTTGAAGCCTGATCATTGAATCACGCGCAAGTGTCTATTAGGCGAATAGGGCATGCTTGAATTTAGCCAGTCATGTTAGTCTTGACGTGTTTTGACTTGCAAGCAGTAACGCGGCCACTGCCTGCATTTCGCAAATTTCGCCGGATGTAATCTTTTCCAAGACTGCCGCCCAGGGCATTTTCACAACTTCGGAGATTTCCTCATCGAGTTCCACCATCTCGGGTGCCCGGCGGACGCTTGCCCAAACTACAAAAGCGCAATGGGCGAGCCAAGCCGGGCTTGCATGGAGTTCGCCAATTTGTCGTGAATCTATGACCTCGTAGCCAGTCTCCTCCAACAACTCGCGCCGGGCGGCTTCGAGAATGGATTCGCCTGCATCAATGTAACCAGCGGGTGGACTCAAATAATACTTGTCGGTGGCTGGGCGATACTCGCGAACCAGGATTACTGCGCCTTCGCATTCTGCAACAACTATCACAAATGCGTCCTTCTCGACTAACCAGTAGTCCTTCAAAACGGTGCCTCGAGAAAGCTCGAAATCGGCGCGACGAACTTTGATCCAACGGTTGGAAATTTCCTCCGATTTGGAAAGTAGCTTCCACTTCATGCTGCCCCCTGCGTTGCAAATCTGTATTTGAAGCTATCATCTGCAAGCTGCTTGAGTTCACTTTCACTGAAGCCCAACTGCTCTGCTTTTTCGTATTCGCGGGAAAGTGTGGTGCGGAACATGGCTGGGTCGTCAGTATTCAGAATGAGCAAAACGCCGGCATCGGCTATTCGTCGAACTGGATGATTCTTCAGTGCAGTAACAGCGCCCGTGGCAACATTGCTTGAAATGCAGATCTCCAGGGGGATCTTGTTTTGCCGAAGCTCGGCGAGAAGGGATGGATCATCAGCAGCGCGAATGCCGTGGCCGATGCGTTCAGCACCTACGCGAAGAGCGTCCCACACAGATTCTGCGCTGCTGGTTTCTCCTGCATGAGGGGCCAAATGAAGTCCCGCACTTTGTGCTTTCTGAAACGCGGGAAGATATTTTGTAGCCGGTCCGCGGCTCTCATCCCCCCCGCAGCCAAATCCCACTACTCCAGCATTGCGATACGTCATAGCCCAATCTGCAACTTGCATTGCGTGGTCCAATTCAAAATGGCGAATGAAGTCAAAAATCCAAAAGCAGGGGATGGGGGATTGTTGAGCCTCTTTGTTGATAGCGTCAAAGATTGCAGCTACGTCCTGCTTCTTCCACAAAATCACGCCAACTGAAAGTGTCAACTCGACGTAACCCACATTTTCAGACTGCAGACGTTGTAGCAAGTGCCGAGTTGCCAGGGCATATTGGTGAGGGGTTTCAAGGAGCTGTGAAACCCATTTATAGGCATCGAGGAATCTACCGAAATCGGTTGTTCTGTATTTTGCTTGCACTTCGGCCGGCGTGATTGTCGGATGCATTTCGCAAATCGTAGCGGGCTCAAGTGAGCCTTCCAAATGCAGATGCAGCTCCGCTTTTCTCAATTGATGATGGAAGTTGGACACTTACTGTAATAATAGTCCCATGGCCGCTGGTTCGACTATTTCACGAGAGCAACTTGATGCAATCCTTGGCGGGTATCATGGTGACCCATTTGCTGTTCTTGGTCCGCACAAAGTTCCTGATGTTGACGGTTGGGAAGTAAGGGCGTTTTTACCGCAAGCACTTATGGCTCGGGTGGTGATTGATAACAAAGCCTTCGCCATGATCGCTCTTGACCCCAATGGACTGTTTGCAGTTGCCTTGGTTGGGGAGCCGCGAGCATATCTTTTGGAAATCAAGTTGTGGAATGGTGAATGGACACAGCTTGAGGACCCATTTCGTTTTTCACCCTTTTCTACAAGCTTCGACTTGCACCTTCACAGTGAAGGAACTTTGTTTCATGGATACAATTCTTTCGGTGCACATTTAGCGGAAGTAGACGGGCACAAAGGGACACGGTTCACATTGTGGGCTCCCAATGCACATACGGTAAGTGTGTCTGGGGACTTCAACGATTGGGACACGCGTCGGCATCCAATGCGTTTGCGCGAAGGCGGAGTCTGGGAAATGTTTCTTCCTGATGTTGGAGTAGGGGCGTGCTACAAGTATTCGGTGAAGTCGAAATTCAAGGGGTACAGTCAACTGAAATCTGACCCATATGGTTTTGCTTCTGAAGTGGCCCCTCGTACCGGTTCTGTGGTTGCCGATTTGGATTTGTATCCATGGAATGACGCAGTTTGGATGGCAGAGCGCGGCAATAAGAACTTACTCGGAGAGCCTATCTCTGTGTATGAAGTGCATATTGAAAGTTGGTTGAAAGGGCCGGGGAATACTTGGACAACTTATCGCGAACTTGCTGAATCGCTGAGCGCCTATGTTAAGAAGCTGGGTTTCACGCATGTGGAATTTCTTCCAGTAGCGGAGCACCCATTTGCAGGTTCCTGGGGATATCAAGTAACGGGTTTCTATGCTCCTACCTCGCGATTTGGTACACCGGCGGATTTTATGTACCTTGTGGATCGACTGCATCAGGAAGGGATCGGCGTGATTCTGGATTGGGTGCCAGGCCATTTTCCAAAGGATGCGCATGGGCTGGCGTTCTTCGATGGAACTGCACTATATGAGCACGAGGACTCGCGTAAGGGGGAGCATCGGGATTGGGGCACGCTGATTTTCAATTACGGCCGCAATGAAGTGCGATCGTTCCTGATTTCCAATGCGCTTTTTTGGCTGAAGAAATATCACATTGACGGATTGCGAGTGGATGCGGTGGCTTCAATGTTGTACTTGGATTACTCTCGCAAGGAAGGCGAATGGATTCCCAATGAATATGGGGGAAGGGAGAATTTGGAAGCTATTTCGTTTCTTCAGAAATTCAACGAACAGGCGCATACAGTACCAGGGGCAATGACAATTGCAGAAGAATCTACTTCGTATACGGGAGTGAGCCGGCCAGTGTATTCAGGTGGGTTGGGGTTCACCATGAAATGGAACATGGGCTGGATGCACGACATGTTCAAATATTTTCAGCAAGACCCTGTCTACCGAAAATATTATCACCAGAACATTACATTCAGCATGCTCTATTCTTTTAGCGAAAATTTCATGTTACCGATTTCGCATGATGAAGTTGTCCATGGAAAAGGCTCATTGATTGGGAAAATGCCGGGCGACTATTGGCAAAAGTTTGCTAATGTGCGAACCTTCCTGGGTTACATGTGGGGGCATCCCGGGAAGAAGCTGTTGTTTATGGGGAGCGAGATTGGCCAGTTCGATGAATGGAACCACGATGCAGGCATTCAGTGGGATTTACTGGATCACGAACCGCATAGGGGATTGCAGGCTTGCGTGACAGCGTTGAATCGACTTTACCGTAGCGAGCCGGCGTTGTACGAAGTTGACTTCAGTTATCAAGGTTTCGATTGGATCGATTTTCGAGATACCGATGCCTCCATTATTGTTTTCTTGCGAAGGGCGAAGGATCCCAAAGATCATTTAGTATTTGTTTGCAATTTCACTCCAGTTGTGAGGCAGGCTTACAAAATTGGTGTGCCGGAAGCGGTGACGTATTTGGAAGTGCTCAACACTGATTCTTATATGTTTGGAGGCAGCAATGTGGGAAACGGCGGTTTTGTGATTGCGCATGAAGGTGCTTCTCATGGGCAGCCGGCGAGCGCTTGGCTGACTGTGCCGCCACTCAGCGTTGTGGTTTTGAAGCCTTCCAGAACATGAAGTACTTTGCGGCTCTACTCGCGATTGGTGCATTGCTGGATGGTGCACTGTTGCTCCGCAAACCGGCGATGTCTTCCCCATTGAATTGGGAAGCGCTGGCCATTGATTTCGGATTGGTGCTGCTGTTCGGTCTTCAGCACAGTCTGATGGCACGTCGCGGTGGCCGAGTACTTTTCGTGATTTGCTCTGCAATTGTCATCTTCTTGCTAGTTGAGTTTTGGCAGGATTCGGGACCTGTGTTGTGGGCCATGCCCTTTTTGCTGTCCTGGCTAATTGCAATCTTGGGGATCGTAATCACGGGTATTGCTGCAGCAACCCTTGGAGCATTGGAGCTGATTGGGCTGCGTGATGAAAGCGCCTCTTCAGAATTTCGTGAGCCGATATTACATAGGTACGTAAGGCATCCTATTTACTTGGGGAATATTCTTTTGTACTTCGCTGTGCCAATTATGACTTGGGATCGGCTTCTGTTGGCGGTTGGTCTGACCGTCTACATTCTGATTGGCATACAGTTTGAAGAGCGTGGCTTAGTTGCGAAGATCGGCCAACCCTATCGGGATTACCAACGGCGTGTGCCAATGTTGCTACCCTGGCCTTAATGATTGATAGAAGACATTTTCTTTCCGCTGCTTTTGCGGCGGCAACATATGCTCAAAAGCCTGCTGGCGCAGTGATCAAACCACGCGTGCTTAAGCAAGGCGACACCGTTGGCCTTATCACCCCTTCAACATTCGTTAGCGATCCGGACGAATTGGAAACAGCTTCGCGCACGATAGAATATTTTGGGTTGAAAGCGAAGTGGGGCAAAAACGTTAAGAAGCGTAGTGGGTATTTGGGGGGAACCATTGAGGAGCGAGTTAGCGATCTGCACGCAATGTTTGCCGATCCCGAGGTGAAAGGAGTATTTTGCATCCGTGGCGGCTATGGTTCGGCTCAACTGCTTCCGACAATTGACTTCGATCTGATTCGACGAAATCCTAAGATCTTTGTCGGCTATAGCGACATCACTGCTTTGCATCTTGCCATTGGTAAGAGGACCGGATTGATAACTTTTCACGGTCCGGTGGCGCTATCTGGATTTTCTGACTATACCCAAAAGTTTTACAAGAAGGCCTTGTTTGAAACGGAGCCAATTGGTTCGCTGACGAATCCGCCGGAGAGTAACAAACTGAGGCCGAGGCATAAATTGCGCACGGTGCGCCCTGGCAGGGCTCGTGGAACGCTGACGGGCGGCAACCTGACATTGATTGCTACCACAATGGGAACGCCTTATGAAATTGAAACTATGGGGCGTATCTTGTTTATTGAAGATGTTGGCGAAGAACCTTACAGCATGGACCGCATGCTGACACAACTTCGCATTTCAGGGAAGCTGGAAAAGGCTGCAGGCATAGTGTTTGGAGAATGCGCGGGTTGCACATCTCGT
>JAYUSZ010000010.1:0-2543 GCA_043755435.1 Bryobacterales bacterium | reverse complement strand
GAGAAGGTAGCCTACCAATACGATTCGCTCAAACGACTAATCTCTGCCTCAGCCACAAACACCTCGAATAACTCAACTAACTGGGCCTCCACTTACGGTCATGATGGCTGGGGTAACTTACTAGCGAAGACCCCAACAGCAGGCTCCGCGCCGATACTTAGTGTAACTGTGAACGGACTTACTAACAGGATCAGCAGCGGCGGTTATTCGTATGACAACAACGGAAACATGACGTCATCAGGCACCTTCGACGTGGACAACCGCCTAACCACAGCGAGTGGAGAGTCATACGGATATCTAACCAACAATCAACGAGTCTACAAGCGCGACGCCAGTGGAAACGAATGGATCTACTTCCACGACGCCAGCGGCAAGCGCATCATGACTTTCCAGATGCAGAATAGCGGGGGAGTGTTGGTGGTTGCTGGTGGGTCGAAGAACGTTTACTTTGCCGGACAGGCGGTTATCCTGAACGACCAGGTCGTGGTAACGGACCGTCTAAGCTCTGTAGTCTCTCGCGCAGGGACGTTGGTAGATTTTTTCCCCTATGGCGAGGAGAAGTCGGTCACGAGTAACCCTGCGGAGAAATTCGGTACTTACTTGCGCGATGCCACGGGGTTGGATTACGCCAACCAGCGGTATTTCGCGAGTACCAGTGGGCGCTTCTTGACGAGCGATCCATATCAAGCGAGTGGGGGGCCAGGTGATCCTGACAGTTCGAACCGCTACGCCTATGTTCAAGGGGATCCGGTGAACTGGCGGGACCCAAAGGGGCTGGAGAGATGCACTTGGGATGGGGCGAAAAATACTCTTCACTGTGAGTTCGATAAAGATATCTTGGGTAGTGAACGACGAGCGACGGAGCAGGACATACCCGACGACATCTTCTTTGTAAGTGCTTCAGCACGGCGCGATTTTGCGGAGTCTTTGAGGCAGAGCGTGATGGAGGGACTAATGGACGACTGCAGTGCTTTGGCTGCATTTGCCGGTGGAGTTCAGTCAGCAGCTGCAAGTACTAACAAAGCCGACTACCTTACAGTTATAGAATCATTCAAAGTTTTGGTTAGCTCTAATGACATGGGCGGCAATTTTAAACGCATCAATGACTCCTTTCGTATAATTCCAACGAGTTCCCCGGATCAAACGGTTCAATTTCAGACGCCTGGCCGTTCCAGCGGTTATCAAACAGCCTACCGGGACAACTCGCGTCCCGAAGCCGATCAGGGCCATCATTTCGCCGCATTCTTCATGCTGGGTGGGTTGAACTCATTCCTCCCTGATTTTGTGGGCAAACAAGTATCGGCTATGGTGGATGATCCCAACAATAATCCGGGGGATTATTCGCTGGGTGTCGCAGCATTTAATCTAGGGAAACAATACTCAGTGAATCGAGGACAAATGAACCTATATGGAGAAATTAACAAGCTATGCGTCCGAGATTGATATATGTCGTGCCTTTGTTGGCGCTTGGTGCTTTATCACTGTTTCTCGTTCGAAGACAATCAAATGACGGCTTTACCCGGCTGATTCGGATTAACGCGAACAACCGGATCTCGTTCGCCGAATATGCGTATAAATCAGATAGTGATATTTATTCTCATAAGTTGACCCTTCATTCTGAAAATCGCAGGGCGGAAATCTTTGCGCAGACCTTCAACCACAACTACATTCGAAAGGTTGACGTGTTTGGAGATAGTTCTTCGATAATTCTGTTTTTTTGCGAAGGGGACGAGCCCAGGCTTCAAAGTTGGGATTGGACTGGTAAGGTTCACAACCTGAATTCAGCAGATCTGGAGGCAATCAAATGGCTTCTGACGGTGCATTATTTCTCAAACGTGGCAAAGCATCGTTTCCAAACTGGAGTGTCTCGATTTGATCCGGAAGATATACTAACCAACCCTGCGAAGATGGCATGCAAATTCGGAGAGTCCTTGTATCCAGAAACAAAGCATTGGTTTCCTCGCCCCTATACTGTGACAGCTGAAGTAATACCGCTTCGCTTTTATGTCACTAAAGGAAGCAATGTTGGGGAACAATCGGAAAATTGATGATGCCAAAGATGGACCCGGAACATTGTAAAACTTTGTAAAACACAAATCCGTTCTTTCTGCCGGGCGCCCGGCCTGGCATTACCCCGAAAAACAACCCGCTCGTGCAAGAATGTGAAGGAATGTTTGACGAACCAATTAAGTGGTGGTAGAGGTACGGACCGGGAGGCGCGGCCCGACAATAAGCCAGGGGAAACAGGGTCAGCCTGATCTTGCACTTTTGCCTTGAATCGAAATTGAACCAGTTTGCTCCGTCCCCTTTTTTCAAGTGCAATCGACGGCACGCAAACTGCTATCCATCCTCGCTTTATCCAGGTTCATCGATTCGTGGCAGTCAAGCGGACTCGACGAAATGTCTTCCGTAAATCACCATTGCGCCATAGGATTGCAGAATCCGCCAGAGGAAAATACATCCAAAACCCTTGCGAAATCAATCAATTCGTCGGCTTTTGAATTTTGGCGCAAATCCAAAATTGGAGCAGAGCGCTCCGTCCC
>JAYUSZ010000009.1:0-2551 GCA_043755435.1 Bryobacterales bacterium | reverse complement strand
GCTGGCAAGTTGAACATAGGGTCTGCTGTAACATCGAATGTTACAGCAGACCCGGCTATGCTTTCCTTCGGAGCCCTCACCCAGGTGCCCAAGGCACTCAGTTTCCGGCTGGCTAACTTATCCAATCTTCCAGTCAGCCTTCGCATTGCTGCCACGCGCCGCGATCAGGATCCGCGAACAACCATTAGCTTCAGCACGACTACCGTGAACCTGTCTGCCGGAGCATCCACCACAGTTACCATGACGTTGAGCGGCACGCTGCCGCCGGCTGGCACTTACGAAGGCGCAGTTACAGTAACAGGCGGCTCCGTGGAACTGAGGGTTCCTTTCCTTTATCTGGTTGGCGACGGTCAACCCTTCCATGCCTATGCCATTTCCAATGGAAGTTGGACTACCATTCCCGGCGATCCTCTGCGGTTGCAAGCGAAGTTTCTGGACCGCTATGGCGTGCCTGTAAATGGCTTGAAAGTGAAGTTCAGCGCATTAAGCGGAGGCGGGTCCATCGGTACAGGATTACTTGCAACGGAAGAAGGCATCGCCTTCGCGGATGTTCGCAGTGGCCTCCAATTGGGTGAACAGTTATTCGTTGTGGAAACTCTAGAAAAGGGAAATTTCAAAGTGGAATTTGCTGGAAGGACCATTGAACGTCCAGTGATCCGGACAGCTGGTGTGGTAAACGCCGCCAGTGGCCGCGAGGAAAGTGGGCAAGCTCCTGGGTCTTACATTTCCATTTTCGGTGCGGGCCTCAGCGAAGCGCTACGAGTCACCACCACGCAGAGTCTGCCCGTGGCTTTAGCCAAGGTTAGTGTTGGATTCGATGTCCCCGGCAGCTCTGTTAGTTATCCGGGTCGATTGCACTTTGTAAGTCCGACTCAAATTAATGTGCAGGTGCCATGGGAGCTGCAAGGGATGGCCCGCGTGAACTTGAAAGTAAGCATCGGAGACTTCTCCAGCGGTATTTACAACCTTAAATTAAATGACTATTCTCCGGCACTATTCGAATATAACGATGCCGGGACTGGCCGTAATTTAGCAGCAGCTTTGGACGGCAACTTCAGGCTCATCAGCGGCTCAGCGCCAGTAGCGCGTGGCGCAGTGGCGCAATTGTATGCCAATGCGTTGGGCCCTGTGGACAATCAACCAGCCACCGGCGAGCCTTCCTCATCGGAACGTTTATCGCCCTGCCGTGTTCAACCTTCTGTGACCATTGGCGGGCAGCCGGCGCAGCTTCTATTCTGCGGCCTGGCACCAGGGAACGTCGGGTTGTATCAGTTGAATGTTGTAGTTCCTCAAAATGCCCCAACTGGTGTTCAGCCAGTGGTTATTACCAGCAGCGGAGTGGCAAGTAAATCGTCCCTGCTGCCGATAAATTAAGCAGGGGTTTACTAACATTGTCTCGTTCTAAGTATCTTGTCTTATTACTTGCATTCGTAACTTGTCTTACTGCTCAAACGGTTCCCGATCAGTACATTGTTGAACTGATCGGCGAACCGGCCATTCTGAAAACTGGCGCGGTCGGGGATACCGGGCGGGTTCGGCAAGCGATGACGGCGCGAAGGTCCATTGTACGAGCACAACAACTTAAAGTAAGGCAGGCCATCGGAAGCAAAAGCAAGATCGTCGATTCTGTGGAACTGATCGCCAATGCGATGATTGTGGATTCCGCCGATCCCGATGCCTTGCGAGCGATTCCTGGCGTGGCGCGTGTGCTTCCTGTCTACCAGATAAAACTCAACCTGGATGCAATGGCGCAAGTGCATCGAGTGCCGGAAGCATGGGCCCGCATCGGCGGACAGGGAAATGCCGGTGCGGGGATTAAGATTGGGATTCTGGATACCGGCATAGACAAAGATCATGCAGGCTTTCAGGACGAAACGCTGCCCGCGTTGGCAGGTTATCCAAAGGTAAGTGATGAGCCAATTCTGGCTTCCATGTCGAGGAAAATCATTGCGGGTCGCCAGTACGATCAATTGAACCGCACAACGCCTAGCTTGGATATTGAGGATCGCTTTGGTCATGGGACAGCAGTGGCCATGGTGGCTGCTGGAGTTACTAACAATGGGCCCTATGGATTGATCACTGGTTTCGCACCGAAAGCTTATCTGGGTGTTTACAGAATCGGCAATGGAAGTTCCACAAACGGTGCCATTCTAAAGGCGATGGACGATGCGGTTGCCGATGGAATGGATGTCATTAACCTGAGCTCTGGAAGTGGAATTCCATTGCGGTCTGACCTGAACATATTGGTGGATGCTGCAGACCGTGCCGCAGCCGTTGGAGCGATTGTAATTTTTGCCGGCGGCAATGAGGGACCCGACGCATTCACAGTTTCTTCCGATTCTGTTGGGGCGTCCGCCATCTCTGCCGGAGCATCCTATAATTCAAGGCAGTTCGCCGCTGGCATCAAGGTGGACAATCAGACTGTACTTGGTATTGCTGGAAGCGGTCCCACGCCAGCGCAGGCCATTTCGGCAAACATGGTGGATGCGGCGACCGTAGATCCAACCGGCTTGTTGTGCAACCCCACTTCATCCAGTGCCTTCCAAGGAAA
>JAYUSZ010000008.1:0-2551 GCA_043755435.1 Bryobacterales bacterium | reverse complement strand
TGAAGCGTACTTTTCCACGAGTGTTTGAAGGTTTGCGAGTTAGACCTGTGGATGATTATCCCAGCAATCTACTCGAAATGCTGGAGGCGATTGCGCCTAACGGAGCGTCGGAAAAACCTGCAGTTGTGGTGCTTACTCCCGGCATGTATAACTCTGCTTATTTCGAGCACAGTTTCCTTGCTCAAAAGATGGGCGTGCCATTGGTGGAGGGCCGCGATCTGGTTGTTGAAAACGACAAGGTCTGGATGCTAACCACTAAGGGTCTTCGAAGGGTGGATGTGATCTACCGCCGCATTGACGATGATTTCCTGGACCCTCTGGCTTTCCGTGCCGATTCCATGCTGGGAGTTCCAGGACTTGTTAAGGCGTATCACGCTGGCAATGTGGCATTGGCAAACGCACCGGGCAATGGAGTTGCGGACGATAAGGTGGTCTACGCGTATGTTCCAGACATGATCCGCTATTACCTGAACGAAGATTCGATTCTGCCAAATGTTCCAACCTACTTGTGCTGGCGCGATGCAGACCGCCAACATGTTTTGCAGAATCTGGACAAGCTAGTTGTCAAAGCCGCAAACGAAGCCGGCGGCTATGGCATGCTGATTGGACCGCATTCCACCAAGGCCGAACAAGAGGAGTTTGCCCGAAGAATTCAAGCTCATCCACGCGAATATATTGCCCAGCCCACGCTTGCGCTTTCCCGCGTTCCCACATTGATTGGAGACAAACTGGAAGGCCGGCACGTGGATCTTCGACCCTACATTTTGTATGGAAAAGATATCCGCATTGTTCCCGGAGGACTCACCCGAGTTGCATTGCGCAAAGGTTCACTGGTAGTAAACTCCTCGCAGGGCGGCGGCAGCAAAGATACTTGGGTTCTTGCAGACGAACCCGAATTGGAAGGAAACACAGCACAATGAATGCATCGCTTCCATCACTTAGCCGCGTAGCGGATTCCGTCTACTGGATGGGCCGGTATATTGAGCGTGCTGAGAACATTGCCCGTTACATTGAAGTGAATTTGAATTTGCAAATGGACTTGCCCCTTGCTCCCGCCCATCAATGGCAACCGTTGATTGACACCAGTGGTGAGACTGAGGAATTTGAAAAGCGCTATGGCATGGCCACTCAAGCCAACGTGATTCACTATTTGGCTTATGACTTTGAAAATCCCAATTCGATTTGTTCCTGTTTACGAATGGCCCGTGAAAATGCGAGATCCGTGCGGGAAACAATTTCGTCAGAAATGTGGGCTCAAGTAAACAGCATGTATTTGGGGGTGCAATCGCATCACTCCATGCCTGAGCCTGAAAAGCTGCTGGATGCTTTCCGGGAGTTTCGCATGGGTTCGCACTTGTTTCAAGGCGTGACCGATGCCACGATGACTCATAACGAAGCGTGGCATTTTTTGCGATTGGGTCACAAGCTGGAACGTGCCGACAAAACCTCGCGTATTCTTGACGTGAAGTACTTCATGCTTCTGCCATCCCCGCACGATGTGGGTACGCCAATTGACGATATTCATTGGTCGGCGGTGCTGAAATCGGTCAGCGGCTTTGAGATGTACCGTAAAAGATATGGACGCATTACACCGCGCGATGTGGTCGATTTTCTGGTGATGGATCGCGATTTCCCTCGTGCTGTTCACTATTGCATCTGCTGCGCCAACGAGTCGCTGCACGCCATTACAGGAACCGCCATGGGATACTTCCAATACCGCTCGGAACAGCTGATGGGCCAACTTGCCTCGGAGTTGGACTATGCTTCCACTGATGCGGTTATCAATGGTGGGCTACACGAATACCTTGATGGGTTGCAAGGGAAAATGAACATTATTGACGAAGCCATGCGCAGCGATTTTATTTTCCGTCAGTCACAAAGCCAGAGCCAGTCCCAGTGATGAAGTACACACGATGAGCATCCGCGTTGCCCTGCATCATAAAACGGTTTACCAATACGACAGGCTGGTAACGCTATCGCCGCAGACTGTGCGCTTGCGGCCAGCACCACACTGCCGCACGCCAATTACCAGTTACTCACTTACGATTGAACCGAAGGATCATTTCATCAATTGGCAGCAGGATCCCCAGGGAAATTTCCTGGCCCGGTTGGCATTCCCGAACCCCACACCTGTGTTCTCACTTACGGTGGACTTAGTAGCGGAGATGACGGTCATCAACCCGTTTGACTTTTTTCTGGAACCGGAAGCTGAGACATTTCCGTTCCAGTACGAACCACAATTACTCGGCGAACTGAAGCCATTCTTAGATACCCCTCCGGCGGGTCCGCGCTTGTCGGCTTTGCTAGCGTCCATTGACCGCAGCCCGAAGCACGTTATTACGTTTCTGGTCGGTTTGAACCAGCGGTTGCAGAATGACATTAAATATTTAATCCGCATGGAACCAGGGGTGCAAACCTCTGAAGAAACGTTGGGATCGTTAAGCGGATCGTGCCGCGATACCAGTTGGTTGCAAGTGGAAGTGCTGCGTCACTTAGGTTTGGCAGCGCGCTTTGTGTCTGGTTACCTGATTCAATTGAAGCCAGATTTGAA
>JAYUSZ010000007.1:0-2553 GCA_043755435.1 Bryobacterales bacterium | reverse complement strand
TGCAGACTCAAGTGGACGAAAATCTCTTTGCCGAACGGCTGATGGCCTTGCTCACGGCGGGATTTGCAGGCTTGGCAACACTCCTGGCAGCGATTGGTTTGTATGGCGTGTTGTCGTTCAACATCGCCAGACGAACCAGGGAGATTGGCATCCGCATGGCATTGGGAGCAACACAAGGGAACGTTCGCAAGTTAGTGTTGCGAGAAGCAGGGATCATGCTTGGAATAGGCACCATTGCAGGCATTGGTGCAGCAGCAGGATTAGGGCGATTTGTGGATAGCCTGTTATTTGGAATGCAGCCGTGGGACCCTTATGTATACTTGAGCGCATCGGTACTGTTGGCTTTAGTTGCATTGCTTGCTGCCTACGTTCCAGTTAGTAGGGCAACCAAAGTAGACCCAATGGTAGCGCTGCGCTACGAGTAACTCAGCGCTTTTCGTGATTCATCCAGTTCCATGCGCTTTGAAGAATATTGGTGAGTCCGGAATAGCGTGGTTCCCAGCCGAGTTCAGTTTTAATTCGCGTATGATCGGCGATGAGAAACGGAGGATCGCCAGCCCTTCGATCGGCTATCTTTACTGGAACCGGAAGGCCCGTAACATGGCGCGCGGCTTCGATGACTTCCAGGACAGAAAAGCCCTGGCCATTGCCAACGTTGTAAGTGCAGGACTGCTTGTTAGTAAGCAGGGAATCGAGGACAAGGTGGTGAGCTTCGGCCAAGTCAGCCACATGAACATAATCGCGAACGCAAGTGCCGTCGGGAGTATCGTAGTCATTGCCGAAAATCGTAATAGCAGGGTTGGTGCCTTTTGCGGCCGCAAGAATGAGGGGAATGAGGTGTGTTTCTGGATCATGGGATTCGCCAACCTCGCCATCTGCATCGGCACCACAGGCATTGAAGTAACGGAGTACTCCCACGCGGAAACTGTAAGCGCGGGCGAAATCCTGCGCCATTTCTTCCACCACCAACTTCGCGCGTCCATAGGGATTAATTGGATTGTGAGGACAGGTTTCAACAATAGGAACGATTTCCGGCATTCCATAAACGGCGGCGGTGCTGGAGAGAATCACGTCCTGAATGCCGTGAATCCGCATGGTTTCAAGCAATGTTAGACTGCCCACAACATTGTTACGGAAGTAGGTAGCAGGATCGGCAACCGATTCTCCGACTGAGGTCAACGCGGCGAAATGCATTACTGCTACCGGTTGGTACTTGCGCATCACTTCGGACAAGCGCGCCCTATCCAGAATGTCTCCATATTCAAATGGACCCCAGCGCGCAAAGGCTCGGTGTCCCCGGCTAAGATTATCGTATACAACTGGTACAAAACCGCGTGAGGCAAGTGCTTTGCAGCAGTGACTACCAATATAGCCGGCACCACCGGTAATTAAGATGTTCATTAAAAAAGGTAGACGATCCGTTGCCGGATGCCTTAAATGACTAGCCTTACTTTGTCGAGAGACAGATGGAATTGCCCTCGGAATCCTTCATGATGGCGAATGAGCCCCAAGGTTGTTTTTGTGGCGGCCCGGTGAATTCCACGCCTCGGGAAGTGAGTTCATGATATGTTTTTTCAATGTTGTCCACCTCCCAAGCTGTATTGACAAAGGTACCAATTCGGTCCTCCTGTCCATCGGGTGTAAAGAGCACAATTCCGGTGTCAGCGCCTGGAAGCTTCAGTTCAATCCAGCGCTGCTTTTCGTTGAACTGCTGATCCGTAAATATTTGAAACCCCAGTTTTTCAGTATAGAAGGACAATGCCCTGCTCTGGTCATGGACGGGGATTCCGAGAAACTTGATGCGCTTGATCATGCTGCTAAGAATGTCACCTTCATCGCCTAAGATCAAGGATATTCACAATATTGAACGAAACGGTTGCTATAGTAACTGTAACCATAGTCATGAAAATAGACCCATACTTATGTGACACCTTGATGCGTGACCTGACAGGGCACAGCCGGTCTGCGGCCGCCTTTTTGGTTTACATGCAACTCTACCGTCAAACCCATGCCTTGGATCGTACTACAGCTGCCCTTAGTTATGCGGTGCTTGCCGCAGCAACTGGATTGTCGAAGCGATCCGTGCAAACCGCTGTAAGTCACTTGCTGGAGCGGCGGCTGATCAGTAGTAACCGGAAAAAGCCCACCTCCGTGCCTGTGTATACAGTGCTTACTCCTTGGATACGAAAGAGAAAACAGCCCTAGCCATAGATTGGTTAAGGTATCTTTTCGAATATCAAAAACTCTCGGTTCCAATAAATTCCAGAATGTACTAGGACTTAGCGGGTAAGTGGAAAGTTATGCTTTCAACCAAATGAAGAAAGGTCTTTTCTATCAATGCCTTACCGCGAATGAAAAAGTACTGAGGCCGAAAGTACACCCGATTGGTTAGCTCTTTTTGAGGATAGATTGACATGCCGGTGAATGATAAAGTTTTCATCGGAGGCACCTCAAATGCACACAAAACTTACTCTCACTTTCGCGGCTATGGCACTGTCCGTAGCTGCATTCGGTCAAGACACACACTTCCAGATCCGCTATGCGGCCAACCTG
>JAYUSZ010000006.1:0-2553 GCA_043755435.1 Bryobacterales bacterium | reverse complement strand
TTCGAAAGTTCCTTGCCCGTGAGAAATCGCTCTGCTTCAGTGATTCAGGGTCCACTTTCGACATCTATATCTCGAATGATGGCGACGATTTGGCTCATAATACTTGAATTTCGGCGCTCAGCCTGCAATTGGACCCTAAGCTTCCAGCCTCAAATGGCCGTCGCGTCCGGTGCCTGGAATCCTGGCAACTCAATCTTTGCCCGACTCGCCAGCGGTGGTAGCTCGGGACTCCCCAGCGACCAAATCCCGAGATCGTTGCAGCAACTCTCTGCGTCAGATTTAACGCCGGTGAATATGGAGGAAGATTTGCAAAATCTCATCGACGGCCTGGAGCCAGCGAATCCAAAAATCGGAATATTGAGGGAATTGCTAAACAAACTTCGCGATTTGTAGAGACCTTACCCTTGAAACTTCTTTGTGGGCTCGGGTCCTTAGCAATGTTGCGACACTCAACTCGGCGAACCATCAGCAAACCAGCCTGAGGACCGATCAAAATCACTTCGTTCCTTCGCACCTGAAGTAGTCAACAGTGGTCAGAGTTTTTGTAACCCGACACCGGGTACTGCGGCATCCAGTTAGTGCCTCAATGCTGCAGCAACGGGCGAGGTAGCATCGCTTGTCGACCCAAAGACGTTCAAGCACTTAGTAAAGTACTTCAGCCGCGTCGCACCCGTGCGACACGGGGGGAAGCCATACATTTTCAGGAAGTAGCCCTGAACTGAACGTGCTTGAATTGAAGCATCCCTTGCCACCGTTGTCGAAGCAAAAATACGTCCGTCTGGCCATGGGCCGTAGAAAATCCTGCAATGGGTATTCGCATTTTCGACGTGAAGCGGATCCGCAATCCTCACTCGGTGCCGTAGTTGATCTCAAGCCGCCGCACAGCGTAAGTGGCTGCATACAGCACCAGAGCAGTGAACGCCAGTAATCCCAAAATAGCAATCCAAGCTGAAGAAGGCGCTGCTGGGGAAAGAATCATTCGCAGCATAGGCGGCACGCCATCATCTATCGGCGCAGGCACAGGACATATGGACTGCAGGTAATGCAGCACGCTAAGCTTCTGCAACATGTCCGGCAGAAAGCCATTGATGGATTCCCAAAGCAGCATGACAACCGCCGGGATAATAGGATTACGCAGCAATAATCCCGCTGCCAAAAACACGCTGCCATAACCCACGCAGCCTAAAGCTGCGGCCAAAACATACCACGCCAAATGCTCCGGGCCTTCGGCCTGTAGATACCGCTGTAAGTCAGCAGGATCTTGAAACCCTACCATAGCGGCGAAGCTGAGGAGCGCTCCGGTTCCAAAGATCACACTGGAGGCAATCAGGCCTGCGCAGTACTTGCCTAGCAGCAAAACGTCTCGCCGCACTGGAGCAAGAAACCAGAAGTGAAGCGACTTATCCAACATCTCACCGCGAAACAGGTTGATGAAGATACCAAGGCATCCAAAGAAAATGGCAAGGCGTAAATAGAAGAATTGGAAAACCCCAGCAAACACTTTACGGTCTTCTTCAAACGTCATCAGATTGTTTTTGCCGATTCGTGTTAGCTTTCCATTTTCAAATTCGAAGTTCACCCGCTTAACGCCGTCGAAGTAAGACATAGAACGGCGATGGACTGTCTCCACTCTTATAGTCTCTTTCTCTTTGCCTTTTTCGTCGTCTTCCTCAATGCGGCGTTTATACTTCCACTCACGTTTCATCACCGGCTCACCTACCTTGGAAAGAACATCCTCAGGCGTCATACCCTTCGAAATACCTTCCAGCCGCGCCGAGGCGACGATGCCCTTCGACGTCCAACGATCACGCTCATACCGGATCTTGATTCCATGCCCGATGAAAATGACCGCTGGAAATATGGCAAGCAAATAAACCCATAGCGCTCGCCTTGAGAAAAACGCCCGTCCAATTTCCAGTTTGGTGATAACCCAGATTTGTGCAATTGCGCTCATCGGCCACTTCCTATCAAATATTCATACAGGGCGTCCACATTCTCGTCAGTAGGAATCACCCCGTCGATCTCAATTCCCGAAAGAGCAATCTTTTCGATGGCCTCAGCAAATGCCGCACGTTGACGAGTCAACACCAGCACTCCCCGGCCCTCAGGGTCCAACTTTACTTCGATTACTTGTCCGCCTTCAAACAGCATTGCCGCAACTTGCGAAGGGTTTTGGCAGTGCAACAGGAACTGGCTTGGATGCTCGTGAATTTCTTCGCGAACATTCTTGATTTCGCCTTCCGCAACAATCATGCCGTTGGCGATTAAGATCACCTGATCGCTGAATACATCTACTTCCTGCAGCACGTGGCTGGATAAAATAACGTGCCGTCCCTGGGCCGCATAGTTGCGAAACAGAGCAATGGTTTCGGCACGAACCAATGGGTCCAATCCATTTAAGGGTTCATCCAAAACCAGCACTTCCGGTTCGTGCGCAATGGCCTGCGCTAAGCGGATTCGCTGACGCATGCCTTTTGAATAAGCCCCCACTTTGCGATGCGCTGCCTGAGTTAGAGAAACAGTTTCAATGGCCTTCCATGCCCGCTTTTCAGC
>JAYUSZ010000005.1:0-6402 GCA_043755435.1 Bryobacterales bacterium | reverse complement strand
CGAGTCTTTTCCGGCGTCACTATGGTCGTCAATCGCAAAGGGCCCAGCGGTCGTCTGACATCCAATGAAATTGACTGGGGGAGGCGATGCCCAGTCTAGAACGTCGCGGAAAAACGGGGGAAAGACCACTTCCTAATATCACGGCTCTGTACTGAAAAAGTGGGCTCGCAGATGGAACCACGCCAGACGGTGACTGCAACTCTTAGGACGGGTAGCTTCATGCCTGTCTATCGGCCTTCCAATTCCGCTATTGTCGCGCCGGTTCCGCCTTCCACTGGCGTTGCCGTGAAGAACTTGGATACGTGTGGATTCTTGCCTAGCGCTTCCTGGATCAACTTACGCAGAATTCCCATGCCATGCCCATGCACCACGCGCACTCGCTGCACTTCGGCCATGGCAGCGGAGTCAATGAATTTGTCCACCGCTTCCAGCGCTTCCTCTGCCCGCTGGCCAATCACGTTGATCTCCGAAGTTATCGTGTTCCAGTTCGGGCCCTGCGAAAACGTCACGTTTTTAGGCAGCTTGGAACCGCCGGGGGCATCGGGCAGCACTTCTAAAACGTCCGCTCGAGCCACTTTCATTTTCATGAATCCAGCCTGCACTTCAATCTCGCCATTGGCCTTGACCTTCAACACCCGGGCCGGTTCGCGCATGTCGCGGATTTTCACGCGGACACCTTCGCGGATGTCCAGTTCCACCAATTGACCCCCGCCAGATTCCAGCTTGGTTTCCCGCACTGCCCCAGCCAGTTCGCGCTCGAAGTCGCGCTTCACCACCACGATTTTCTTTAGCGCCTGCTCAGCCGCCTTTCGCTGACCCTGCCCTTGCATCATCTGATCAATGCCCGCACGAGCTTCCTGTTCAAACTTTTCCAATAGCAGGGAACTGCGCCGCTCAATTTCCTTTATCTTCTGCTCTTCGCGCTTGGCGATTTCCTTACGCTGCCGCTCGGCGATCTCAGCTTGCTCAATCCGCTGGCGGCTTAACTGCTGTTCCAGCTCTGTAACTTCCGCAAGTTTGATATCTAAGTCACGGAGAAATCGACTTACTTCGCGTTCGCTGGAACTCATGGCTGCGCGGGCGCGCTCAATGAGGAATGCGGGTATGCCGAGGCGGCTTGCAATATCTAACCCAGCCGATTTCCCGGGAGCGCCGACTCGAAGAACGTAAGTAGGCTCCAGCGTTTCTTCGTCAAAACCCATGGACGCGTTCACTACACCTTCGGTGTTGCCACCGTACACTTTCAGTGCGAGTAAGTGTGTTGAAGCCAGAGTGAAACAGCTTTGCCGCCGAAAGTGATCAAGCACCGCAAGGCCCAGTGCACCGCCTTCTTCCGGATCGGTAGCGCGTCCTAATTCGTCCATCAGCACTAGACAATCAGGAGAAACGGAATCGATCATTTCGCGAATCTGGGCAATGTGGGAAGAGAAACTGCTTAGGCTTTGTTCAATGGATTGGTTGTCGCCCACGTCGGCTAAAACATCGGTAAATAGGGGGAATTCAGCATCCACGCAAGGAACTGGCATACCGGATTGGGCCATTAAAGTTAGCAAGCCTACGGTCTTCAGGGTTACTGTTTTGCCGCCAGTGTTTGGACCACTGATCAATAGAGTTCGCTTCACTCCAGCAAGGGTCAGCGTAATTGGCACCACTTGCTTTTTCTGTTTGCGAAGCACGTCTTCCAGCAGCGGGTGGCGAGCCTGGTTTAGCACCAACTGCTGGCCGAACTTAGGAATGATACAGCGAAAATCAGCGGCGAACCGAGCTTTGGCGAACAGTAACTCAAGTTCAGCCATCACGGTGAAGGTTTGGCGGATTTCAGTGGAATACTGGCGGAGCTGAGAAGTCATCTCCCGCAGGATGCGGTGAACTTCGCGCATCTCTTCTTCACTTAGTCTGACTAACTCGTTATTCAGTTCAATTGTTGCCAGGGGCTCAACGAATAGCGTCTGCCCGCTACCACTTGCGGCATGAATTACTCCATCCACTTTTCGGCGCTGCCCTGCAACCAACGGAACCACGTAACGATCATTACGGATGGTTACGAACTCTTCCTGCAGCACCCCTTCATCGCGATGGGCACGCATGAACTTTTCCAGCGATTCCTGAATAAGAACCTGCTGGCGCGACATACCTCGGCGAAGGCGTTCCAGTGCCACGCTGGCATGATCGGCTACTGAACCATCGGGCAGGATCTTGCCTGCTATATCACGCAGCACCGCGCGAAATTCACCAATTTGCCCGCCCTTCTTCGCCAGCCGTGGAAAGCGTTCCGCAGCCGAGAGAAGATACATGCGGGATTCGGATGCCCGTTCCAGCCACTGAATGATGTCGAGGATTTCCCGCGCTTCCAGCGACGCACCTTCAATAGAGATGCGTGCCAGTGCCTGCGCTGCGTCTGGCAGATCCTGAAAAACTAATCGCGCTGAGCCCCGGCCCACATTCGAGGACGGCACTGCACCCTCGTTGTATTGCATCGCTTCCGCTGTTTCTGCAAGAACTTTTTCCAGTAACTCGCGATCAATAGACGGTTCCACTTTAGCCAATTCTGCTTGACCTAGGGATGTGGACACATAACGGCCCACCAACGCTTTCAGCGCCGCATATTCTAAGATTTCAAGACTGCTGTTGTTCATGGATTTGAAACGCTTTTTCAATTACCGGCAAAGTGCCTTCCGTTATTTTGTAGCTGGAAAGATCTTTCCTAGCTACCCACGCCACGTTGCTTGAATCATCGCCAGCCCGCAGTTCGCCACCTTGAACTTTGCAAAGATAGTCAATTAATACGTAATGGTATTCAATGCAATCGGCAGCATCGTACATAAGCCGCTCAAAAATTTCCACCACCTCTAACGGATCGACAGAAAGATTAGTTTCCTCCAGCACTTCGCGCTTGATGGCATCGCTAAGCCGTTCCCCGGTTTCAACTGCGCCGCCCGGCAACGACCACCAACCCTTCAGCGGCTCTTTGCCGCGCTCCACCAGCAGCACTCGACCAGCATTAAAAATCAAGGCTCCAACACCCAATACTGGCCGGGGCGGATATTGGCGGCTGTCTGCAAAGCTGCTAATGTTGCACCGAACCCTTGACCCCGGTACGGATGCGATAGAGCGACGTACGAGCCGTTACATACAACGTTTCCATATCGCCTTCGCCGAATTCACAGTTAGCCGGAGCCTCGGCCATTTCAATGAAATGCAAAAATTTGCCCTCCGCTGTATAGACGGCGATACCTCGGCAAGTGATCCATAAATTCCCTTTCTCATCGACGCGCATGCCATCAGGCGGCCCGTCGATATTGGAGATCAGCACTCGTTCATTACTGGTTTTTCCGTTCTTGTCCACATCGTAGGCGCGAATGTTGCGGTCGTCTGTATTGGCCACATAAAGAATGTTGCCCTTCGGAGAAAACGCAATTCCATTGGGCCGGCCTTTGGGCTTGGCCACCAACTCCATGGGGCCTTTTGGAGGAATATGATAGACGCCATAGAAATCCAATTCGCGCGTATCGGCCTGATTACCAAAAGCGGGATCTGTGAAATAGATATGGCCATCTTTGCGCACTACGATATCGTTAGGGGCATTCAGTTTCTTGCCTTCCCATTTATCGGCCAGCACTTCCCAGGTCCCTTTTTTGTCTAGGCGGACCACACGGCGACCTTCCGATTCACAGGAAAGCACGCGCCCATGGGCGTCAATAGTATTGCCGTTCGTTTTGCCGGAAGGCGTCCGGAAAACGGTGATGCCATCCTGGTTGATCTTTAATACTTTCGACGCGGGCACATCGCTAAAAAGCAGATAGCCTCCTTCTTTCGACCATACTGGGCCTTCCAGGAACTGATACCCGCCCGCAACTTTTTCCACGTGGATGTCTTTAAAATCCTGGGCGCAAAGAGGCAGCGTAAATGCGATGGCAAAAAGCAGGTTCTTCATTGTGTTTCTGACTCTTACTATAACCCGCGCTATGCTGAAATCATATGCTAAGGGGATTTCTGCTGTGCTTTTTCCTGGCCGAATCGGCATCTTACGATGCCAGTTTGGCGGATTTCCGGAAGTCGTATGAAGAGAAGTTGAAGGGTCCTAAAGGCTACTTGGCAGTGGCTGGTTTGTGGTGGTTGAAAGAAGGAGAACAGCGTGCGGGAAGCGATTCGGATTTGGAAATAGTGTTGCCGCAGCGGGCTCCGAAAGTGTTCGGAAAATTCCGGCAGGCGAGCGGCAAAGTGACCTTCGGCGATCCGGCGCAAGAGTTGATTCCTGATACGAACAAGAAGGACGGGCCAACCATTCTGAAAATTGAAGACATGGAGTTGTTCCTGATTGAACGCAACGGAAAGTTCGGATTACGGTTGAGGGATCCGCAATCGGAGATGCACCGAAAATTCACTGGAGTCCGTTGGTATGCAGGCGATCCGAAGTGGCGAGTAGAAGGGCGTTTGCGACCTTACGCGCAACCTAAAACAGTAATGATTCCTGATGTGACGGGGAATCAGCAGAAGATGATTTCACCGGGGCTGGTGGAATTCAAAGTGGGTGGGCGTAAGTATAGATTGGAGCCGGTGCTGGATGGCGAGGATCTGTTCTTCGTATTCCACGATAAGACGGCAGGCCATGGCACTTATGGTGCGGGCCGTTTTCTGGATGCAGCAGCAGCGAAGGATGGAAAGGTGATTCTGGATTTTAATCAAGCCTATAATCCGCCGTGCGCATTTACGCCATACGCGACCTGCCCCTTGCCATTGAAACGAAATTTCCTTCCAATCCAAATTCCAGCAGGCGAGTTGGCCCCTGAGGGGCATTAGCAGCAAGCGGCTGCTTCGGCTTCCTGTTACCGAAATGTCAGCAATCTCTGCTGCTTCGGATACGTTTTGAATGCCGCAGATTTTTTCAGAAGGGATGATTCCATTGAAAAAGATAAGCGGCCTTTCAGAATGGCCCTGGCGGGAGCAACTCAAGGTGGTAGACGAAACCCCCGCAGAACATCGTGACTACGTCGACTATTTCTGATTTTCGAGGACTGCCCCGCACATGCTATCACTTGCGATACCTTAGTTAAGATCCAATTTTTGGAAAGGAAGGTCCCTGATGAAATTTTCATCCATGTCTGGTTTGTTCCTGTCGATTGCAATGCTGGGCGTCTCAGCCCTGGCACAATCCAAGGCACCACTTTATAACACCGCCAAGCAAAAGTTGCTGGACGGCAAGCAGGTTTTCAGTTTCACCCAAAGCAAATTTGATATTCCTGGTTACTGCGAAGCTGCCAAGCATTATGATTACGCCTGGTTTGAAATGCAGCACAGCACGTTGGAATTCAAAGATGTGGAAGCCATGATTGCAGCTTGCCCATATGCCGGTGCCATCCCTATGGTGCGGCTGCCTGACGCGCAGGAATTTCACATTCAACACGCCACCGATATTGGCGCATTGGGTGTGATTATCCCTACAGTGGATGATGTGGAGCGCGCGCGCGAAGCAGCCAAGTGGTCACGATTTCCGCCTGTGGCGCGTCGTAGTTCCGGCCAGGGACAGGGTCGCAGCATTTGGGGCATCAATGGCATCAACTACGCCAAGACATTTAATGACAACATGCTGGTGGTGGTGATGATTGAATCTCCCACCGGCGTCGCCAACGTGTCTGAGATCGCCCGCGTGGAAGGTGTTGATGTGGTGCTGATCGGCAATAACGATTTGAATGTGTTCTCGGGATTCGCCCAGGACGACGACCGGTATCAGGCAATGGTCAAAACCATTCACGACGAAACCCGTAAGGCTGGCAAGATTTTCGGCCAAGCAAATGCGACTTATGCCACCGGCCACCCGCTGAGTAAGACTTCCTTTTTCTTTCAAAATGGTCCATCGAAAGATGGCTGGAAACCTCCCTCAGCTGCAGGGCGTAGCGTGAATGCTCCTCCTCCAGGCGAAGAAGATGCGCCAGTGAAAAAGCCCGCGAATAAGAAGAAGTAGAGACCAGGAGTTGGGAGCGTGTTGGCTGAACCGCACACTCCCTTTGCTTGAGCTTAATAAGACAATAAAGCGTTTCTCCCGTGTGCCTAGGGCAAATCCCGAATGCGGGCACTCTCTGGAATTGTCGATGCGAGTACAAAAGGTCAACTTGTGTCCATTTTCCAAAAAGTAACTTCATCCTTCAAAACTATGTCTACTGGCGACAAGCTCCGAAATGGGTTTGATAGCATGAGTAGCTCCTTAGGACCATCGTCCTCTGTTGATTCCGTAATGCTTGCTTTTCGGATGGGTGATTATCAGGCTGCTTTAAAGCGAGCGGATGGGCTTCCCAAGGCCTCGCATGACTATTTGTTTTATCGCGGCTCGGTGTTGCATAAATTGGGGAAGCTGGATGAAGCTCTTCTGTCACTGGACCGCGCAGCTATCATGGAAGGCTTAAA
>JAYUSZ010000004.1:0-16742 GCA_043755435.1 Bryobacterales bacterium | reverse complement strand
TAGTTGGATCCGGCTGAGCATCGCTGCTTTCGTCATAGTCAGTCTGACACTGGTTGCGGCTTCTGCTGCGATTCAAATGTTGGCGGCATATGGGCGTGAACAAAATATGCCGATTGCAACAGCCGGCATGTCGCGCGCGTTGATTCGCGTCTTCGTTTTTGGCGCAGGAACAGTGGCACTTCTGCGCGCCTTTGGCATGGACGTTACTCCGATGCTAACCGCCTTGGGCGTTGGCGGTTTGGCGGTGGCACTGGCGTTGAAAGATACGTTGGAGAACTTCTTTGCCGGAATTCACATCATGGTGGAAACGCCAATTTCTGTTGGCGATTTCATCCGTATTTCACAAGAAGAAGAGGGTACGGTGTTGGACATCGGCTGGCGCACAACGCGGCTGTTAACCACTACCAATTCCACAGTTGTGATTCCGAATTCGAAGATAACTTCGGGCACGTTAGTGAACTTCAATCAGCCGAGTGAAAAAACGGCTGTCCCGATTCCCATCATTGTTTCATCAAGGGCTGATCATAACGTGGTGCGCAAGTTGGCTCTTGAAGCAGCAGGGGCGGTGGAAGGAGTGTTGCGTGACCCGGCGCCGGTCGTGTTAGCCGACCCAGGGTTGACGCCGACGCATCTTGAACTGAAATTGGTGATTTGGTGTGAACGGCGTTTAGGCAGCGGCTTGACGAAATCAGCAGTGATTTTCCAATTGCTGGACCGGTTGGCGGCTGCGGGCATTGAAGCAGCTGCACCAATTGCAACCAAGTAACCCTAAACCTTAGGCGTAAACAATGCAACCGCGGCTTGTCAGTCTTTCCAACCATACAGGGAAAGTAGAAAATTGATTCCAACGCAGATCCAGCTTCTCAAGATTAGGTAAACCGGCAAGGCCATCCGGGAGCATCGTCAATTGATTGGCCCTTAAATCGAGGAATCGCAGGTTCTTAAGCTTCGCGAAACCAGGAGGCAAGCAGGTAAGTTGGTTGAATCTGAAATTCAGATCGGTCACGCCGGAAAGCCCGCCAATTGCTTCTGGAAGTGTGGTTAAAGCGTTCCCTTGAAGATCTAGTTTTCGTAGCTCAGTAAGTTGGCCTATTGGCTCTGGAAGTGCTTCGAGCTTGTTGTTCATCAAGTGCAATTCCGTAAGAGCCGTCAAGTGTCCAATTGATTCAGGTAAAGTGGACAGCGCGTTGGCGTAAAGTCGCAGTTCTTTTAGCGACTTAAGCTCTCCGATCCAATCCGGCAAATGTGTCAATTGATTATCTGTAGCATTCAGGTAAATTAGCTTGTTGGCTGCAGCAATCCCCTTTGGAAACGAAGTCAACATGTTGTTGCTAGCGTACAGAAACATCAGATCGTTCAAAGTACCAAGGGCGTTTGGAAGGCCAGTTAAATGATTGTGCCCGACATCCAACATTTGCAAATTCGACAAATCCCCGACTCCTTCGGGAATTTCGGTAATTTGATTCGCAGAAACATTCAAGGTGATAAGGCGCTTTAGCGACCAAACCGATGGTGGCAAGCTTGTAAGAGCATTGTTGTAGAGGCTTAGGGTTCGAACATTGGACAAGCGAAAAATACTTTCGGGAAGAGTATTCAACCCGCAACCATCCAAGTTCACATCGTCGAGACTCAGCAGCTCCGGTTTTTGAAGGGCGACAACCAATCGTTTGCCGCGAAGTTTTTGACTATGCTGATGGTTCATGTTGAGGTACTTCAGTACGTCTACTGAACAGCGCCAGGTGTTTGCTGAGGTTCCAGTTTGATTTCCCCAAAAGTTGCTTCGTATTGCTGCACATTTTGCGACAACACATTCATCAGCATTTTCGCCTGTTGAGGAGAAAGGTAAATGCCCTCAAAATTGTGAATGGTGACGGAATCTGGAGCCGTCTGGTTCACCGTTCCAAACAGCAGGAACAGGTCCCACAGGCTGGTGCGGATCTGAACACTGTTGGAATAATGTTCGCGGTACTCTGGCGAATTCACGAGAGTAATTTTGGGTTGTTGCATGGCGTGCATCATAGCGGAAGGCCTCCGAAAAAAGCGAAAGGGAGCGGTGGGCTCCCTAAGGGTTTCAAGTTTGTCCGGATCCGTGAAGTTATGGCGGGGACGACGGGGCTCGAACCCGCGACCTCCGGCGTGACAGGCCGGCGCTCTAACCAACTGAGCTACGTCCCCAACTTTCAAGTCCGTTTTTATAGAATACCACGGGGCTAGGAAATTGCAAACCACGCTTTATTGTGCGTAGTTAACTTAAAGCCGTTCAAACTCATGCACTGTTAGTGGGCTTTCCACATTGCCAGTGTGCCTAATTTGAGCAGGTTCGAACAGCATCACCTCAACCTCCTGTTCGGCGACTGGCCGATGCTCCACTCCCTGAGGAACTATAATAAAGTCCCCTTCTTTAAGAGTTACTGTCTTGTCGCGAAACTCCATGCAAAATGTGCCGCGCACTACAAGGAAGAACTCATCTTCTTCGTCGTGGTCGTGCCATACGAATTCGCCTTGAAATTTAACCAGTTTTACATGCTGTCCGTTGAGTTCGCCAACAACCCGGGGATTCCAATGATCAGAGATTAGCGCAAGTTTTTCGTGGATGTTTGTTTTATCCATGGCTGAGAATAACAGAAATCCAAGTAAACCCATCCGCCCAACAATCAGGTACACTGATTAATTGGCCATGCGAAGCATTCTGGCGCTGCTCTGCGCCGTCCTGACATCTACTGCACTTTTCGCTTCCGGTGAGCTTTCCGGGAGACGAGCCCCGGGATTCACGCTACCCGATGTAACTCTGAAATACTATGACCTTGCTGATTTTCGCGGCAAAATTGTGTTGCTTGAAATAATGCAAAGCACTTGCCCCGATTGCAAGGTTCTAGCCAAGACCTTGGAAAAGATCAAGACCAAGTACGCTGGTAAAGTAATAGTGCTGTCTATTGTGAATCCGCCGGATAATCAAACCACCGTCGCAAAATTTGTTCAGGAAAACAAAGTCAGCTCACCTATCTTGTTTGATTGCGGACAAGCTACTGCTTCGTACTTCAAAGCCACTCTTCAGAATTCATCCATGCACGTCCCGCACCTATTCGTTATTGATGAGCAAGGGATGATTCGCAACGATTTTGCCCATACCCCAGACGCGAAGGAAATCTTCGAGGGAACCGGGTTGCACACATTAATCGACGGACTGCTGAAACCAGTTGCTGTTGGAACTAAGAATAGTACCACCAAGAAATGAACCGAAGTATCTAACATTTGAGGATGCGTGAATGTCGAAAGACACGTTAACGATTACCGACAACCGAACAGGCAAGACTTTCGAGCTGCCTATTGAACACGAGACGATTAAGGCCATCGACCTTCGCCAGATCAAGGAACATGACGATGACTTCGGCATCATGACTTACGATCCCTCTTATATGAACACGGCGGCTTGCAAAAGCACCATCACGTTCATTGACGGGGACAAGGGCATTCTGAATTATCGCGGCATTCCGATTGCTCAAGTTGCTGAAAAGGGTTCTTATCTGGAAACAGCTTATTTGCTGTTATACGGTGAGTTGCCCAATGCTGCGCAACTGAAAGCCTGGACCGACGCCATTCACCAGAACCTTGATGTGCCCACCACGTTTTCCCGAATCATTCAGGCCTTCGAACCAAGCGCCCACTTGATGGGTGTTTTTCAATCAGCAATTGCCGCGCTATCCACTTACTATCCGGATTCGAAAAATGTGAACGACAAGGCCAACCGCGTGCTGCAGATTCACAGGCTGATTGGTCAGGTGGCGACTGTTGGTGCGTACTGCTACCGCAATCAAGCAGGGTTGCCTTTCGTGTCTCCTGACCCAAGCTTGAGCTACGCCGGCAATTTTCTTCACATGATGTTTGGGAAGACCCCGGATCCCGCACTCGAAAAAGCCATGGATATTTTGTTCATTCTGCATGCAGACCATGAACAGAACTGTTCCACATCCACCATGCGCTTAGTATCCAGCGCCGATACCGATCCATATTGCTCCCTATCTGCCGCGGCCGCTGCGCTCTACGGTCCGTTGCATGGCGGAGCCAACGAAGCGGTACTGAAGATGTTGGCGCACATTGGTAGCGTGGAAAATATTCCAGCCTTCATTGAAAGCGTAAAGAAGGGCGAGGGCCGCTTGATGGGCTTTGGCCATCGCGTGTACAAGAATTACGACCCGCGCGCTCGCATTGTGAAAGACACTGCCTACGAAGTGTTTGAGGTAACCGGAAGGAATCCTCTGCTTGACGTGGCCCTGGAACTGGAAAAAATCGCACTGCACGATGAATATTTCGTGAAGCGCAAGTTATATCCCAATGTTGATTTTTATTCCGGGTTGATTTATCAGGCCATGGGTTTCCCTGAAGAATTTTTCACTGTTCTATTTGCGATTGGCCGCACCTCGGGCTGGTTGGCGCAGTGGGATGAGATGACCAATGACAAGGACCAGAAGATTGGTCGGCCTCGGCAAATATTCTTAGGGTATGGGGAACGAGATTACGTTTCCATGGAGAAGCGAAGCTAACGAATTGGCTTATCCGACTCAATTAGAGGGACATAGCGTGTGTGCTTAGTCCCGGGCCACTTTTAAGAAATTTCATTTGCATGCTGTGTTAAACTTCTGAAACTCATGGAGCTTCCTGAACAACATGGCGGAGCCGAGTCTTGGAAGAAGGTTCGAGAGATCCTCTGTGACGCTTTAGAAACTCCTCCAACGAATAGGAAAGCCTTTCTTGACGCTGCATGCGCCGGCGACACCAGTCTGCGGAGTGAAGTTGAATCGCTGATTCAGGCATCGGAACTACCGGCGATGATTGACCAATCCGCCCTGTCCACAAGTCCATTGTTCGCAGAGTTGTTAGCGGAGTCCGCCGAGACACAACCCACCGAAATTGGCCGCTATCAGATTTTGGAAAAAATCGGCGAAGGCGGCAGTGCAGTCGTATATAAGGGACTGGATAAGACTCTGGATCGCACTGTAGCACTGAAAGTTCGGCCACCCGCGGCGGAACAGGAGCCGGACAAGAAGCGATTTGCCCGTGAAGCGAAAGCTGCGTCGGCGTTGAATCATCCCAATATTGTCACCATTTATGAATTAGGCAGCGAGCATGGGAATGATTTCATAGCTATGGAATTCGTCGATGGGACCACGCTGCGCGAGGTGTTGCACGCAAATCAGACTCCCTTGCCGAAGCTTCTTGACTACGCTCGCCAAGCTGCCGGTGCAATTGCTAAAGCACATGCCGCAGGTATTGTTCACAGGGATCTGAAGCCGGCCAATATTATGATCACAAATGAAAGTGTGGTCAAGGTGCTTGACTTCGGCCTAGCTTCGCCAATCCGTAAAGAAAGTCCTTCGCCTGCAGGCACAGAAACACTGGAACCTCAGATCAGCGGCACCCCACCTTATATGTCTCCAGAGCAAGCAAATGGAGAAACAACGGACGAACGGACTGACATTTTTTCATTTGGCTCTATCTTGTACGAGATGGTCAGTGGCAAACGAGCCTTCGATAACGGAGGCCAGGATTCTGTGCTGCATCAGGTTGTGAATGTGGAGCCGCCAGACTTGGCGCACGTTAATCCAAAAGCACCTGAAGAGCTCGTTGCGCTTGTGAATCACTGCTTGATCAAAGGGCGTGAACACCGGCTGCAGAAAATGACAGACGTTCTGGCGGTCTTGGACAGAGTAACCGCGGAGATTGACGGATCCACTAAGGGGATTGTCCTACCCCCCATCAACAAGCTCCGGTGGCTGTGGATTGTAACAGCTGCAGCGGCCCTGACAATGGCGGCAGCGACGGTGAGGTATCTCCCGCAATGGATGAACCCAAGCGTGGAACCAGGCAAAGAATCAGAACTGGTGAAGTTAACTTTTGACACTGGATTCGCCGGCGTGCCAGCTCTTTCTGCAAACGGTAAGCTTCTGGCCTATGCTTCCGATCGTGACGAAGCGGGGAACCTGGATATCTGGGTGCAGCAAACAGAGACTGGTGCCCAACCCGTCCGCCTTACTTCCGATCCGGCAGACGAGACCGAACCAAATTTTTCTCCCGATGGCTCGAAGCTTGTGTTTCGTTCTGAGCGCGATGGTGGCGGTATTTACCTTGTACCCGTTTCGGGAGGACCAGCTACCTTGATCGCCCGGGGCGGCCGACGGCCCCGATTTTCACCAGATGGTAAATGGATTGCTTTTTGGCAAGGGCAGATCGGAAGCGGTTTTCTTTCCGGCTCAGCGCAAATAATAATAGCTTCAGCCGAAGGAAGCTCTGCCAAACATTTCCAACCTGAATTTGGTGTGTCTGCGTATCCGGTGTGGACCCCAGACGGGAACAGTATTCTATTCCTTGGCCAAAAAGGGACCGAACGCGATTGGTGGTTAGCACCGATCAACGGCAGTAGAGCTGTCAAAACCGGTGTCTTAGATGTATTAATTGCAAAGAAATTAACGCCGCCACCTTCAGGCTTTGTGATAGTCCCAGAGACTTTCTACGGGAACAATGTGTTGTTTGCGGCCAAAATGGCGGATAGTGTGAACATTTGGGAAATTGGATTACCCAACAATGGTGAAAAGACGATTAAGGTTCCCAGACGCAGAACTATGGGTACCAACAGCGAAATTCAACCATCCGCTGCAATGGGTGCAGTGGCGTTTGGTAGTTCCACTGTCAATACGCGAGTATGGCGGGTTCGGTTGAAACATGGAGTCTCCGATGGGCAGCCGGAAAAAATTACGAATGGGGGTAATTTCGACGGGTTTCCTTCCATTTCCGATGACGGCAATAGAATGGTGTTTGCTTCAGAAAGGTCTGGGCGGAGGAGTATCTGGCTTCGAGAAATGGTTTCAGGCAAAGAAATGCAATTGACAAGGAGTTCTACTGGTGAATCGCAGCCTAAGATCAGCGGCGATGGAAATACTATCGCTTATCTGGAAACACCACGTCGATTATTGGTGATGACCATTGGGTTAGACGGTAACTTTGGTGCTCCCCACTTCCTTTGTGATCAATGCGGAGTCCCCACAGATATTTCTTCCGATGGGAAACTGATTTTGTTGGAATCCTTTGTAGATCACGCTCCAACTTTGATGGAATGGAGAAGCCGCAAAGCGGTTCCGCTATTCGACATAAAAGAGAGCAAAGGGCATACCTACGCTCCAGCGTTTTCTCATGATGAGAAATGGGTTTCCTATCACAATAACGAAGGCAATCATGATGTTCGCACAATTTTCGCAATTCCAATCCGGCTGAATCCCGCAGATTCAAGGGCCGAGGATCGGATCCCCATCACAAACGGACTGAATATGGATCGGGAGTCCGTTTGGTCGGCCAATGACAGCACCATTTTCTTCTTGAGCGATCGCGATGGATTTCGTTGCATCTGGGGGCAGAGATTGGATGGCTCCACGAAGCGCCCTCTTGGAGAAGCCTATACGGTCCAGCACTTTCACCGCATCTCCAGGTCACTATCCAATGTGCCAGGTACTGTAGCCACGGTTGGGCTCTCAGCCGGGCCGCACGAGCTATTCTTCAGCCTGGGTGAGGTTGTGGGAAATGTTTGGATGCAGAGAGACGCCCGCTGACAGCGGACGCCGAATCCATTGCTACGATAGAATTATCTGAGTGCCTTCCAGTGATGTAACAGTACTGCTGCACAAATGGAGCCGTGGTGACCAAACTGCGGTTGCGGAATTAACCCCATTGGTCTATGCGGAGCTGCGAAAAATTGCGCATGGCTATCTTCTTCGCGAGCGGGCGGGTCACACATGGTTGAGTTGTGATCTAGTTCATGAAGCCTATTTAAAGTTGGTCGATCAGCGCAGTGCAGATTGGCAGGATCGGGCTCACTTTTTTGGTGTGGCTGCTCAGTTCATGCGTCATATCCTAATCGACCATGCCCGGGCTCAAAGAAGCGCAAAGCGAGGTGGCGGGCAAATCACTGTGGCAATGCTGGACGAGGATGTTCCTGCCGAGCAGAATTGCGATCTGGTTGCCCTGGACGACGCGTTGGAACTTTTGGCTAAGCTGGATCCGCGGCAAGCTCGCATTGTTGAGTTGCGTTTCTTTGCAGGGCTTTCCATTGACGATGTAGCCCAGGTTATGGACCTTTCCAAAAGAACAGTGATCCGCGATTGGACTACAGCACGGGCATGGCTGTCGCGGGAGTTGATGCGCAAGTAGCAGTCCTATTTAGGAAACACCATGTTTGTTGGATCAACCCCTAATCGAATGCACAAATCCCGGTACAACTTGCCGTAACTCGACGTGATGTAGTGCGCCGTTGAGTAGCCTAGAAGCGCTGCAGTCTGGTCAATCCATTCGGCATCCCCTTCCAATTCCAGAAAATTGCCAATCGGCGTTTCGTCAAGAACTACAACTCCTGGCTCGTCGACTTTGGCAAATTCGGTGCGGTATTTTTCATAACGAAACAAAGGTTGGAATCCCAACTTGCTTAGGATGGCGGCCGTGGTCGCTCCATTGGAAGTAGTAACCTCCAGTTCCTCCCTTACTTTGTGCTCTAAAGATGTCTCGCTCTTTCCCTTGAATGTAAGAACGTGGCGTGATCCCGCTTGGCGGAGGCGAAGAAGCTCACCACGATCTCGGATAGATTGGTCCGGAGTATCGTAGACGTCGTTAATTTCCAGATGTCTGGGTGTTACTTCACGAAACTTGCTCGCTAAGATCGATTGCCTTGCAGAATCGGCATCTTGAATAGCTATTTTTACTTCACGTTCTTGGTTGGATGAACTCACGTTGGACACTCCGTTCATCGTAACAAGTGGACGGGAGTTGGAGACAATGGACCATGGCCCAGCAAACCCATCAATCAGATCCAAGAGTTCTCAGTCGTCGCACTTTGGAGCACGACCATCGCACGCTTGCCAAGTTTCTGAAAGCTGGAATGCATGTGCTCGACGTCGGATGTGGCACAGGGGCGATCACTGCAGGGATTGCTGAAGCTGTTGGTCCGGCGGGTCGCGTTGTGGGCATAGACCGCGATGCTTCACTTGTCGAGATCGCACGAAAGGATCATGGGCACACTGCCAACCTATCGTTTGAGCAATGTGATGTTCAGGAACTGACGGCCGAAGCAGAATTCGATATTGTCACTGCCGCGCGGGCATTACAGTGGATCAGCAACCCCTTCCAGGCGCTTGTCCGCATGGCGGCCGCTACCAAGCGCGGAGGCATGATTGTGGTGCTGGACTACAATCATGAAGATAACTCTTGGGACCCTTCTCCTCCGCCGGAATTCGTTCGTTTCTACAAAGCATTTCTCGCTTGGCGAACAGAAAATCAATGGGACAATCGCATGGCTGACCATCTTCCTTCGATGTTCGCAAGGGCTGGGCTAAGCCAAATTAAAGAACATGATGATCGAGAAGTGTCCTTGAGAGGCGAACCCAATTTTGAGAGTGCAACTGCCATATGGCCACATGTTATGGAGACCATCGGTTTGACAATCGTGTCAGCCGGTTTTCAAGACGAAGCGGATCGCCGGAAAGCGATGGATCGGTACGACGACTACCGCCGGACAACACTGGCCAGGCAGTGTCTAGCCATCAAGACGATTGTCGGATTGCGGCCATAGCCTAAGACCATTCCGACCCTATCCTGGCCAGTAATATCTGGCGGAAAATTGCCAGGCAATGACTCCAGGAAGTCCTCATTTTTCAAAAGATCAGAAAATTGGGTTAATAGAAACTGTCTCACTCCAACTTTGGCCCGCTCTATTTCACCGAAGGTGCCAGCAACTTGCCGTTCATCAAAGCAACCCCTAACCATTGCTATACTTGCATTTACCGCATGGCCATATTGGACATTGATCAGATTCGCGACATCCTGCCGCACCGCTACCCTTTTCTGTTTGTCGACAAGATTGTGGAAATGGAAGCTGACCGTATTGTTGGCATTAAGAATGTCACCGCTACAGAGCCTTTTTTCCTTGGACATTTTCCAGATTACCCTGTGATGCCTGGTGTTCTTATCACTGAAAGTATGGCCCAAGTGGCCGGGATTCTGGTGTTAAAAGACATGCCTGACCGCAAAGACAAACTGGTTCTGCTTGCTGCCGTTGACGACGCCCGGTTCCGTAAGCCGGTTCGTCCTGGTGATCAGCTACGGATTGAAATGGTGGTGATTGCCCGCAAAGCACGAGTCTGCAGAATGCGCGGTGTTGCTACTGTTGACGGGGAAATTGTTGCCGAAGCCACTGCCATGTGCGTTTTGCAGGACAAGAAGCCTGCGGCTTAAACGAGTACGTCGTGCCTATTCATCCAACGGCCATCGTAGATATCAACGCTGAAATTCAGGATTCCGCCGTGATTGGTCCGTACTGCATCATTGGTGCGAAAGTTCACATTGGTGCACGCACTGAACTCAAAGCTAACCTATATATTGATGGCCCCACTTGGATTGGCGAGGACAACATTTTCTACCCCAACTCCTCTATTGGGGTTGCCTCGCAGGACAAAAAGTACGCTGGAGAATACGCTGAAACACGAATTGGAAACAACAATACCATTCGCGAATTTGTGACAATCAACCGCGGAACCAAAGGCGGCGGAGCACTGACGCAAATCGGCAATGACAATTGGATTATGGCCTACGTCCACATTGCCCATGACGCCATTATTGGCAACCACTGTATTTTAGGAAATTCCGTTACTTTTGCTGGCCACGTAACTGTTGAAGATTACGCCAATATCGGAGCATTTTCTGGTCTGCACCAATATTGCCGTGTAGGCCGCAGCGCCATCATTGGCGGCTATAGCGGCGCCATCACTCAGGACGTATTGCCCTATTCCATGACCGTCGCCAAGCGGGAAGTAAAAACGTTTGGCGCCAATCGCATTGGCATGGAACGGCGAGGCATATCAAACGAATCCATCGAAGCTCTGCAAACCGCATTGCGCCTGCTTACTCGTGGAAAGCTGAATACCACACAAGCCATCGCCAAGATTCAAGAAGAACTTCCAGGCTCGCCCGAACTGGAACAACTACTGGAATTCATTCGCACTGCCGAACGTGGATTTGTAAAATAAACCAATGCGCTACGGCATCATTGCCGGCAACGGCCGCTTTCCAATCCTCGCTCTTGAAGCAGCTCGCACCCAGGGTGACGAGGTGGTGGCCATTGGTATTGAAGGCGAAGCCCCAAAGGAAATTGAGGCTCTTGCGGCGAGGACTTACTGGATCTCCATTGCTGCACTCTCAAAGCTGATCGGCATTCTAAAAGACGAACAGATCACTGAAATTCTCTTTTGCGGCCAAGTAAAGCACGTTAGCATTTTCAGTGCGCTTCGGCCCGATTGGCGATTAGCCAAGTTGCTACTTTCCTTGAAGCGGAAAAATACAGATTCGCTGTTGGGTGGCGTAATTCAAATTCTGGAAGATGAAGGGATTCATGTAGCCGATTCCACTCGGTTACTAAAGCCCATGTTGGCAGGAGTTGGGAATTTGACTAAACGCCATCCAACAGAAGACGAGGCTGAAGACATCGCCTATGGGTGTCAGGTTGCTGATGCGCTGAGCGGATTTGATGTGGGTCAAGCAGTGGCCATAGCGGAACGCGCCTGCGTTGCGGTAGAAGCCATGGAAGGCACCGATGAGATGCTTCGCCGTGCGGCTGCGCTGACCAAAGGCCGTCGCGATTTGCGTCTTATCAAAGCTGCTCGCCGCCGCAAGCATCTACAATTTGACGTTCCAGTGGTTGGTCCGGAAACCATTGCGGTTATGCGCGAAACCAAAACTACAGCGTTGGCAATTACTGCCGGGCGAACGTTGCTGCTGGATCGCGATGTGATGCTGAAGCTTGCCAACGATGCGAAGATTACCATTGTGGGATATGCTGCGGAGGATTGAATTCAGTTGAAGACACCTGTTCGAGTGGCGGTTGTTGGGGCTGGGCAGTTTGGCCGGAATCATCTACGTGTGGTGGCTGCTTTGCCTGATGCAGAACTTGTAGCCGTTGCTGATTCTGACCCTGATCGCGCCAAAGCCGCCGCCGAAGAATTCGGAATTGCCGCCGTGGATACAAGCGCGCTTGTTGGTTTAGCCGATGCAGCAATTGTAGCCGTACCAACTTCAGCACACGCGGCGGTTGGGTGTGCGCTGCTTGAGGGCGGAATTGACGTGCTGATGGAAAAACCAATCGCCTCTACTCTGGAAGAGGCCCAGCTGTTGATGGATACTGCCGAAAGATTTGGTCGCATTCTGCAAATCGGCCATCTGGAACGGTTCAATCCAGCAGTCCAAGCCGTTTCGAGACGAATCACTACGCCGTTGTTCTTCGAAATCCATCGGATGAGCCTATTCTCTCCGCGCAGCTTGGATGTGGATGTTGTTCTTGACCTGATGATTCATGATTTAGATATTGTGCTGGGGATGGTTGGCGTTCTGCCCGAAGAAGTGCGGGCGGCTGGAATCCGGATTCTGTCGGAAAAAGTGGACATCGCCAACGTTCGGCTTGCCTTTCCTGGTGGCTGTGTTGCCAATATTACAGCCAGCCGGGTTTCCACGGAGCGAGTCCGCAAGATGCGACTTTTTCAGCCTCATCAATACATTTCGATGGATTATCAGAAGCAGGAAGCAGTAGCCTTTTCGGTGTCTCCAGCGCAGCAAATTGGATTTGAGGCCTTTGCCATTGAAAAGAATGAACCGCTAAAGCAGGAGGTGGCAGCTTTTATCGATTCGGTTGTTACACGCGCAAAACCTTTAGTGGATGGGGCACAGGGCAGCAAAGCTTTGATGGTGGCGCTTGATATCCTTGCTAAAATCGAAGATCATGCGGCCATTGTTGCCAAGACTCTTGGCCAGGCTCCATTAAGCCAGGTGTGATTCAGAAAAGCTCCAGCGACGATTTAGACCTTCTACTCCATATAGAGGACCCCGGCCAAAACAGTCGAGTCGTAAGCGCTGTTATTGGCTCGGTTCTGTTCCATCTTTTGGCGTTTGTGGTGGTTTCCTATTTTCCTATTTTCGAGGCGCGCGTTTTTAACGAACCACCTCCGGAAATTGCACAACTGAAAAAAGTAACGCCACTCATCGCCCCGGTTTTAGAACCGACACAAGTTGATCCCAACAAAGGGAAAATAAATCGAAATTTTGACGTAGACAGTTTGCAGCCCAAGGAGACGGTGCAGGTGAAGAAATCTACGCCAGCATCGCGGCAACCTGCTGCGAAGGCGCCGCCTGCAGAGTTTGTTCCGCCGACACCCGTGCCACCAACGCCACAACAGGCTCCCAAAGTGATTGAGCCTCCAAAGATCGAAATCGCCAGAACCGAAACTGTGCCTAAGCCGCAACCTGGGGCGGGTGTGCCGAATGCTCCACCGCCACCGTCGACACCTCCGCCGGAAAAGCCGAAGCTGGCGTTTGAATCAATCGGGGCAGCTTCGATGGGAACGCAAAGCGGCGGACAGGTTCCTCGTCCATCAAGGTCGGTGCAGGAAGCAGCTCAATCGGCAGCGCGGCGCTCGGGTGGATTGACGGTTGGCGATCCTGGTGCGGGCATGGGTGGGTTGGGTGATATTTCAAAGCGCCCTGTGCCGGGCCGGAATTCGAGCAATCTGGAATTACTGAGCGATCCGGAGGGTGTGGACATGCGCCCTTATTTGGTGACTGTTTTGGGCATTGTGCGCCGCAATTGGCAATCGGTGATCCCGGAAAGCGTGAAGTTGGGGCGTCGTGGCCGTGTGGTGGTGGCGTTTGCGATAGACCGTGATGGAGGCGTACCCAAGTTGGTGATTGCCGTGCCATCGGGTGCCGACCCGCTGGACCGTGCAGCGGTGGCGGGGATTAGCGCGTCGAACCCTTTCCCTCCGTTGCCATCTGAATTTAAGGGTGGACAAATAAGGCTGCAGTTCACTTTCAGCTATAACATGCCCGGCAATTGAACCAATTGACGACTGAGATCAAAAACTAACTGTTCTTCTTTTAGGCAGGCCGTCTTTTGGACACGGTATTAATGTAAACGAAGACTGCACCTGCGGCGGCGAGGTGCTTCCATGGATGACCGCCTGTAGTGAGAATCGATGCGATCTGTTGATCCATTAATTCCAGTACTTTGGCTAGAGTGTAGAGGATAACCGTTCCCCAAACTCTACTTGAACCCGAGTATCGAGGTGGGAAACTTGCAAGCATCAGAGGCAAGGCTAGCATTGTTCCAAACTGCACCAGACAATACACTCTAAGATCGCCAGTTAAGCGCCAATGAACTGCTGAAGCTAGGCCCAACAAGATCAAGGGAAGCAGAAGTTGCTTTCCTGCTCTGTTGTTGATTCGTTCGCCGATTGTGGTTGCTAGTATGGACATGAAACCAACAGTCATTGGAAGACGGTCCCAAAATAAGTGTGGGTCATCAGGGTGGAGATGATAGTAAGTTGAGCCAACGCCCACTGCTGCTGTTCCGGCTAATAGTGTTCCGAATGCAAAGCGTTCCCATGGTTCGATAAAGGCAGCGCGGGAAAGTAGCACTTTGCGTCCGTAAAGCGTTGCTAAAAAGAACGGAACATTTGAAATTACGTTCCAGAAGTTTGGTATTTGGTGCAGCGTTCGAGTGTCTGCAAATAAGTGATATTGAGGATTCTGCGCGAGCGGTGTAAAGATGGCAGTGATGATGGACATGCCTTCTTAAAAGGCACGGTGGGCTCCATTGGAGGGTCGTTTTGTTTCAACGATATCTGAAGTCAATTCTGAAATTTGCCGTACATTTTAAGCACGAACTGAACATTTTATGTAAGTCGATCACTGCCGAACTGTGATTTGGATATCATCCACAAACCAACCGGAATAGCCATTGAGCGCAGCGTCCACTGAGTCAAAACGGAACCGGACCTTCATGCTTCCTGATCCTTGCAGCGGATAGCTGCGTGTTGTCCATTGGCGCTCAATGCCAATCAATTGGTCGACTCTCGTCCATGGACCATCGTTCACACTCACCTCGACGATTTTCTGATCCCAATCTGCTGATGGGTTCTCTGTTTCGTACCAAGTCTGAAAGCTCAACACAGAATTTACTGGTGCTTCAAACGCCGGCGATGCCAATGCGCCGGCACTCACTCCGCCAGCCACATCGTAGGTTCCGGTGGATTCATTGCCAAACCACCAGGAATGACCCGTGCCATTCGACTTGCGATCGGAAATATGCCAGAGCCCGCTTGATGTCCAGTTGCCGGTAGTGCCTTCTGCGTCTTCTGAAAGCAGCGTCACTGTATGAAGCGCGTCGAGCCGCGCTGCAACTCCACGGCGTACTTGGGGCAGGGTAGGGTAGAACAAGTCCCCTGGACATGCAGTAGGGCCGCTAGCGAACGGCGAAGGATTTGCGTCGCGATGGCCGGAGATAATGGGAAGAAACAGCCGGGTGCCTGCGTGAAGCCGAACGCCCAGGGGATCCATTTTCTGCTTATCGGCCTTCCACGCAAGAATACGCTCCAGGCTTTCCAGAGCAGCGGAAGCGGGTAGCACTTTCGTATAAGTACCAAGCAAAGAAACCCCCATGGTGCCTCCGTTCTGGCCAGAGAAGTGGGCTCCAAGAACGTTGTCTCCGCCGGCGCGTCCTTCAAAGATGCGGCCATCAGGTGCAACCAGATAATTGTAGCCGACATCGTCCCAACGGTTGGAGAACACATGATAAGTCCAGATGGCGCGAATCCAAGCGGCATAATCGGCCACGGGGCCGTCGGCTGTATGATGGACGATCAGGTGAGTAACGGTGGTGTAGTTGGGAGTGCCGCGATAGTTCTGGCCATCTGGACATCCCCAATCGGTGCGCGAAACAACAGGCGGCTTGTCGGCTTCAATGCTGCGCGACGGCTGTTTGTTTTTCATTTCGAGCGGCGTGACGCCGGGGTCGATAAAGACGAATGTGACGCCTACCGTTGAAGTTTCCCATTCCAGAAACCGGACGCCATCACCGAGCCAAGCGAGCGACGAAACGGGCTGGCCGGCGTCTGGATCTACGGTCAATTCTTTCCAGGAGCTCCACGAAAAACCGTTATTCGATGCCCTCACCAGAATTCGAGGAGTTTGTTCTGAAGTCCAACGGGCTCCGAGGGCAGAAAATTGTATTGGAGCTTCCATTGAGCCGGATTTGGACAATGGGGACGATTCCCGATATCCAATTTGTTGCCCAAAACTTGCTGCCAGAAGTGTTAGGAAAAGTAACGCGAAATGCATGCTTGGCGGTACAACCGATCAGGCCACCCGCCCTCCGTTTCACGATAATAGCATGGGCGCAGTTCTGCGTCGCGAGTTGGCTGCATGTTGATATCATCAACTCGCTATTGTAAGTTTTTGCGTTTGCTTAGGCTTTTTGTTAGGGAAGAGCGCTGCCCAGCTGTTTTTTCCCTGATTGATTGGACCAGGCTCAAACGGAATTGGGTTCGTTTTGCAAACAGCATTGTTTGAATTTTCGCCCGGATTTGCAGGGGCAAGGTTCGTTGCGGCCGACTTTTGCTTCGGGACGGAGGTAGGGCTGGCTTTGGTAAGTGCTGGAGACTAAATAGTTCTGCGTACGACGCGGGGGGGGGAATTTGGGTTCGTTTTGAGTTTTTGAGGAGCTCGCGCAAAACGGAGCACCGGCGGCGGTGGAAATCTCGCGAGTTTCTGACTCGTTTGGGAGCCGTCGGGCCCTTTGCGCTTTTGATTTTGTGCGGCGGAATTCGTTGAGTAGCTTGAACAAGCTGCGTTCGGAGCGATTGCGGAAGGCGTGGATGCGGTCGATT
>JAYUSZ010000003.1:0-6423 GCA_043755435.1 Bryobacterales bacterium | reverse complement strand
ACAAGATTCCGATCGCCAAGCATTTGAGCGCAGTAACCATGAAAGCTGTAAACCAATCCAGACTTGGGGAGCCAGAGAATGGAGGATTGTTTCTGCCTTGTTATTTTGCAGACACTACACTAGAATGCGGGAAGAAAATTGTTTATCTGGCTGTGAGCAAGTGACGCCCGGACCTCCCTCTATTCATACCGCAGCGCTTCAATTGGATCAATCTCCGCAGCCTTCATGGCTGGATAAATTCCAAACAACACTCCCACACAAACGGAAACCCCAAATGCCACCCCTACTGAAATGGGCGTGACGATGGTATTCCACTCCGCCACCGTTGCAATCAGCCAACTTAGTCCCACTCCGAAGGCAATTCCCAGCAAGCCGCCACCCACCGAAATCAGGACGCTCTCAATCAGGAACTGCCTCACAATATCCCAACGTCTGGCACCAATCGCGCGCCGGATGCCAATCTCGCGAGTCCGTTCCATCACCGTGGCCAGTACAATGTTCATGATTCCGATGCCGCCGACAATTAATGAAATTGCTGCAATGGCCACCATGACGTAAGTGAATATCGCTTGCGTTCGCTTCTGTTGCTCCAACAGAGCGGCCGGAATGGTTACTGAATAATCTTCCGTGTTGCGATGCGTGGATGCAAGAATCGCCCCCAAAACCTTCGCCGTTTGCACGCTATCCACGCCTTCTTTCAACCGGATATCCACACCATCCAGTTCATCCTTCAAGAATCGCGCGGTGTCCCAGAAGCGGTACTGAAACGTGCTTAACGGAATGAAAATTGCATTGTTCCGGTCCTGAATTTTCACACCGGTTCCACCGTCTCCCACTTGCTCGGCCAACACGCCGACCACTTCCAGCCACGTGTCATTCACTTTCACTTTCTTGCCAACCGCTGGGTCGTAACCTAGTAAGTTGATTTTGGCGAGTTGCCCCAGCATGCACACCGCCGCACTGGTCTGATCGTCCGATTCTACAAGCAGGCGGCCTTCCGATGCGTTTAACGAATGAATGATGGAATAAGACGGCCGCACTCCTTGCAACATTGGAATCGATCCAACTGGTTTGGGAAGAACTCTGCCTGGATACAAAGTACGTCGTGGAGAAAGTGCTTCCACACCTTCCAAATTGGATTCAAGAATTCGAACATCCCGCTCATTCAAACCCTGGGAGGCGCGGCGGCGCTGTTGCAGTTCTTCTGCACTTGTAGCGGAGATGGAATCCACCAGAATGTTGCGCACGCCCAGCTTCTCAATCAATCGCAACGATTCTTCCCTTGCACCGGCACCAATCGACAACATACCGATAACCGAACCCACGCCGAAGACGATGCCCAAAGCAGTAAGAAATGTCCGGGCTTTTTGAGCCTTCAGATTCGTGATGGCTTCCTGAACGTCAGAGAAGATTCCCAGGCTGCGGCTCATTGCTTTGCTCCGGGCTTGGCGGCATTGGGAGTGCTCTTTGACTTACTTGAATCTTTCTGGTCAGGACTGGCAAGGGCCACCATCGCCCCTTCAGCCAACCCCTCAATCACAACTTGACTCTCTCCACGACGGAGCAACTTCACATCTTTCGCAATGAATGAACCTTGCTCGGAAGCATAGACAAAAATGCGCCCATCGCTTTCAAATACTGCCTGCGTTGGCACCCAAAGAACATTCTTCATTGGTTCGGTCATGATAGTAACGCGAACGCTCATGCCGGGCCGAAGTGCGGGAAGACTTTCGAGCAATGCGAGTTTGCATTCAAACCGGCGCTCCCAGGGCGGACCAGCAGTGCCGCCTAGGTTTGAGACTTTGGATGCCAACGTTTTTCCTGGCAATGCCAACACTCTCACCTGTGATTGTTGGCCAAGAGAAATCAAACCGCGATCCGCCTCCGTGATAACTACTGAGGCTTCCCAATGGTCCAAGTCTGGAATCTGGGCAACAGACATGCCGGGGCGAATGGTATCTCCAATTTGAAATACCGGGAACGTCATTCCGGGAAAATAGAAGTTACTGTTGGTGTTCGATTCAATATTGACGTAGCCGCCCACCGGTGCTTTCAACGTCATCATGTCGATATTTCGTTTCGCAGTTCCCGCCATAACAACTGCCTTTTTCTGCGCCGATTCTTGAATGGTCACAGAGGCCTTGGCGGCTGCCTTGCGTTGCGGATATTCCTTCTCCAACTTGCTCAACTTATCACGAGCGTCGTTCAGCGTTAGGGTGTTTTGTTGAACAACAATGGCTGCCAGCATTGGATTACGGCGGCTTTCCAATTGGGCCTGCTCCAACTCTCCCCGTGCAACAATGATTTCCGTATTGAGTTCCTCTTCGCGGGCAAGCGCTTCTTGGCCGGCTTGAATTACCAGTTGCTCAGCCTCGGCAAGGTCCGCTTCCGCTTCGCGAAGTTTGAAGGTTTCTTCGGTGGTATCAAACTGAGCGACAACTTCGCCTGCCTTCACCAATTCGCCTGGCTTGCGAAGCTGAGTCACGGTAAGTTCGCGGCTGCCGGTCATGGGAGCCATCATCATTTTTGAATTACCGCCCTGCAAGGAACCCTTCGCTGAAATAGGAAAAGCAACATCGCCCCGGCTGACTTTTGCCATTGGGACGGTGCGAGTTTCCCCTTCTTTCCAGCGTTGCACGGTACCGTATCCAGACCAGGCTCCTGCACCCAACAATGCCAACATGATTACGAAAAAGAAGGAGCGTAACAGGATTCGCTTCATGACCTTTTTTTCGCCTTTGGATTTTCTCGAAGTGCGTCAACCAGGGCAACTTTTGTGCCGACTGCAATTCCTTTCACGGCCACTTCATCCGGGTTCCGAGCCAGAACTTCAACAGGAGTTGCTTGCAACCCTTTCAAGCCTGATACCAACACAACAGGCCTGCCATCGCGAGCGAAAATTGCTTTTGCGGGGACGCTGATTGCGTTTGGCAGGCGATCCACAATAATATCCAAACGGCCATTCATGCCTGGGCGAAGACGGGAATCAATTTCTGTGAAATCGCCATACGCCCGAAAGTTTCTGGAAGGAGGCCATTCAAAATTCTGCTCTGCCAAAGTAGCAATGGAAGATAGCTTTCCAGCAAATGGCTTTTCAGGAAAGGGATCGAGAAGGATGCGAACGTCCAGCCCAGCCTTCAATCTGCCACGTTCGATCTCTTCGAGTTTAGCTTTCAGTTGGAGGCTTTTCAGATCTGGAATTTCGGCGATGGCGCTTCCTGGCCAAACATTGTCACCCACCTTGAATGGTTTGGCGTTCACCCAGCCTTGGGAATAATTCATCAGATAATTAATGACGCCGTTTGATGGAGCCTTCACTTCCATTTGCCCAATCCGTTTTCTTGTAAGATCCACTTCGGCCTGCACCTTGGCAAGTGCGGTGCGCAACGCGGCGATCTTCGATTCGTTCTGCACTTGCACTAGCTGTCGATCTGCTTGTTTGACGCCCAACTTGTTGTTGGCAAGTTGGTAGTCAATCTTCTTTTCCTCCGCTTGCAATGCTCCCATAATTTCACTGCGGGAAACTTCCAGCCGCGCTCTTTCGGTCTGCGTTGTTTGGGTGGCAATCTCCAGCAATCCTTGTTCAGACGCAATGCGAGCCTGGGCCAAGGCTTCTGCCAATTGTGCTTCGGCCTGCTTCAAATTAGCTTCTTTTTCCTGAAACAGGCGCTGGGCTCCACTCACATCGAATTTCAGAATTGTGTCGCCAGCTGCAACGGAAGCACCTGCGTCAGCCTGCCACACAATTCGTAAATCCGGCACATTCAACGGAGCCGTTATGAGTACAGATCTATCGGCCACCAGTTCTCCGCGGCAAGTGGTGATTACTGAAAACTCCCCTTGACGGGCAACCGCTGTGGGTAGATTAGAATAAGCAGCGGCGTTTACTGGCTGAGATTGGTAGTACCAAGCCAGACCGGCGGCAGCACTAGCAATGGTGATTGTTAGAAGAAGGTTACGAAACTTCACGGCTTCGGCTCCTTTGCTGGTGTGGCAATTGGCGCGGAACGCTTAATTTCCAAAGCAGCGGAAAGATCGGGCAACAGTCTTGGATCTTCAGAAAGCACCCGGAATCGGGCAGCGAAGGAACGAACTGGAGTGTCCAATCCGGCAACCGCTATGGGACTTGCGGTTAGCATTTCCGCGTTGAACTCAACGCCAGGGTAGGCGTCCAGGTAGAGCTTTGCCGCAACGCCTGGCTGCAGTACGGAAACGTCCGATTCGTTCACAGCGGCATCGACAATCATGCGATCAGGATTGAACAAACGCAGAACCGGTTGACCTTGATTCATCTGGTCGCCTTCTTGGGCCGGACCCATGGAACCGCTACGGAAGACACGTTCCAACGCCACCATGCCATCCTGCGGGCTGTGAATTACTAAGCGTTCCAAATTCAAGCGGAGCCGTTCCAGTGCAACTTTTTGACGTTCGCGTTTCAGCTCCAAGCCTTTCAGCGCGGCCTCTTCGGCCTTGGCCCGGAAGGCGCTGGCTTTTTCAAGGCTAGCTACTCTTTCGGTTGCGCTCCGAGCTTTGGCTTCGTTTTTCAAACGCTCAATTTCACTCAACACAGGACCCTTCCGAAGTTGGATTTGGGCCTTTTGAAGTTCCGCCCTGGCCTCTGACGTTAACGATTCCCGCTTAGCGCGATCGCTACGGAATTGGGCCTGCTTTTCTTCCAATTGGTGGCCAGCTTCGGCAACCTTCGCTTCAGTTTCGATTGCTTGATCCAGGATGGTAGTTCGATCAAACTCTGCTAAAACCTGATCCTTGATTACCTTGCTGCCGTTGGGGATGAGGAACGTAAGCGTCACCCGGCTGGATAATCCACTGATCTGCGGAACCCGGATGGAGTACGATTGCAGCGCTTGAATTGTACCAGTTGCGCGGAGTGTGGTGGTTGTGGAATTTGCCGCGCTGGCCGCTTGGACGGTTGTCGAAAGCACCCTGGCGGGAGGGTTATTGGAAGAACATCCAGTGAGCAGGCAAGCTGCAAGAATGGGCCAGCTGAATTGGCTGCAGGAATTGCGCAAAACTCCCCCTCCAGGTTTCATATTCTTAGTGTTAGACGCAGAATAGACGCAAAGCAGCTAGGATTGGTTAACATTTTTTACAAAGAATGTGCGGCCAAGATTGGGTTCGTCAAGTGGAACGGTGCATGGCGGGGCTGATGGAGATAGGTTTGTTTCAACGGGGTTTATTTCAATGGGTTTGGGATTGACGATTTCATAATCAGTTAATTCGTTGGGAGGGTTCTGGTCCTCAGTTAGGTTTGTTTCAACAGGCTTTGTTTTGGGGAGATGATTATCTGGCAATTGGTTGGAGGCATCCTGGTTCTCAGATAGGTTTGTTTCAACAGGCTTATTTTTCGGTGGCTCGGGGGTGCCGGGCGGGAATAGTTCGCGATTGGTGAGGATTTCCTGGCGAAGCAGTTGATACTGAGACAGCAGGCGGCGGCCTTGGCGGGCGATTTGGTTTAGGGCGTCACCGTGACCTAGCAGGCCAGCCACAGCAATACCATAGGCTCCGTGGGCGTTGAGGCTGGTGAATTCAAGTTCATTACAGGTCATGCGTTGAATTTGAATATCGATGAGACTGGCTTCGGCTGGGGCTTGCCGGCGGAGACGCCAGAGGGTGGAAGCCATTTCTGTGACGAGGATATCTTCGATTAAGTTGACGGGTTTCCAGGTTTCGAGGTGGACTTTGATGAGCTCTTCGAATTCGGAGAGTACTTCACCGGGCAGGATGAGATTTCGGGCGTATGCGCCGTGGGTGGCTGCATTAAAAGACGATCGGCGTTTACCTTCGGCAGTTTTGGGGCCAGTGGATTTCAGCGCGTTGAGGCGCGAGGTTTGTTTGCGTTTATCGTCTGTTCTCATGTCGGCTAAAGGATAGCAGACGGGTTGGCAGTGGCTGCGATTAAGTGCTTTAGAATCCTAGCAAAATGGGTTGTGATTAGCCCATGCCGGTTGGCCGCACAACCGGGGTATGAAAAAGGGCTAGAGCTGGAATATGATTTGAGAAGCCAAGAGTGTTACGAAGGCCGAACGACGGTTGGAGCTTTTAAGCCCGCTCGTGATTATGGCCTGGGTGCTTGTAGGTTTGTTGTGCATGGCACAACGGAATGTCGCCTCTGCCGCAAGGCTAGAGAGCACGCGAAGGAATATCTGTTTTCTCATGGCGCCCAGCACTCGCGGCAAAGGAGACTGCATGAGAATAATATACCGCCGTTGCGCCGCTTTGGACATACACGAAAAAAGTATTTCTTTGTGCGCCCGGATCCAGCGCGGCAAACAACTGGAAGTCCTTGAAGCTAAATTCTTAACCTTTAACGAAGATCTGGAAAAACTAAACTCGTGGCTTTTGCGCCACCGCATTCAGATTGTGGCAATGGAAAGCACTGGCGTTTACTGGCGACCGGTTTGG
>JAYUSZ010000002.1:0-44229 GCA_043755435.1 Bryobacterales bacterium | reverse complement strand
AGCCAACGGGAACCTGTTGATGTTGAAGGTGCAGGGGACATCGGCTAACCCTCCTCAGGGTTAAGAGCGGTTCGCGGCGGGACAACCAGATGACATTTGTAAACTTTGGCCAGGCCTAACGTTACCACGCTTACGATCGTTTGCGGCGTAAATTTTGACCATATTTGGTCAGTCGACCCTCACCCTTTCCCATAGCGGCGCAAAAACTACCTCTTTTGAGGGTATTCCCGCCTCACCACGATTGGGCGGCAAATTGCTCCTTAGTAAAACAAGGAGCAACAAAAATGCCTTTACTAAATGTCGTGATCATGCTGATCATCATCGGCGTCGGGTTGTACATGATTAACCGGTACATCCCCATGCAGTCCAACATCAAGACCATCCTGAATTTCGTGGTGGTTGCCGTAGTCTGCGTCTGGCTCTTGAAGTTAGCTGGATTGTGGGGAAACGTGACTAATTTCCGGCTCTCCTGATGACCACACTAGGCCACATGACCTCGTGCGGTCAGTCCCTCATCAGGCTGCACAAGGTCATGAAAGCCACTAAACGTTGGCAATTATGGCCAATTGTTGATTCGGAGCAATGGGACTCCGAAGTGCCCCAATAAACAAACAAGGAGTAACAAACAAATGAAACTATTCAAAACAACAACCACGGTGATGGGCATGGCCCTAATCAGCGCAATACTCACACCAATAACAGCGCAAGCAGACGATTGGAACAAGAAAACAAGGATCACCTTCAGTGGCCCAGTGGAGATTCCCGGGGTTCACCTTGCAGGTTGGGGCGTTTTACCCGCCGGCACCTATGTGTTCAAGATCTTCAATTCCCTGTCTGACCGTCATATTGTTCAGATTTTCGACAAAGACGAAACCACTGTGTACGCCACAATCCTGGCGATTCCTAACTATCGCCTTAAGGCTACTGACAAAACGGTTATGACCTTCAGCGAAAGACCGGCTGGCCAGCCGGAAGCACTTCGCGCCTGGTTCTACCCAGGCAAAAATTGGGGTGAAGAGTTTGTCTATCCGAAAGCACGAGCAATAGAACTAGCCAAGTTCACCAATACGCCGGTGCTTTATTCAGAAGCGGCAATTCCATTTGAAGTAACCGAACAATCCAAATTAGCAGACGAACCAGTTGTGGCTGAACTGAAACGGACCACTGTTATGGCAATTAATCCAACTGGCGGAGAAGTGCAACTTGCTGAAGTAGTGACGGCCCCACCGGTGGAAACCGAAGTAGCCGTAGCTGCAGTACCTGAACAGCAGACCCAGGTTGCTGCATCGCCGGCTCAGTCAGTAGCGGCAGTGCCAGAACAACAGACTCAAGTGGCTGCATCACAGGCTCGGACTCAAGTTGAGACGGCACCATCGTCAACAGACCAGACGCTTCCAGCCACAGCTAGCTCTTTGCCATTAATAGCATTGATCGGCTTGCTGGCGCTCGGGGCGGCAATGACACTGCGATCTGTCGAGAAAGACGTTCGCTAGTAAGGTATGTAAATTAATAACTCAGCATGGGTTGTAGATGTGGAGTATGCTTTAGCTTACAACGGGCAACCGCCCGCCTCTAGCTGACACTACCCCACATTCGGAGGAACCCCATGCTTGAGCACGCGGCTCAGTAAAATCCGAAAGATTACTGGGTCGCGACTGGTGCAGGAAGTATGATACATGGGGCTATTAGTCAGTCATGAGAATAAGGGAGTAACAAAATGGAACACAAAGTTATACCCTTCAAATTGCAAAATGTGAATCACAAGCACAATGGCGATGGCCATCATGTGACTAATTTTCGCGGCCTAGCGGTTTTGAATTCACCAGTGTTAAACAAAGGAACAGCTTTCACAGCCGAAGAAAGAAAATCTTTGAGTCTTACCGGACTGCTACCGCCTGAAGTCAACACATTGGCTACCCAGGTGAAGCGAGCATACATTCAATATGAACGGCTGCCGGATGCAGTTAGCAAGAACATATACTTAACCGCCCTTCACGATCGCAATGAAGTACTGTTCTACAGGATCTTTTCGGAGCACCTGCGCGAAATGATTCCCATTGTCAACGATCTGACGGTGGGGATGGCAATAGAGCAATACCATCATGAGTTCCGCCGGCCGCGCGGAGTGTACCTTTCCATTAACCACATCGGCGGGATAGAGGAAGCCTTCGAGAACTTCGGTGCCGGGTCAGGCGATATCGATCTGATTCTTGCAACAGATGCCGAACACATCCTTGGAGTCGGCGATTGGGGCATTGGTGGCATTGAAGTGTCCATCGGCAAATTGGCAATCTACACTGCGGCTGGAGGGATCAACCCGACACGGGTCATTCCCGTAATGCTCGATGTAGGCACCAATCGCGAAAGTCTGCTGAGCGACCCTTTGTATGTCGGTAACCGCCATGCTCGCATACGCGGAGACCGTTACGACGCCTTTATTGACGCATACATAAAGGTGACCACAAAGTTATTCCCCAAGGCACTTCTGCAATGGGAAGATTTTGCACCCGGCAATGCACGTCGCATTCTGGAAAAGTACCGCCACGAAGTTTGCACCTTTAATGACGACATGCAAGGCACTGGTGCAATCACATTGGCAGCGGCAATTTCCGCTATTCGCATCTGCGGAACACCCTTGCGCAATCAAAGAGTAGTGATCTTTGGGGCAGGCACGGCCGGAATCGGCGTTGCCGATCAACTTCACGACGCCATGGTAAGGGATGGTTTGACGAATGAGGAAGCAGGAAAGCGCTTCTGGTGCGTGGATCGGCAAGGTTTGCTTACAAGAGGGATGGCTGATCAACTCCAAGACTTTCAAGCATCCTACGCCCGTCCAGATGCCGAGAGCAAATCCTGGAAGCGCGAGGGAAATGAAAAGGGCGTCGGATTGGCAGAAGTGGTTCGCCGCGTGCGACCGACCATGTTGATTGGTGCATCGAATGCGGCCGGAAGTTTCACTGAAGCCATTGTCCGCGAGATGGCCTCCCACACGCCACGGCCAATCATCTTTTCACTATCGAATCCGGCGGCCCGAGCCGAATCAAACCCCGCCGATCTGATTGCCTGGACCGAAGGGCGGGCGCTGATCGCGACTGGTGCTGCCTTTGCCCCGGTCACTCACAAAGGAGTAACTTATGTTGTGGGGCAGATTAACAATGCCATGCTTTACCCTGGCCTCGCCCTTGGTGCCATCGTCGCCCAATCCAGCAGAATTAGCGACGGCATGTTTTCAGCTGCGGCCAATGCAGTGTCCAGTTTAGTAACGGTGCACCAACCAGGTTCGTCTCTGCTTCCTCATATTGACGACCTTCGAAAAGTGTCGGTTACCGTGGCGGGAGCAGTGGCCGAAGTTGCAGTCGCCGAGGGCTTGGCCGGGGTCAGATTCGATGACATCGTGGGACAAATTCAAGCCGCAATGTGGCAACCCGAGTATCGGCAAATCAAGGCGTCCTAAGGAACCATGATTCATCTTCCAACGACTTCGCTACTGCTTCTGGCTAGTATCGTTGGCAATGCTGCATCGCAGACACAGGAACCCTTTCAGATTTCGGTTAATGTCAATTGGGTGATTTTAAACGCAACCGTGCGCGACCGAAACGGGACAGCAGTAACCGGGCTTAAGGAACAGGATTTTCAGGTTTATGAAGATGGTGTGAAGCAAACAGTCCGCTTGTTCAAGCATGAAGATACTCCCGTAACTGTGGGATTAGTTGTCGATCACAGCGGAAGTATGCGCCGTAAGTTGGCAAACGTGGTAGCCGCCGCCCGGACCTTCGTTCAGACCAGCAATCCAGAAGATCAAATGTTCGTGGTCAACTTCAACGATAGGGTTACGCTTGGACTTCCTAAATCAATCCGGCTTACCAATCGCGTCAATGACCTTGCTATTGCTATCGCCAATTCCCCAACCGAGGGGATGACGGCACTTTACGACGCTGTCATCGAAGGGCGAAATCATTTACAAAAAGATAGCCAGAATAAGAAAGTGTTGATCGTCATTAGCGATGGCGCTGACAACGCCAGCAAACACAAGTTAGTTGAACTCTTGAAGATGGCTCAACAGTCCACCATTATTGTGTACGCCATCGGAATTTTCGGCGAGGACGATCCGGATCGCAACCCAGCTGTACTGCGCCGTTTGACCGGAATTACTGGTGGGGAAGCCTTCTTTCCGAAACAGTTGGATGAGGTAGTGGCTATTTGCGAACGCATCGCCCGAGACATTCGTAGCCAGTACACGATCGGATATATTTCAAGCAATGAGGTGCAAAACGACTCATTTCGGACAATTCGATTGACTGCAAAATCCGCAGCGAAGGGCAAGCTTTCAGTCCGCACCCGTGCTGGTTATATAGCAGGTAGTTCCAAATGAGACGTTGGCCCCAACTCATACTCTTCGCGTGTGCTTTTTCCTTGCTGGCTTATTGCGGTTACGTTTGGATCGATACCTGGATCTTTCAAAAACAGGAGGTGCGTCAGTTGGAGCAGCTGCTGGCTTCTCCGCCGCCTCCCAATAGCCCACCTAAGCCAGCTGCAATCGCGGGCCTGGTGGGACGAATCGAAATCCCCCGCCTGGGCGTTTCCGCGATCATACTTGAGGGAACCAGTACAAAAACCTTGCGGCGAGCAGTCGGCCATATTGCTGGCACAGCATTGCCGGGTCAAAGTGGAAACGTCGGGCTTTCTGGACACCGGGATACATTCTTCAGGCCATTGCGCAACATCAGGCGAAACGACATCATTACGCTTACAACTCTACTTGGGCAGCATCGTTATCGCGTCCTCTCAACCGAAATAGTCAGTCCCAACGATGTAGCTGTCTTGGATCCCAGCGAATCCGAGATTCTTACTCTCGTCACTTGCTATCCGTTCTACTTCGTCGGTTCAGCTCCCGAAAGGTTTATTGTAAAGGCCGAAAGGGTTACCAGGAAGCGCAGTACCAAAAAGGAATACCCTCATGAAAGAAATATCTAAAATCCGCAAAATCGCCTTTGTTGGCGATCACCTTCCACGCAAGTGCGGCATAGCTACATTCACTACCGATTTACTGGATGCCGTTGCAACCGCGCATCCACAAAGCCAATGCTTTGCAGTATCCGTCAACGACATTGAGGGAGGCTACGAGTATCCGGAAGTAGTGAGCTTCGAGATTGAAGAACAGGACCTGTCGTCTTATCTGCGAGCAGCGGATTTTCTAAATATCAGCAACGTAGACATAGTTTGCGTGCAACACGAGTTCGGCATTTACGGTGGAACTGCCGGTGGCCACCTGTTGGCTTTCATGCGTGAATTGAGAATGCCGGTGGTCACCACTCTTCATACCGTGCTTCTGAATCCGAATGCTGATCAACGCCGCGTGATGGACGGGATCATCGCACTTTCAACCCGGCTGGTAATCATGTCCGAACGCGGTCGCCAAATGCTGTTGGACGTTTATCACGCGCCGCCTGCCAAAATCGACTTAATTGCGCACGGCATTCCTGATGTCGGCTTTGTCGATCCAACCTATTTTAAGGACCAGTTCGGGGTGGAAGGCAAGGTGGTCCTGCTCACTTTCGGATTGCTTTCGCCGAATAAGGGAATAGAACAGGTTCTGAATGCCTTGCCACAAATTGTGGCGGAGTTCCCTGATGTTGTGTATATCGTGCTGGGGGCCACTCACCCGAATGAACTCCGCGAGCATGGTGAAGCTTACCGGCTCGGTTTAGAAATCCTGGCAAAGAAAAACAAAGTTGAAAAGAATGTCATCTTTTACAACCAGTTTGTGGAACTGGAAAATCTTAAGGAATTCATTGGCGCCGCTGACCTTTACATCACACCTTACCTGAATGAAGCGCAAATCACTTCAGGCACTTTGGCTTACGCTTTCGGAGCCGGCAAAGCAGTGGTATCGACACCATACTGGCATGCTGCAGAATTGTTGGCCGAAGATCGCGGAGTGTTGGTGCCGTTCGGCGACTCGCAATCAATGGCTAATGAAGTTGTAGCGTTGCTGCGGGACGATACCCGCCGTCATTCCATGCGTAAGAATGCTTATAGGATTGGCCGGGACATGATTTGGAGCAATACAGCGCAGCTCTACATGCGCTCCTTTGAATGCTCCCGCCTTGAAGTAACGGGTCGATCAAGAAAATTTCTCTCCACAAAAACGCTGGATCAGAAACCGAGGGAACTCCCAAAGTTGAAACTGAATCATCTGTCAAGGATGACCGATTCCACTGGCGTCTTTCAGCACGCAATTTTTACGGTTCCCAATTTTTCCGAAGGGTATTGCACAGACGACAATGCCCGTGCTTTCATCCTTGCCGTATTGCTTGCGGAATTGGGCCAGGATCCAGAAAGTGTCCGTGCGCTGGCCAGCACTTCAGCCGCTTTCCTTCATCATGCTCTAAACCTTGAGACAAAACGTTTCCACAATCACATGAGCTTCGATAGACGCTGGTTGGATGAACAAGGTTCTGAAGACTCCCATGGCAGAGCAATCTGGGCTTTAGGAATGGGAGTGGGGCGGTCTCCCTTCAGGAGTTTTCAAATGATGGCAGGCCAGCTTTTTGCTGTAGCACTGCCCGCATTGCCTGGGTTTACGTCGCCAAGGGCCTGGGCTTTCGGTCTTATTGGCATCCATGAATATTTACAGAGGCTGAGCGGTGATAGCCTCGTCAACCAAATCCGCGAAACACTCACAACCCGTCTGATGGATCACTTCAAATCAAATTCCAGAGCCGATTGGCAATGGTTTGAAGAAGACCTGACCTACGACAATGCAAAGCTTGCGCACGCATTGATTCTTAGCGGAAAAGCAACCGGCCAACAAGACGTTCTTCAGTGTGGCTTAAAGGCACTGCGATGGCTTACCGAATTGCAAATGTCCGAACAAGGCCACTTCCGTCCTATTGGCAGCAATGGATTTCATCGCCGGGGTGGCGAACGTGCAACCTTCGATCAGCAACCCATTGAGGCACAGGCTACCGTTTCTGCGTGCCTTGAAGCCTATCACGCCACGGCGGATTTTTGGTGGTACGAACAAGCACAACGCGCATTTGATTGGTTTATTGGCTGGAACGATCTTGGATTAGAACTCTACTCTCCTGAAACGGGCGGTTGTCGCGATGGGTTACACGTTGACCGGGTAAACGGTAATCAGGGAGCCGAATCAACATTAGCTTTCCTGCTTTCGCTTGCAGAAATGCGGTTGGCGCAGAATGTTGTGACGAGTTTTAAGGCCTAAAACCAAATTCATGTCCATCGAAGTCAAACGTACACCCACAATCCTAAAACCAGACCAATCGCGAGTTCTAATGCGGCCCTTCACGCCAGGAGATTCAGAACGGATAGCCAGGATTATTGCCCGCATCATGTCCCTGCCAGAGGACGCCGTCGCAACACTTCTCGACGAAGTCCTAGTTGAATTCTCTAAACGCCATCAGGGTATTCGGAAGCTCTTCCTGGAGCGGTTCGAACAGGTCCGTGGTTTGATGTTGACTGATGAGAACCTGTCGGAGCAAAAGCGGCTGCTGATCGGCTCTTACTTTTGGGCTGAATACTCCTTGGAATCCGCTGCCTTGTTCAACCCGTCTATCGTCCCGCACCTTGATCAGTCGGATCTTCAGCCTGGAGCCTTGCGGTTCATTCTTAGTTTGCGCGCAACAGGGGAAGGACATATTTCCTCCATAACGTTTCGAACCGGTGTTGTGCATCCCGATCATCGTATTGAAGTATTCACTCCCACTGGTTTCCTTACCGAGCCTCGCCAAATTACAAATCCGATTTACGAAAAGGCAATTTTTGAAAGGAAGTTGACGGAACTAGGCTGCACTTGCGAAGTGACGAAGCGGGTACTGGGGGCACTCGGAGATTCCTTCTCTCTGGAAGACCTTCGTGCTTGCCTCAAGGCTGAACAGCATGATGAATCACATGAGGATCATAACGCGGCTCAAGCGATTTGGATGTTGGCTCAGTCAAACTGTGAGGTTCAATTTCAGCCGGATCAGGAGATCTCCGAACGCATCATCTTCCCAGCCACTCCATCCCAACGCAACGGAATTGAGGATGCCCGCTTCGTTTGCTTTCAAAATGACGACGGCACCCATATGTACTACGCCACCTTCACTGCTTTTGACGGTAAGGTGATCATGCCGCAATTGGTGGAGACATCCGACTTCCTCCTGTTTCGATTTATCACCTTAAACGGTCCAGCCGCTCAAAACAAGGGAATGGCATTGTTCCCCAGGAAGATCGGCGGTCAATACGTCATGCTATCCCGTCAGGACAACGAGAACATCTTTCTTATGTTTTCCGACAACGTCCACTTCTGGAACGAATACAAAGTCCTCTTGAAACCCACGTTCCCTTGGGAATTGATTCAGATTGGAAACTGTGGTTCTCCTATCGAGACCGACGCCGGCTGGTTAGTCCTCAGTCATGGCGTTGGCCCAATGCGGAAGTATTGCATAGGAGCATTCCTGCTTGACCGCGATGATCCAAGCAAAGTGATCGGCCGTCTGCGCCAACCGCTGTTGAAACCAAACGCGAAGGAACGGGAAGGCTATGTGCCCAACGTGGTTTATAGTTGCGGTGCGCTGATTCACAATGGGGAACTGATCATTCCCTATGGTCTGGCCGATCACGCAACAGGCTTTGCAACGGTTCCACTAACTGACGTTTTGGCAGCCATGGAACACATGCCATGAAGATCTCCGTCACGCACTCAACTGACTATTTCTACGATTCCCCAGTGTTGCTGGAACCTCATATTTTCAGGCTCCGGCCGCGAATGAATAGCACGCAACGTCTTCTTGCGTTCAACATTCAGATTGCCCCTCCGCCTGCCGGAACAACAGAGTGTTTGGATCAGGACGGCACTCTGGCAATGAACGCCTGGTTCAATGCGCTTACTCCACAACTAAACGTAACCAGCAACTTCACTGTGGAACTACTCCGGCAGAATCCTTTTGATTACGTGATCACTGGTGAATCGCTGCATCTACCGCTGTGGTACCGCGAACCCTTGGCTGCGGCGCTGACTCCTTATCGCCAGGATAGCCACGTTGCTGAATCCGTTAAGCAGTATGCGCAACTGATGGCCGGCAACATAAATGGCGACACCTTATCGTTTCTGTTGAATCTGAGCAAAGAACTTTTTCAATCCTTTCGTCAAGTGGTCCGGCCTGATGGGGCTGCCTGGTCATCCGATCAAACTTTGAACATACGCGAAGGATCTTGCCGCGATTTGGCGGTCCTGTTCTGCGACATTTGCCGTGTCATGGGAATCGCCGCCAGGTTCGTCAGTGGGTACGAATGCGCCTCGGCAAATCGTCAGGATTCCTACATGCATGCCTGGGCAGAAGTCTACTTGCCAGGTATCGGATGGCGCGGGTATGATCCTTCTCGCGGACTCGCCGTATCCAATGGACACGTCGTTGTGGCTGCAGGCTTCCATCCTGAACTGGCATCCCCCGTCGCAGGTTGGTACTCAGGTGCATCTGGATCGCGGATGTCCGCCTCCATACAAATGCAGGTCGAAACAATTGGGTAAGCGAATCGCGATATTGTCACCCGTCGCCTGGCGCACTCCACCAAGGAAGTATGGCGCGTGGGAGACGGTGGCAAGCAATATTACAGAAGGACTAGTAGCTCGTGGTTGGGACATAACTCTGTTTGCCACCAAGGATTCCTTAACCGCAGCGCACCTGCATGCTGTGATTGACCAAGGTTATGAGGAGGACCGGACCATTGATCCTAAGGTAGCCGAATACCTTCACATATCAGAAGTATTCGAGCACGCTGCTGAGTTTGACCTTATTCACAGTCACTACGATTTCATGGCCCTGTCTTTCACAAGACTCGTCAAGACGCCTGTACTTACTACCATTCATGGATTTTCCTCGAAGCAGATCATGCCAGTGTACGAGAAATATCACGATGGATATTTCGTTTCCATTAGCGAATCCGACCGTGCTCCCGGACTTAATTATCTAGGGACCGTATACAACGGAATCGACCTTGCCCTTTACCCTCTTCAACCAGTCGGCGGTGATCACCTTGTTTTTCTTGGTCGCATTCATCCTGACAAGGGTGTGCACTTGGCAATCGCCGTTGCCAGGATGAGCGGATTGCCACTGCTCATTGCAGGGATAATTCAGGATCAAAAGTATTTCAATGAACAGGTAGCGCCCCAACTCGATGAGACCATCCAATATATCGGGCCCGTGGATGCTGCCGGTAAAAACGAACTATTCTCTCGGGCCAAAGCGCTGCTGCATCTGAATACAATTCCTGAGCGCTTCGGCCTTGTCCTGGCTGAAGCCAACGCAGCCGGTGTGCCCGTGATTGCAATGGATCTTGGATCCTGCCGCGAAGTAATCAAACACGGACATACAGGATTTCTTGTGAACAATGTCAACGAAGCCGCGATAGCATTAGACCATCTATTCGAAATCGATCGCACTGCTTGCCGTCAACATGTCCAGCAACACTTTTCTATAGAAACCATGGTTGAAGCATACGAACGGATTTACCAAAAAATCTTCCACCTGGAGACTGCAAAGCTATCATGAAGCCGGACATTATCAGACGATACGCGCACAACCCGATTCTCACAAAAGCGCAGATTCCTTATGCTGTAGAGACAGTCCATAATGCCGCGGTTGTAAAGTTCGGGAACGAATACATCATGTTGTTCCGCTCGCATCTGCGCACCGGCCGATCCATCATTGGTCTAGCCCGCAGCCCCGACGGATTTAACTTTACTGCGGATCCGGAACCTTTTCTGACTCCAGCAAAGGATGGTCCATTTGCGGAGTATGAGCAGTTCGGCGTTGAAGATCCGCGCGTCACCTTCATCGAAGGCGAGTACCTCATCACTTACAGTGCTTACTCGAAAAATGGAGTACGCATCGCACTGGCGAAGACGAAGGACTTCAAGCAGGTGGAAAGGGTCTCACTGATAACGGAAGCAGACTACCGAAATGTGGTGATTTTCCCTGAGAAGATCAATGGTTTTTACGCTCGGCTTGACCGCCCTCACTCAGAAATATCTCCCTGGTCCATCTGGATTTCCTACTCGCCGGATCTATACTTTTGGGGCGAATCCAAACTCATTATGAAGCCTATGCAATATCACTGGGATGAAATGAAAATCGGCCCCGGCGCACCGCCAATCAAAACGGAACAAGGATGGCTGTCCATTTATCATGGAGTATTCCAAACCATGGACGGCTCGGTCTACCGTTTGGGTGTTGCCCTGCACGATCTTCTGGACCCTTCGAAGATCATAGGTGTCAGCGACTCCTGGATACTTCAGCCAGAAGACCCATGGGAAATCACAGGATACGTTCACAACGTGGTGTTTAGTTGCGGCGCCGTAGCAGAGCCAGATGGAACAGTAAAAATCTATTGGGGAGGAGCCGACACGGTTATGTGTGTTGGGGAAGCAAGTATTTCCGACCTCTTGGAGTTGTGTAATGAGCACAGCAGATCCGCAAAATGATTGAGAGTGACGAACCACAACTCTGCTGCTGGACGGTCAACTGACCTTATGAGGTCATTCGCCTAAGCTTCAACGAATCCCATTCCATTGCGTGTAAAGAGGATCACTCAAATATGCTTTGGTTCCAGGCGTGCACTGAAGTGAACGAGCCTTAAGTGCGGTGCAAGCAAGATCATTGATAAGTGGAACATGACACGCCCCAATGAGTGCCGGAAGCCTTGGGAATTCAAAATAGTTAGGAGGAGACCAGCATGACCAAAACGCCAACGAAAGACCCAGTGTGCGGTATGAGCGTCGAAATGACCGCCGGCCAAGCCAGCAGCGAGTATAAAGGAGAGGCTTATTATTTTTGCTGCTCCGGGTGCAAAAAGAAGTTTGATCAAGCTCCAGAACTGTACTTGAGCGGTTCTGGCGGTACCGCAAAGGACAAAAGCGGTTGTTGCTGCAGTTAACGTCCAATGATTGGTTACTCGCTGCGACGGCCACCGTCAATCGGGAAAGGGTAAGGAAATGAACAACCAAAAGTCTGCGCCAACGACGGTGGTTGATCCGGTTTGCGGTATGAGCCTGAGCCCAATCGATACGGTTGAAACGCAGGAGCATAGAGGCACGGTTTACTCTTTTTGCAGTCCGGCCTGTGCAGCAAAGTTTCGGGCAAACCCGAGTCGCTATTTGGACTCAAAAGAATCTGTGCCATCGGTAGAAGTTCCAACTAAATTGGAAGGGCAGGTGGAATATACCTGCCCAATGCATCCGCAGATTGTAAGTTCCAAGCCCGGACCGTGCCCCATTTGCGGTATGGCACTTGAACCTAAACATCCCACCAGCGAAGACACCAATCCTGAATTAGTGGACATGACTCGCCGGTTCTGGGTCAGTCTGGCATTAACCCTGCCCACATTGCTGGTGATGGTTTCTTCGTTCCTACCAACTGATCCTCTCAAGCAAGTCGTTGGTGCTGGTCCTCTGCTTTGGCTTGAATTTGCGCTCACCACTCCCGTGGTGCTCTGGTGCGGCTGGCCGTTCTTTCAGCGCGGTTGGACATCGGTCGTAAATCGGCAACTCAATATGTTCACACTGATCGCACTCGGTACCGGGTCAGCCTATTTCTACAGCTTGTTCGCCCTTCTATTTCCTCAATTTATTCCAGCGTCGTTCCATGACATGAGTGGAGAGATGGCCGTTTATTTTGAGCCTGCTTCTGTAATAGTGACGTTAGTCTTGCTTGGCCAAGTGCTGGAACTGCGTGCCCGAAGCCAGACGAGCAGTGCGCTCAAAGCCCTATTGCGATTGACGCCAAATACAGCCCGCGTCGTCCGGGAGGACTTGAGAGAAGAGGATATTGAACTGGACCTCGTGATCGCCGGTGACCGGCTCCGTGTCCGGCCCGGGGAAAAAGTGCCCGTGGATGGAGTGGTGCTCGAAGGAACCAGTAGTGTCGATGAATCGATGATTACCGGTGAGCCGATACCGGTGGAAAAGACGGTCGAGGCCAAGGTCACTGGCGGCACCGTCAATGGAACGGGAACATTCCTCATGGCGCAGACCGCGTAGGCGCTGAAACTCTTCTGGCGCAAATTGTGCGGATGGTCAGCGACGCCCAAAGAACGCGCGCACCCATTCAACGCCTCGCCGATGAGGTGGCCTCCTATTTTGTGCCTGCGGTTATCCTGATTTCTGTAATCACATTTGCCGTGTGGGCTATCCTGGGCCCGGAGCCGCGGCTTGCTCATGCACTGGTGAACGCAGTTGCTGTGCTCATCATTGCCTGTCCTTGCGCACTGGGTCTTGCGACACCAATGTCGATCATGGTCGGTACAGGCCGGGGTGCCCAAGCCGGTGTCTTGATTCGTAACGCGGAAGCGTTAGAGACTTTGGAAAAAGTTGATACGCTCGTGATTGATAAAACGGGAACGCTCACCGAGGGTAAGCCCAAGCTAATCACATTGGAATCAGCGGAAGGCCACGAAGACTTGGAGATGCTGCGTTTGGTTGCTAGCCTTGAACAGGCCAGCGAACATCCCCTTGCCGGTGCGATTCTTGCCGGAGCAAAGCAACGCGGTCTGCAACTAGGCAAGACCAGCGAGTTTTCTTCTCTCACCGGCAAAGGTGTCACCGGAATGATAGAAGGCCACACCATTGGAGTGGGAAACGCGAAACTCCTTGAGGCGCTTTCCATTAATTCGCAGCAGCTTGTAAGGCGCTCAGAGGACCTTCGCCAGCAAGGTCAAACGGTAATGTTGGTTGCCATCGACGGTAACGCAGTTGGCCTCGTTGGAGTCTCCGATCCGATCAAGGCGTCTACCCCGGAAGCAATTCAGCTTCTTCACGCCGAAGGCATTCGGTTGGTCATGCTCACCGGTGACAATCAAACCACCGCCCAGGGTGTGGCCAGCACGTTGGGAATTGACGATGTTCAAGCGGATGTTCTGCCGGAAAAGAAAGCAGAAGTAGTCAAGCAGCTTCAGTCCCAGGGGCATGTTGTCGCCATGGCTGGAGACGGGGTAAATGATGCGCCGGCATTGGCTCAGGCACATGTTGGCATTGCGATGGGTACCGGGACCGATGTTGCCATGGAGAGTGCAGGCATAACACTGGTGCAGGGCGACCTTCGTGGAATTGCGCGAGCACGCAGGCTGAGCCGCGCGACTATAGGCAATATTCGCCAAAATCTTTTCTTCGCCTTTTTCTATAACCTATTGGGAGTTCCGATCGCAGCCGGAGTGCTGTACCCTTTCTTCGGCATACTCCTAAGCCCCATGCTTGCGAGTGCAGCTATGACCTTTAGTTCCTTCTCGGTAATAATGAATGCCCTCCGGCTGCGCAGGCTGGAGTTGTAAGAAGTACACCATCGGGTGTTGCGCGATTCTAGACGAATTCTTCGGCACTGTTCGATTCTGTCTGCGTTCACCAAACCAAATAAAATAAAGGCTCTACGCCAACAACGGGGCCCTGAAACCCGAATCGATCTATTCACATAGAATCTTAACGCGTATTCTGTAGTTCTGGAAATTGGGAAAGCCCATGAGCCTGCCTATTGATAGTCTCCATCTTGTTATGGAAGCCCTCAGTAATGCATTATTAAAAGTAAACCGCCACATGGCGGCAATCTCGCTAGCCCAGCAGTAGAGAGTCTCTCCGAGAGTGACCAACGGCTGGAGTATAGCTTCCTTCAATTCAAGTCCTGAATCATCTGAAGCAGTTGAGGAGCCAGAAGTTGGCATTGCTTACGTGTCCGACGCTTGGGCTCCAGCGCCGGAAATGATTTCAAGTATCCAGCCACCTTCTCTTTTTGTTCGGGCTCCAAGTTATGAGCATGCCGGCGCATCAAACTGAGCAATCTGCGATTCTTGCCACCAACCGGATCGAGGCTCTTCCAGCAACCAAGGAAATGATGATTGATCAGCCGGATGACATGAAACCGTTCGGCGATAATCCGGGAATTGGGGAAGGGCTTGCCAATGATGGCCCGATAGGATGAAGACATCAAACTTTCAATCTTGTCCAGCACAGGTTTTGCCGCTTGCCGATACCTTTCCATCCTGTGCCTTGTGTACGTCCAATTCTTTCGCGGAAGCAAATTGGCGAAAAACGCCTGTAACCGGTAATCAGGTTTGACAAGCCCAGCTAGGCTCCCATTAGACTCCCATTAGGCGTCCCCGACGGTTACTGAAGGCTCTATGAGTTGCCACTCGTGCCTGTGTTTTCCTTCAGTTACCGATCCTCGGGGCACTCATAACCCAAAGGTCGCATGTTCAAATCATGCCCCCGCAACCAATTTTACCTGCTTTGATCGACCGCTCTCGATCCGCTTCATTACAGCATCACTCGCCAACTCTTTTAACGCATCTCTCCCCACCCAACGCTTCGTACTGTCCGGTGAATCCGCTAATCTCCGCGCCAACCCAACGGCAGCCGTATGCAGAGTGATATTTCGCTTCCCAATTGCTCGAAGTGCCATGTTCACGGCCTTCTTCACAAAGTTCCGTTCATCCTCAGCCGCTCGTTCAATCAAAACAAGTCCCTGGACAAATCCCTCATTATCTGCGTTTTTGTCATGCACGCTGAGACTCCACAGCAGAGCAAACGCCGTTCTCTTAACAAACTCCCTCTGGCTGAAGCTCCAATGTGGTACCTTGCTCCAGGCATGCGGTGTCCGATCGAAAAGGTTGAAACACATCGCATCACAAAACGCCCAATTGTCGAATTCGTTACACCACCGGTCCATCTGGGCTGAAGTTATTCGCTCCGGATCGCCAACGAATGAGGCCAACATCCGCGCTTCGTATACGCGCGTTTCCCATAGTGCTGAAGCAAGCTCCTGGTTGTGGCCCAGTTGTTTGCCCAATGCCTTAATGTCCTTCATCGCCACCCCCAAGGCGTGATCCGAGGGGATTGCATAACGCGCCATTCCTTTTAGCGTCGACTCATTGCTTTGATTCTCCAACCACTGCAACGCCGATTGAACTTCATCCGCAACCGATTTCTTGGTCCCTGTCACAAGTATCCTCTTTCTAATTAGTCCATCAACGGCTGACTAAGTTCTGTTCGCCAGTCAATCGGATCGGTGCTCGTTTCCGGCCCAGTCAAATAACACTCATAAAGGTCAGCACACCGCTGGTGCCCATGCTCAGTGATCCAAGTACTTAACTCTCCCCAAGCTGCACCCAGCCCCTCAAAGGGTCCCTGATAAATTGTCCGTGCAACGCGTACCACACGAACTTCGCCAGGAACTACTCGACCCACCGGCTTAACCGCAGCATTCACCGGCACGCAAATTTCAAAATCAAAAGTCGCCGGATTCATTCTTCGATGATGTGTAAACCATGGTCCAATAGGGCTCAGCCCCTGCTCCTTTACCGCCGCCATAACTTCACTGATGCCAGGTCCCATCACATGCTGAATCTCGTTCCGTGGAATCTGCAAATGAATCATGGCCGTTAACACCGCTTTAGTTTCGGTGATGTGTGGTGTAGCTATCATGCCCTTCTCCCAAGCAGGTCAACATTTCTTCAAGCCGATTGTAGCCCTCAATCATTCCCCTCTCCATTCCAGACCTGCTGGCAGTATCCCGTGCTTCCTTCGATTCGTACAACACCCTCAGTTCCACTTGAGTGACGTCCCCAACTTCTGCAAAAACCGTCGTGTCCAAAGCCTCGCCAGCGTACCAGGAATCTTCAAATTTCTCCGTTGCCACAAGCCGCGCTGGCACCACAACTTCACGGAAAACGCCACCCATGCCCATATCTTTCACGCCATCCTTACGCCAAACATAACGGTACCTTCCGCCAACTCGTAAATCAATTTCACAAACAGGCATCGTCCACCCAGAAGGTCCAAGCAACCATTGCCGGACCAATTCCGGCTTCGTGAAGGCATCAAACACCAACTGGCGAGGGGCATGAAAATCACGTTGAATCAGAATCTCACGCTCTGTTGGCATGGACATTTTGAAACCATCAGGGAAATGCATCGTTCCTTTTATTTCCGGCCGGACTTCCTGGCCTTCTTGTTTACCGATTTCAAATCTTCCAGCAATCCATCCAGACGTACGAACGAAGTTTGCCAAAATTCGCGATACTGCTCCAACCATTCGTTAGCTTCCGCCAGTGGTTTGGCCACAAGCCGGCTCGGTCGTCGCTGCGCATCGCGATCACGCGAAATCAAGCCGGCGCGCTCCAGCACTTTAAGATGTTTTGAAATGGCCGGCTGCGTCATCGCAAATGGTTCCGCCAATTCCATCACCGTCGCCTCACCTAACGCGAGCCGCGCAAGAATGGCGCGCCTCGTAGAATCCGCAAGCGCGGCAAAGGTAAGGTCAAGCCGTTGCATAACCATACGGTAATATTATCGTGCGTTGATGTAAGTGTCAAAACTTTTGTGAAGCAACTACCGCTTGCACCCCACCAAAGCAGCCACCGCATACCCCGTCGCAGCATCGGTCATGAACTTCGATTGAATCGATCCCTCCGGATAAACCTTGTTCATCGACACCGAATTCCACGCACCCGTCTCCACATCCTGATTCTTCTCCAACCAATCCAAAGCCCTCTTCATCCGCTTGTCCGAGCAACTCACACCAGACTCCCTCGCTGTATGGGCAGCCCAGGCAGTAGCGTACGCGTTCGATCCTGAATCCGGCGGTGCCATCTCCTGCTTCGACCATGGACCAAGCGCCGCCGTACTCCACCCACCATCACTCGATTGGGCCACCCACAGATCCCGCAGCACAACCGCCCGTACGTCTTTGTCCTTTTTTGAGGCAAACGCAATCCGCGCCAAACGATGATGCAGTGGCTGCTTTTCCATCTCCCTCTTCATATAGTTTTGGTGCTGTACAACTCCGCTGTCCGCCCCAACAGGATATGCCGACAAAGCCAACTGCGAGAGTGCAGCCCCATAGTAGTTCGAGTGTTCCGAATCCGCCGGATGTAGTTCAGCATTGATCCATGTCCAGTATCCTTTCGTCTCACCTTCTTTAAGCTGGCTCTCCCAAAGTCTCTTCAACGCTAATTGGTCCACTTCCTCTAAAGGTTCCTTTTCACTCTTCCGTCGCGTCGAAAGCGTTAACAAGTTCAGCACAGCTTCAGCACCTACCTCTTGCAACGTAGCTATTGGCGGATTTGCAAGCACTCTTGCTTTCACCCCTTGCACTAAGTCACGCTCCACAGCACTAGCCTGCTTTTCCCCCAAAGCACGACGCGCCGCTAAATACGGCAATCCCGTATGACAGGAAATGCACGCCCCACCGTGCTTCTGGGCCGGCTTCCAATCTGCCCATTTCTGCTGCCTTGCTTCCAGAAACTGCAGAGCCTTCGTGCGATCCCATCCAAGCACCAGCACCGGCAATAGCAAGCACCCATAAAGCAGTCTGGCGGCACGCAATAAAGTCGATTGATAGTTCATTTAGTAGAGTCTCCTCGCTCATGATAAAGTCGAATTAGGTCATTTTGTGTCCTAATTGAAAACTCATGACAAATTACCCCACCACGCGCGTACTGGCAATTTTGGAGTTGTTACAAACGCACGGTAGGCTGAGTGGATCCGAACTGGCCAGGCGAATCTCCGTCGATCGCCGAACCATTCGCCGCTACATCGCCTTGCTGGAAGAAGTCGACATCCCCATCACCACCGAAAGGGGTCCGCACGGGGGTTATCGACTTGTCGCAGGCTTTACATTTCCGCCCATGATGTTCACAAATGATGAAGCGCTCGCCCTCTCCTTAGGACTGTCCGCTGTTCATGGATTCGGAATTACCAGCACTGCCCATGCCATCGCCGGCGCGCAAGCAAAGCTCGAAAGAGTCATGCCCCATGCAATGAAAGCACGCTCGCGCTCCATTGGGGAGTCGGTAACTTTCGCTCAATTTTAAATCCAAAACAAAGAAACAACGCCTCTCTTTCAACCCTCAGTTCTTCCGCCCACAGCCGGCAAGGAGTACACATGCACTATCGCACCCCTTCTGGTGAGGAAAGTCAGCGCGACTTCGATCCATACGGTCTCGCCTTCTACGGAAAGCAATGGTATACCGTTGGATTTTGCCACTTGCGCAAGGCCATTCGAAGCTTTCGTTTGGATCGCGTCGAGAGCCTCCAGCCTCAGCCCCGCCAGTTTAAGAAACCGGCCAAGTTCGACATCATCGGCTACCTCACGAATTCCATTGCCACACTCCCCAGGAAATTCACCATCGAAGTTCTACTCCAAACAAATCTGGAATCGGCAAGGCGCGAACTCTTTCAATCCATCGGTATTTTGGAACCCCTAGGCGATGCTGTTCTTTTGCGCAGTCAAGCCGACGACCTCGATTGGTTCGCCCGCGAGCTGGCGCGCCTGCCATGGCCATTTCAAATTCGACGGCCTGCCGCACTAGTTCATGCCGTCAAAGCGCACGCCCAAGCCCTGCTCACAGGGTTCACCACTAATTGAAATCATTTTCGTCTGCGATTTACGCGTCCCACCACTCAGTTGCGGTCGATGTACGTCCGGTCGAAGTAGTAGAAGAAGCCGTCCTCGGCACCGATGATTAGGTCCAGGCGGCCATCGCCATTCCAGTCAGCAACGTTTGGCGTCGGGCTATGACCGGCCAAACGAGAGTTGCGGATGACGGGTCCACGAAGTTTCATCGTCGGTCGCTGCTGCGACCCAGTGTTCTCATACCAGATGGGGCCACCGTCGGAGTCAGTTATCAAATCCAGGTCGCCGTCGCCGTCCCAATCGGCGAGTTCCACCTTTCGGCGTCCACTCGCGCCCGCTCGGCCGTTGGCTAGTTGCAGAAAGCGGCCGGCTTCAGTGGTGAAAATGCGCTCGGGCGGATTCAGCACCAACACACCATTCCTCCGGGCGCGACGGAACAGAGAAAGGTAGCCCTGGTGGTTCAGCATCACCAAGTCGGGCAGGCCGTCACGATCCCAATCAACAACCTTCGGCGTCGTGCGCCATTGCGTCAGCAGTTGCTTGCCTTTGGGTTCCCACCAGACCCAATCGGGTTTGGGTACGCGACCAGTCCATTCCACTTCGATCGGTTGCGCTGCGGCCAGTTGTGGTTGCTGACGCGTGCCTATATTGCGATACCAAACCACGTCACCCCAAATGTCATTCACCAGAATGTCCGGTTTGCCGTCCAGATCCCAATCCGCGACAGACGGGTTCGAGTAACCCCACTTCTCTTCCGCGGGCCCTTGCACGGAACCATTGGGACCAGCAATTCGGCGGATCACTTTGCCATCCGCTTTCAGATGGCCGCGATCAACAAAGGACGGCTGCGTAACCGTGCCGATGTTCTCGAAATACTGAATATAGCCCGCAGAATTACCCACAATCAGATCCAGCTTGCCATCGCCGTTCCAATCGAACGCAACTGGACGTGAAAGAGCACCGCTCTTTAAAAACGGATCCATCTGCTCAAAGTGGCGAGGCGTGGCGAACTTGGGCTCCTGCCCTTTCGGTGACAGATTCTCCAGCAACGCAATAGTGCCATCCTCTTCGCCGATCACCAGCGACGGACGACCGTCGGCATGCCACTTCACCACGCGCGGCTGGATCATGCAGAGGTCCATGTGTAGCGGCTGGCCATTCACTTTGAGTAACTCGCCCGCATTAAGTTCACCCTTGCCGCGCCGGAACAGCGTCACCGTGTCAATAAAGTTGGAAGCGATCAGATCCAACTTTCCCAGCCCGAACCAGTCGACGGGATTCGGGATCGGGCTGCCATACTGGTCAATCGGTTTGCCTCCCGCCAGCACCTTCACTGGAGGCGCATAAACGGGCTCGGCATTGGTGCCTATGTTGCGGTGGAAATAGACGTATCCGTGCAACGGACCGCGCATCCACTTTCCCGTTTCGTCGTAGGCATCATCCCAGCCATATTCGGTCCAGTCGCTGACGCCAGCGAGAATGTCTATCTTGCCGTCTTGATCCCAGTCAATAGGATGCCAAAGGTCGTCGCGCCCGATGTGGTAGCTGCGTGGCAGGGCCACTTGGACAGGCTTTGAGAGCCGGTTGGAAGCAACATCGCTGTAATAGCCCCCGCTATAAACAAGGTCCATCGCACCGTCGCCATTGAAGTCGGCCGCCACCAGATCCTTCTTACCAGGCCCCAACCACTCGGCGCGATCAAATAGCGGTTGCGCGTTGGTGCCCAGATTTCTGAAGTACCAGATGCCGTTGGAGGGGCGGTCGGGGCAGCCAACAACCATATCGATGTTGCCGTCTTTGTCCATGTCGATTGGTGCCGGATGGGCCCACAACCCAACTGCCAATTTGCCGCGAACACCGGGGCGCCCATACGTGATGCGGTCGCCCGCGCCGATCATCGATGGCTCGGCCAGCCTCTCCGTCTCACCGGCTTTTCCGATGTCGAAATAAACGAAGTACCTGGGCGAGTTGTCGGAAATCCAACTGATGCGGGCATGCGGGGTGCGCCATTCCGTCTTGGCCGGCAACGGTTTGCTACCAAGACCAAGCACACGCACGGAATCGGGGAACAGTCCCGCAGGAAGCTCAACATCAGCCCACGCGGGCTGGCCTGCGGAAACACCTCCTGGATGAGCAAAGCGAAAGTGATTTGCGTTGGGCCAAACGGCCGATCCCCGCTGCTCAATATTAGCTGCGGCCATGCCAGGGCAGGCTATCAGGACGGCAGCAGCCAGAAGTAGAAAAGGCTTTATCATGCTATTTGACACAATAACAGTAACAGTTTTCTGGGATTGACTTCAGTCTGGGCGCAATATATTGTCAAGGGCTTAGGATGATCATGAAACGAACTTCTACCTGCTTGCTCTGTTTGTATGTATTGGCTGCGATTCCCACATTCGCCCAGTCGATTTTCGGCTCACTGCAAGGCACCGTCACGGACGCATCAGGTGGTGTCCTGGCCAAATCTCGAGTAACGGCCACAAACGTCAATACCGGTATCCGATCCGCAGTAGATGCAAATGACTCCGGACTCTACTTTCTTGGCGAGCTCCGGCCCGGCACATATGACTTGGAGGTTGAGGCAGCCGGCTTCCAACGGTACGCGCAACGCGGAATCACTCTGCGCGTGGAAGATCGCCTGCGCGTGGATGTGGCGATGAAGTTGGGCCAGTTGTCGGAAAGCGTGGAGGTGCGCGCGGAAGCGCAACTCATCCAGACAGAGAGCAATACGATCGGTCGCGTGATGGACGAGAACACCATCAAGCAACTTCCCTTGCGTGGCCGCAACGCCTTTGAATTGGTGCTGCTGACGCCGGGCGCACAACAGCGCAGCGATGACGAACTGCCACGCCTTAGTGGCGGCCGGGCTCGCACAGGCGAGTTCGTACTCGATGGCGGATCAATTACTACGCCGCGTCGCGGCCAGCTATTCACCCAACCGAACCTCGATGCGATTCAAGAGTTCAAAGTTCAAACCAACGGCCTATCCGCCGAGTTCGGCCGCACAGTGGGCGGTGTGGTGAACGCTACGCTGAAATCGGGCACCAACAAAATCTCCGGCAATCTCTTCGAGTTCCATCGCAACAATTCCATCAACGCCCGCAACTTCTTCTCGCCGCGCAATGCAAAGCTGATTCAGAATCAGTTCGGCGGCATGGTCGGAGGACCCATCATTCGCAATCGCCTCTTCGCGTTCGGCGACTTTGAAAGTTTCCGCCAAGCCGAAGAGCGGCTCTTCAATCTGAACGTACCCACAGTTGCCCAGAAAGCCGGCAACTTCTCAGAGCGGACGGTAGCCATCTTCGACCCTGCCACCACGCGGCCGAATCCAGCCGGAGCAGGCAGTATACGCGATGCCTTTCCTGGGTTCGTGGTGCCGCCCTCCCGCTTTGACGCCCCCGGTCCAAAGGTCGCCGCTCTATATCCCAATCCTAACCGCCCTGGCTTCGTCCAAAACTTTCAACAATTGCTTCCGCAGGGCACTGACAATAACAAGTTCGACGTGCGTCTGGATTGGCGCGCCTCGGAACGGGACATGGTCTTCGGCCGCTACTCCTGGGATCATCAATTCGCCGGGAATGCCCGCGCTTTCCCCGCTGCTGGCGGTGGTAACAACGGCAACTTCAACCGCTACCTAACCACTGCATTGGGTTGGACTCGCACGGTCACTCCATCCGTCATCAACGATTCACGGCTCAGCGGGTTCCGGGGGATTCAAGAGCGGCTGCTCAGTCTTGGCGCCGGTGACGCGTTGGGAATCCCCAATCTGAACCTCGTGGGCTTGCCCAGTTTTTCAATGCCTGGCTTTACCGGCCTTGGTGACGCCCAGGCCTTTATGCCGGTTGAGAATCAGTATCAATTGCAGAACATCACTACGGTGGTGCGTGGACGTCATGTGATGAAGGCCGGTGCGGATTATCGTTCGTTCCCCATCAACGATCTGCAACTGCAGTTCACGGGCGAATATACTTTCGCTCCCAACCAGACTGCCGACCCCCGTTCGCCAGGCACCACCGGCAACCCGCTGGCCAGCCTTCTGCTTGGCCAGGCAGATACGTTCAATAACTCCACGCTGCGTGGCCGCTTTTACTACCGGTCGAAATACTTCGGGGCTTTTTTTCAGGACGACTTCAAAGTCTCATCAACCCTTACGCTGAACTTCGGACTGCGTTATGACGTGGAGCAGCAGCCGCGCGAAATCCGCAAGCAGGGATCGAATTTCGATCTGCGGCAAGGCCGGCCCGTAACCATGACCGAATTGGGCCGCGACTTCATTCAGTTCACCGACAAATTGAACTTCGCGCCTCGCTTTGGCTTTGCCTGGCGGCCTTTTGGTCTCGCCAAAACCGTTGTGCGCTCACACTACGGCATCTTCTACATCCCGCTTACCGGACGCGCCACTTCAGCCTTTGCCCGCTTCCCTGTCGACCAGCGTCTGGGCTTGCAAAGCGACGGGCTGAATGCCGCCGTGGTCCTCTCCCGCACGCCGCCCATCGTGCCCAGCAAAGACGGCAAGGGTTTTGCGATCGACTATAAAATTGAAGACGCCAAACTCGGCTCCTTCCAGCAGTGGAACTTCGACATCCAGCACGAGTGGCGCGGGCTGTTGCTGGAGGCAAGCTACGTAGGCAGCGTGGGCCGCCATTTATTACAGAACATCGACAAGAACGTCATTCGCATTGAGGATGTGCAACGCGCCGGCCGCGGTACCCAAGCCATGCGGCCCTATCCCGATTACGGCATCATCAACTGCCATTGCGAGAATCAGAACTCCAGTTACAACGCCTTGCAACTGGGCCTGGAGCGCCGCTTTTCGAACGGACTCTTCGCGTCGGTTTCTTATACCTTCTCGAAATTTCTTGATTACAACGAAGATAATTTCTCTTCGCAATTCGCGATGGACCCCTACAATCTGCGGCTGGAACGGGGCCTCAGCCAGTCACACTATCCGCACCGCGTGGTAACGGCAATGGTTTATGATCTGCCCTTCGGCAAAGGCCGCAGGTGGCAGCAGAATGGCGTAATGGCTTGGCTGGCGGGCGGTTGGCAGATCTCCAATATCGTCTCTCTCCAGAGTGGGGACCAAGTCTGGATCACCCAGGCAGCCAACACTTCGGAGATGTTCAGCCGCCAGTTCCGTCCGAATCTGGTGGCGAATCCCAAGCTCGCCCCGGGCGAGCGCACGCTGGATCGCTGGTTCAATACCGCTTCCTTCCAAGCGCCGCCCGCTCGCACCCTGGGCAACAGCAACAAGTTTCCCGGCATCGAAGGACCGGGCCTTGCAAACGTTGACGTTTCGTTGATCCGCTTTGTGCCACTACCGTTCCGCGAGAACATGAAAATCGAACTTCGCGGCGACTTCTTCAATGTACTGAACCACACCAACTTCGGCTCTCCTGGCGGCACGTTAGGAACACCACAGTTTGGCCGCGTCACCAGCGCACGCCTGCCCCGCACCATTCAGGTGGGCGGCAAATTCTGGTTCTAAGTCCAAGCCCTGCTCAACCTGAAAACTGTAGTTGCAAGCCCTACCTGGGCACCCCAAATGTCCAGTTCGCGAAATCCGGGACGGGGGGAAATCCGGGACGGACGGAAATCCGGACGGAAATCCGGGGGGAAATCCGGGACGGTGGTACAATCCCGTTGCACATCTTCCGGTGGGGAAATCCGGTCGGTGGAAATCCGGCGGTGGAATTCCGGGACGGTGGTACAATTCCGTCGCACATCTTCCGTCAGTGGAACATCTTCACTGGAATTGCAGTCCCGTCACCGGTAGTTGCGTCGGATCAAGCGCTGAAACACAAAGTGGCCCATTTGTAATCGCCCTCAGTCTTACTTCAATCCCGACAAACTCGCGTGCCGGAACATCAGACCTGACACGGTGAACAACGTCACGTAGACACCATGCCCGATGGCCATTCTCCGGGCCATGTCGGGCGGCGCGCCAGAAGGAAGTATCACGCTAATCAGCGCAAGTATCGCCGCCATCGCAAACAACGTGCGAGCCAATCCTGGTGGCTTCAGCCGCGCCAGGCACGCCCCAATGACTCCCACCACCAGCACACTGTGATACCAAAGGCGCTCCGGATGTCCTGAGTCAGCGACCTGGACCATGGTCGACCACCCCAAGGCAAACGCGGCCACCAGCGCCACGCCAACGCCCGCCTTGTACGACCACACGCCCATCCTCCTTGCGACCAGAGTAATCACCATGCCCGTCAGGAAGAACAAGACATACACCCGCACGAACATTCCCACGTCCCAATGCCAGCCCTCCACAAATTGCGATGCCACCAGCGGCACCATCCACACAGCCAGCGCCACAAGCCCCACACGCAGCATTGTCTTTCCCATTTGGTTCATATGAGTTATGTTCTCCTTAACGATTCCCACCGACGTCTCGTAAAAGGTCCGCACCGCCAGCCCGAACAGTCCCCACCCATCGTCTCTGTGCTCCCGGCACAAGTCGTGAAATGTCTGCGCCATCCCCTCGCCGAACCGCTCACGGAATGGTCCCGGATACAGCCGCAGCAGCATCGCATACCACGCCCGGTAGCGCCGAACCATCGCTTTATTCTCAATGCCGTTAGTGCCCATGCGCCAAACGTCCTGCCGCCACTGCCAACACACCGCGATACCGCGTCAGCTCCGCCTCCAACGCCGCCCGCCCCGCGCCTGTCAGCTCGTAATAAATCCGCCGCTCGTCATCCATCTCCGGATCCACCCGCTTATCGCTTTCTCGGATCAGCCCGGCCTCCATCATCCGCCCCATCGAGCCATACAGCGTCCCCGGGCCCATCTTCGTCTTGCCTTGCGAATCCGCCTGCACCTGTTTCATGATCCCGTACCCGTGCCGCTCCCCAGTCGAAAGCGCCAGCAGGATGTGCAGCACTGCGGGAGTCAGTGGAGCTTGCGGCGTGTTCGTCTTCGCCATGCTCCAATACTATATCCGCTACGGATATATGTCAACCACAAACTGTAGTGATTTGAACGAATCTAAAATGCAAAATTATGATGATCACGCGCAATAGGCGCAAAGTTCTGGATTTCGATTTTCCTAACCGTCGGTAAATCAGACCCGATGAATGGCCCTAACTGCTAACTGTGGTTCATACGCAATGATGTTCAAGAGTGCGGCTGCTGGTCCAGTGGGTCGTCGCCTGTCTTGTTCCCAGTTCCGCAATGTCTTGATACTGACGCCTATCAAATGCGCAAACTCCGATTGGGAAAGGCGGTTCCTTTCTCGAATTTCACGCACCCCAGAAGCACAAATTGAAATCCTGCGCGATGGTTCTTGCTGGCCGCGAAGAATGGCTCCGCCTTCGGGAACGCTGCCGATCAGTTTTTCAAACATCTGCTTCTTCATTCCTTAACTCCCCTTTGACCACTCTTCCTACAACCCAGCCGGCGGTTCGCTCCATAACTAATAAGGCGTTTTTTCTTATCCGCGTTCATTCGCGTTGATCCGCGGCCAATCCTTTTCCTCGTTCTAAAACAGTTCCATGAAGGAATCAAACCCTTCACGCAGGTCACCACCAATTGAATTATTTTTTCACTCACTAACACGCTCAATCCAAACATCCACGTCACCCCCACCCCACCTCCAATCCCAAAAACTCTTGCACCCACCCGTTACGCTGTATTCAGAGAGCAATCCCTGAAACCTAAACTTTACGATCTAATTCTCGAAGTCGCCCGCCGTGCGCCACTCTTCCTCACACCGGCACGCCAGCCCTTCGTCAACTTCTCTTCAGGCGCAATCCCACTCTACAGTGAAGATTTCCGCGGCTGGCTAAGTCACCAATTAATCGTTGAAAACTTGCCCTTCCCCAGCCCCGTAACCAGTTGCCGCATCCTCCGCCAACTCGATGAGGATGCCCATAATCTTCCCCACTGCGAAGTCCATCCAGCGCACCTCCGAATTGAAACCACTCCACGCGGCTACTTCATCGACCTAAGAAAAGGAGCCGACCCCATCCACCTAACCGGCAAGAATTGGCAGCAAGAACCAAATCCAAGTCCTGCCTTTTTCCGCCCCGAAACAAACCACACTCTAACCACGCCAACGCATTCCAACAGACCACTGAACACCCGTCTCATCCAGGCATTCGACATCAGTGAAGAGAATGCCACTCAGTTGGCCCAATGGCTCCAACTCGCCATGCGGCCCGATCAACCCTGTCCGCTTTTGGTCATCACCGGTGCTTCCCGTGACGAAGCAACTCGCGCCATTCGCGAATTAATCGACCCCGGAACGTGCGCCATTCTTCCCCTCCCGGTGACGCAAAATCAAATGGGCGAAATGGCTCTTTTCAACCGCGTGCTGGCGTTTTCTATGGATAAGCATCTGTCGCCAACCAAACGCTCTGCAGTTCGTTCCATTTCACAGGGTACCGGTGTCCGCTTGCGGCAAGCCAACCCGCATCGTCCGCGCATTTCCGAAACACTCCGCCGTCCGGTAATCCTTTCCGCTGAGGTTGCTCCTGCGCTGTGCCGCAATCAGATCAACATCGAAATCAACCAGACGAATGAATTCACCGCGTCCGAAGTATTGGCGGCACTTCTCGACGAATTGGTCCTTACTCTCCGCCGCGAAAGTAATGTGCATCTGGAACTTTCACCCAGCAGCACCATCACACTCAATACATTCATGGCCGCAGCCTACGCCGACGCCCCAATCCCATAAAGTCCTCCCGGTCGCGAGGGCAACCCGCAATGACGATACGACCGGCGTCAAACTGAACAAGCGCTTGCCTCGTAGGTCTTTGACAATCGAAAATGTATTCCGAAATCCATGCGCTTGCTTTACGCCCGCGCTAACCGAACCGTGACCGTATCACTGTTACCGAACCATGACCGTATCACTGTTACCGAACCGTGACCGTATCCGTTACCGAGCCGTGACCGCCAGGGAGCGGTCTTTCGGTTACCTACGTGTCCGGCCGTACCTGAATAAAACCAGGACCGATAAAGCCTGCCATTCTTGGCTCACCCAGCCAATCAGCTACAGTAGCAAGATGCAAGAAGCGCGCCTGATCCGCGGTCTCGGCCTCACCGCCGCCATGTCCATGAACATCGCGAACATGATCGGCACCGCTGTCTTTCTCAAAGCGCGCGTGATGACCTGCAACGCCGGCTCCCCACTCATCGTGCTCGCCGTCTGGTGCGCCGCCGCAGTCTTGGTTATGGCCGGAGCCCTCAGCTATGCCGAACTTGCAGCCTCCATGCCTAAAGCCGGCGGAGAATATGTCTTTCTCCGCGAAGCCTACGGTCGCCGCTGGGGTTTCCTTTATGGCTGGTCGTACCTCTGGGTTTCCCGCGGAGGTTCTCTATCCGCACAAGCCGTCTCCACCGCGATTTTTTTCAACATCGCCACTGGAGCCGATCTCTCGCGTTGGCAACTTTCAACCACAGCTATTGTCGCCATCGCCATAACAGCTTTATGGAATTGCACCGCCGTTGAATCAACCGGCCGCTCCGCCACAGCCATGGCCATTTTCAAAGTAGTGGCAGTTGGCGGCCTCGCCCTCACCATTTTCTTTTTCACCAAAGGCGATTGGACCAACTACTTACTAACCAACAACGGTGGCACGTGCGAAGGTGTTGCAGCCAATGCCCGCGGAGGTTTGGCCGGTATTGGCGCTGCCATGTTGGGGGCGTTGTGGGGATTTCAAGGCTGGGCCAACGTCACCACTATGGCCGGCGAAATCCGCGACCCAAATCGCAACATCCCAAGGGCCTTTGCCGGAGCTCTCCTTATAGTCGCCACCGTTTATTTAATGGCCAACGCCAGTTACTTCTATGCCATCACCCCAACGGAAATCGCTTCCGTTCCACTCAGTGGCTCAGTAGCAACCATCGTTCTTGGCCGTATTCTTGGACCAATCACCGTTCGTTGGATGGCCGTCGTAATGATGATTTCATCGCTTGGAGCGTTACACGCCGGCATCGCCGCAACCGCTCGCGTTCCCTACGCCATGGCTAGTGATGGAGTTTTCTTCCGTTGGTTCGGACATCTCTCAACCGCCCAGGTACCCGTTCGAAGTGTCCTGCTTATTGCCGTTTGGTCAGCAGTGTTGGCTCTCTCTGGCTCCTACGATAAGCTCACCGATTGGGCCATTTTCTCGCTCTGGTTGTTCTACGGCTTATCGGCCGGCGCGCTCATTGTTTTGCGGCAACGGCAACCCTTGAACCCTCCAGGCTTCCTTGTCCCAGGCTATCCAGTTACACCAGTTTTGTTCATCCTCGTAACAGCTCTCATCGTCCTCAACACCATCTACACCGCTCCAATTCCCACCCTCGCCGGAATCGCGGTCATGTTGCTTGGCCTTCCTTTCTACTTCTATTGGCAGCGGACCAGCGGTTCCGTTTGATGTAATAGAATGTCCATGCTCAGCAATGTTGTTTCCGCCCTCCGCCCAACTGCCGTCAATTCCGTTCTTGCCCAAGTGAAGGCCTTGCAAGCTCAGGGAAAGAACATAGTTTCCCTAATGCGCGGGGAACCCGACTTCCCTACCCCAAGTCATATTGTCAACGCGGCTACCGAAGCCCTCGCCAAAGGCAGAACAACGTACCCTGACAATCGGGGTGAACTCAAATTCCGGGAAGCTGTAGCAACGAAGTTGCACCGCGACAATAAACTTTCTTACGACCCTGCAACAGAAATCCTTGTCACCACCGGCGCTACACAAGGACTCTATTGTGCGCTCACAGCTTTGCTAAATTCCGGCGACGAAGTTTTGTTGCCCAACCCTGTTTACGATGCTTATCAATCACCCATCCGCCTCACCGGCTCCATTCCTAAACCGGTGGATTCCATAGTTAAGGCAGGGCGTTTTACTCTGCCCATAGAATCGCTAGAAGCCGCAAGCACTCCAGCCTCAAAAGTTCTGCTGGTGAATTCGCCTTGGAATCCAGTAGGAACCGTTTTCACAACCGCCGAACTTTCCGCCATCGGTGACTTTGTGCTCCGGCACAACCTAACGCTGATTAGTGACGAGATTTACGAAGCCATCACCTACGATGGTTGCCACCACATTTCACCAGCTTCACTATCCCCTGAACTTCGAGCCAAAACAGTCATCGTCAATAGCCTCTCAAAAACCTACGCCATGACCGGATGGCGCTCCGGCTATTGTGCGGCCCCTAAGCCCATCATCGACGCTATGTTTTTAGTGCTGCAACAATCCAGCCGTGGACCTGCCATGTTCGTGCAAGACGCATCGGCCGCAGCCCTCAGCGGCCCGCAGGATTGCGTTGCTCAAATGCAATCTACATACGCAAAACGGCGAGCTATCGTATTGGAACAGCTTTCCGGAATTCCCGGCGTTGTTCCCCTTGCGCCAGAAGGTGGCTTTTTTGTCATGGCAGACACGCGAGGCTTGAATGAACCCTCCGACACCACTCGCCGGCGGCTCCTGGAAGATCACGGAGTAGTAGTGATTCACGGGGCAGCTTACGGAAGCCAGGGCGAAGGAACTCTGCGCGTTTCTTTTTCCAGCGGAGCCGTCTTGTCCGCAGGACTCGAAAGGCTCCGAACCGGCTTATTGGAGCCTCGTTAATGAGTCTTGTCAAAATCGAAAGCGGACCAAAAGTAAACCAGGCAAAATCAGCAATGGTGAATTTGGCATCGCTGAAATCAGAACTCGGAAAGAGCTTCCAAGGAGAAATACGTTTCGACGAAGTTTCTCGCGCCCTTTATTCCACTGATGCCAGCGTCTATCAAATCAAGCCCCTTGGTGTTTTGGTCGCTAAGTCGCGAGCCGATGTAATTGCCGCAGTGAAAGTTTGCAGCCTTCTCAATTGCCCACTGACGATGCGCGCCGGTGGCACTTCGCAAGCAGGCCAAGCCATTGGCGAAGGCCTACAATTGGATACCTCCAAGTACTTCAACAAAGTGCTTGAAGTCAATCCGGAAGAACGTTGGGCTCGCGTTGAACCGGGAATAGTTTTGGATGAATTGAATGCCCAACTGAAGCAATACAATCTCCGCTTTGCCCCCGATATTTCCACCGCCAGCCGAGCCTGCATCGGCGGCATGATCGCCAACAATTCCAGCGGTGCCCGATCAGTTCTATACGGCAAAACCATTGATCACGTCCTGGAATTGGAAGTCGCCTTCGCCGATGGGACTGTCGCACAACTTGGACCAACAACTTCTCTCCCTATAGGAAACACGCTAGAAGCCCGAGCCTACAAAGTTGTTCGAGACCTTGCAGTTAAACACGCTGCCGAAATCGATGCTCGTTTCCCAAAAGTGCTGCGCCGCGTAGGCGGCTACAATCTGGATGAATTCGTGAATCCTAAACCCTTCAATCTGACGAAAATGATCGTTGGATCCGAAGGAACTCTAGCAGTGGTGCTGGAGGCCAAACTGAACCTGGTTCCCTTGCCGAAAGCGAAATCCGTAGTTGCGATCCATTTCAATTCGTTGCTCGAATCCCTCGAAGCCACGCCCATCATTCTGAAACACGGCCCTTCAGCGGTTGAAGTGATGGACAGCGCAATTCTGGAAAACACCAAGAATTCACCAGCCCTGCAGGCCAAGCGAAACACTTTCATCAAGGGCGATCCGGCATCGCTTCTGTGCGTAGAATTCTACGCCGATCAGGATGACCAGTTGCCCCCGCGCATGCAGGCTCTCGAAGCGGACTTGCGAGCTCGGGGCTTTGGCTACCATTTTCACCACGCCACAACGCTCGCCGGGCAAGCTGCAATTTGGGGATTGCGAGAAGCCGCACTGGGACTTTCCATGTCCATGAAGCAGGAAGCCAAAAGCATTTCCTTCGTCGAAGATTCCGCAGTAGCTCCAGAAAAACTGCGAGACTACATTGAAAAGTTTCTAGGCATAATTGAACGGCACGGCACCACCGCCGGAATTTATGCCCACGCTTCCGTCGGTTGCCTTCATGTCCGGCCTGTGGTGAATTTGAAGACAGCAGATGGCGTTTCGAAGTTCGAATCCATCGCCAAGGAAGTGGCTGACCTGGTTCTTGAATTCGGTGGAGCCCTTTCCGGCGAACACGGCGATGGTCTGGTTCGAAGCCCTTTCCTCAGAAAAATGTTCGGCGATGTACTGTACGAAGCCTTCCGCGAAATCAAGCGGACCTTCGATCCGCAAGGGATTCTCAATCCCGGCAAGATTGTCGATCCACCACCTCTGACCGATAACTTGCGCTACGGTGCAGGGTACAAAACACCCAACCCTCAGACCTATTTCGATTACTCCGATTACGGAGGTTTCGGCGGTGCAGTAGATATGTGCAGCGGCTTGGGAGCTTGCCGCAAGAAACTGGATGGAACCATGTGCCCGTCCTACATGGCCACCCATGAAGAAACCGATTCCACGCGCGGCCGTGCCAATATTCTTCGCTTAGCAATGTCCGGGCAAATGGGGGAAGCCGGCTTGACGCAGCAGGGAGTGAAGGAAACTCTGGCCCTCTGTTTAGAGTGCCGCGCCTGCAAAGCGGAATGTCCTGTGGGTGTGGACATGGCCCGATATAAGAGCGAATTTCTTGCGGCCTATTATGATCAACACGGAACCCCGCTCGCCGCCAGGCTTCTGGGCAATGTGAATCAATTGGCACGCTGGGGCAGTAAAGTTCCTTGGTTAGCAAACGCCACAACGCCGTGGATGAAAGGTTTTGCCGGAGTACATCCCAGCCGCAACTTACCGCAGTTGGCGAATAAGCCCTGGGAATCCTCCATGGACACTGCAGCAACAAAAGGCCCGTTATTTTTCAAAGACACCTTCACCAATTACTATCAGCCGGAAACCGGCATCGCCGCTGCTTCGGTTATGGCAGCAGTTGGACAGTCCTGCGGCCTTGCACCGAATGTCTGCTGCGGACGCCCGCTGATTTCCCAAGGGTTGCTTGGGCAGGCCCGTTCCCTGGCGGAACAAAATACTAAGGAATTGTTTCCAGCCGCATCTCGTGGGCAAAAGTTTCTATTCTGCGAACCCAGTTGCCTTTCCGCAATGAAAGAAGATGTGCCTGGACTTTTGCGCGGCGAAGCTAAAAGGCAGGCCGAAATCATTGCTGAGGCTTGTGTCTTGTTTGAGGACTATCTTTTACAGGAAGTATCAGCCGGTCGAGCAAAGCTGAATCTTCGATCTGGCCCCACCGATATTTTCGTTCACAACCATTGCCATCAAAAATCAATGGCACTCGGTAGTGCAACTTTAGGCCTATTAGGGCACATTCCTGGCGCGAAGACCTTCGATTCGGGAGCCGGTTGTTGCGGCATGGCTGGGTCGTTCGGCTATGCTGAGGACAAGTTTGAGTTGTCCCGGCAAATCGCCGAACAGCGTTTGCTTCCAGGACTTCGCAACTGCAAACCAGGCACAGCGGTAGTTGCTCCTGGTTTTTCCTGTCGTCATCAAATCAAAGATTTCAGCGGTCAAAGTGCAGTTCATCCAGCAATTCTATTGCATTCGTTACTTAAGGAATCAGAATGAATCTGGCGGCAATCTCACTTGCGGCATTAGTTATTGCGGTTGTGGTTAGTTGTACTTCGAAGTTGAACGTCGGGGTATTGGCCATCGTTATGGCTTGGATCGTTGGTGTGTACCTAGGTGGGATGAAGTTGGATGTCATCCTTTCCGGATTTCCTACTAACTTGTTTCTGACCCTGGTTGGCATGACCCTGCTATTCACTCAGGCACAGCAAAATCATACGCTTGATAAGGTGGCTCACTCGGCTGTCAGAATCTGCAGAGGCAACACTGGGCTCATCCCGATTTTGTTCTTCCTAGTGGCAGCAGCCCTTGCATCGATTGGGCCAGGAAATATTGCTACTTCCGCTTTGCTAGCTCCGATAGCCATGACAGTTGCTGGTCGCGCCAAGATTCCTGCCTTTCTAATGGCCATTATGGTTGGCAACGGAGCTAATGCTGGCTCACTTTCCCCATTCGCTCCCACTGGAATTATCGTCAGTGGCCTGATGAACAAATATGGATTGCCCGGACACGAATGGGAAACTTACATCTACAATTTGGCGGCCCATGCCATGGTTGCTTTTGGTGGCTATTTTCTATTCGGTGGCTACAAACTTTTCGGACGCGTTTACGCTCAATCAGAGGAAGAACAAACAGCATTTCATTGGAGAAACGTTTTAACAGCATCCATCATCGCGGCTCTGGTTCTTTCCGTTATTTTTCTGAAAGTCAACGTTGGGATGGGGGCCTTTGCTGGTGCAGTGATTCTATCCTTGGCAAAAGCAGGGGACACCAGCGATGCCATCAAGAAAATGCCTTGGTCTGTAATTGTGATGGTCTGCGGCGTCAGCATCCTTACGGGCTTGTTGGAAAAAACGCAAGGCATGGCTTTATTCACGGATCTGCTGGCGCGCTTTTCAACTAAGAACACCATCACCGGATTCATCGCATTTCTCACCGGGGGAATTTCCGTGTACAGCAGCACATCAGGGGTGGTGCTTCCAGCATTCTTGCCGACGGTTCCAGGATTAGCAGCGCGGCTTGGGGCGGACCCGATGGCAATTGCATCCTCAATGAACATTGGCGGACATCTGGTAGATGTTTCGCCGCTATCAACCATTGGAGCCTTGTGCATTGCGGCCATTCCACCGGAAGAAGATGCCCGTGAATTGTTTAACAAAATGATGGCGTGGGGATTTTCGATGACCATTGTCGGTGCACTGGGATGCTGGATCGCCTTCGGCCGCTAGGTTTGCGTTGGCTGCATTAGCGCCCAATCTTCGGGGGCCTTTCCTGGGGGCAGTAACAACCCTTTTTCCAAATACCGAATTGTTGATGCGCACTTTGCGGAATGGGGATCGTGAGTCACCATCACAACGGTTTTGCCGAATTCCTTATTCAAGCGTGACAGAAGATTCAAAACGTCGGCAGCAGAAGTGGAATCCAGATTTCCAGTAGGTTCATCGGCAAGGATCAAATCAGGATCTGTCACAATTGCCCTGGCAATGGCTACACGCTGTTCCTGACCGCCGGAAAGTTGCCTTGGCAAATGACCCAAACGATCACCGAGGCCGACTAATTTTAGGGCTGTGGTGGCGTGTTCCAGACGCTCCTGCTTGGATAGGTTTGTGAGCTTCAGGGGCAGCTCAACATTTTCTAGAGCGGACAGGACAGGAATTAAATTGAACGATTGAAATATAAATCCAACATGGGCAGTCCGCCACTTGGCCAGTGCCCGATCATTCATTTGCCTGAGGTTCTGGCCGAGTACTAAAATTTCACCATCGGTCGCTTTATCCATTGCTGCAATCAAATGGAGCAGGGTGGATTTCCCACTTCCAGACGGACCCATCAGTGCCACAAATTCGCCTTTGTGGATTTGAATGTCAACATGGTTTAGTGCGATTACTTCAAATTCATCCCGCGAATATTTTTTTGCTAAATCCCAGGTCTCAATTACTACTTCGCTCATTCACGAACTCCCAAATTTGGTATTGTACTTTGCATGCTTGCTAAAAGAACTATTATCGCTGTTCCGTTCCTTGGGCTCCTAGCTACTTCTTATTTTCTCAACGGGGCTCCCGATGAGATGAAAAAAATAGCCGAAGGGATTTGGTTTCGCGAGGGCGATTTGAAAAAAGGCCATTGCAATAACATCATCATTGAAATGCAGGAATACCTCATTGTGATTGATGCCAACTTCCCTAACGGCGCGGAACTGGTAATTGCCGAAGCCAAGAAAATCTCTAAAAAGCCAATAAAATACGTCTTTGACACGCACCATCATGGCGATCATGCCTATGCTAATCCACTGTGGACAAAGCTTGGTGCAACAACGATCGGGCACATCGGCGTGGTTAACGAAATGAAGGCGCGCGAACCGGAACGCTGGCTGGAGGCTGCCAAGAGCCGTCCCGATGTTGCCAAGTTGAATCTTAAAACTGCGGAACCGCCAAAGGTTACTTTCGACAAAACACCTTACCTGCTTACTGACGGCAAACGGAAAGTAGAGTTCCATCACCTGGGTTGGGCCCATACGAAGGGCGATGGTTTTGCCTGGCTCCCTGCAGAAAAAATCCTTTGCACCGGTGATGCTGTGGTGAACGGGCCTTTCAACTATACCGCTGACGGAAACGTTGGTAACTGGCCAAAAGTTATTGAAGCGGCCCAAAAACTGAAACCGCTGGTGGTTTTGCCAGGCCATGGCCCATCGGGTGGAGCGGAGATCCTTTCGGGGGAATTGGCGTTCCTGCTTGAACTGCGTAAAGCGGTGGAAGCTGTGCAGAAGTCTGGCAAGGATGTCGAAACTATTGTCACCTTGAAAAACGGGAAGGCAACGGCAACTTCGCTGAAGCTTCCGGCTTCAGTAAAAAACTGGGTTGGTGACTTTTTGCCCGATCAGGTTCGCGATACTTACGAGGAGTTGAAACAGAAGACACCTCGCGGGGATTTAAAACTTTAACCTCAATTCCGAAGATGAAAATCTCCTTACAAAGAAGCACACCACGGCATCACAAATAATTAATAGAAAACTTTATCCAACTGGCGTTCCTCACTCACCATTAGCAGCCTGCTGCTTACAGCTCCCAGTCACGGTCGCTCAAAGCTGTGGTTGCTCATCAGGTTTGATTCTAGAACGCCAGAGGAGTTAATCGCTTCGAGGAGTTGCTGGCCAGCAATTTGTTTTCCTGAAACAAGAGTCTCACAGGTCTTGAAGGCGCAGTTTGTTGCTTTTTTGCAAGCGTTTGAAAAGAGGGCAGATTGAGTTGAGCAAGATGTGGTGACCGCCTTTTTTCGTGGCTGCAAGAAACGGCAAATCGGCTTTGTTCTGCAAACTTCGTAATGCCCAAAGAGGGCAGTTAATTGCGAATAGTAAAACGAGAAGGCTGAAAAACCTGGACTTGTCATCATAAGAACAGTGAAATAGAGTCAACCAATAGGGTGAGACTGAAGGGGAACCATGTCCCCGTTTGGCTCGCGAGACCCAAATTCAGAAGTGCCAACTGCCGTTTACAGGATTATGCAAACAGTGAAACAGACATTCGAAGTCTGCCACTTTACGGTGCCAACATGAATTTGAGGTTGCCAACCCACAAACTAATTTTCCGATTTGTTGGCCTTAGCACGCAGTTCCAAAATCAATTGCGTCACCCTGATTTTCCAACTGATCGCGTACTTGACGGAAAACGCCTTCGCTTTCCCCTACTTTGCTGCTTCCCTAGTGAGACTGAACGGGAACCATGTCCCCGTTTGGCTCGCGAGACCCAAATTCAGAAGTGCCAACTGCCGTTTACAGGATTATGCAAACAGTGAAACAGATATTCGAAGTCAGCCACTTTACGGTGCCAACATGAATTTGGGGTTGCCAACCCAAACTACTTTTCCGATTTGTTGGCCTTAGCACGCAGTTCCAAAATCAATTGCATCACCTGATTTTCCAACTGATCGCGCACTTGACGGAAAACGCCTTCGCTTTCCCCCATCGGATCGAAAACTACCCAATTCCGCGCACTTGCCTGAAGAGTCCGGGGAATGGGCTGGCCACTCATATTGATCACCGCATCGAATACTGCGCGCTGATACAATTCCAATCCCTTGGGAAATTGCTGGTCAATAGGAGTATTCTTTTCCAGCATCACCTTGCGTGTCATGCTGGGGATACTTATAGTAGGCATCAGACCAGCGCTAAAAGCATCCAGCACGTCAGAGCCGTATTTGCGTGCAAATCCTTCCGCCATTTGACTGCGGCAAGCGTTGCCAATACACACAAACAAAACCTTAAACTTCCGCGAACCTGCTGATTGTTGACGCACTAACGAAGCCTTTCAAGAAATAATTCATGTACTGGATTGCTGGTAGTTAATTCGGGGTGAAACGTCGCCGCCATATGCAGACCCTGTTCCACTAACACCGGATTGCCCTTATAGGAGGCTAACACTTTTACCAGCGGCCCTGTTTGGCGAATGATAGGTGCCCGAATGAACACGGCCTCGGTTTCCACTCCATTCAAGGTAAGCTTTGCGATCGTGGAATCCAATTGCCGCCCATACCCGTTCCGCTCCACTTCAATATCAATTAGGTTAAAGGAAAATTGCGATGGGTTAGTAACACGCCTCGCCAATAGAATGGTACCGGCACAAGTGCCGAAAATTGGCTTGGTTTTACCGAAATCCTGGATCGGGCCGGTGAGCTTTTCAATCTCAATCAACTTCAGCATGGTTGTGCTTTCGCCGCCCGGAATGATCAAGGCATCCACTTCCACTAATTGCGCGGCGGTGCGGACCTGCCGGGCCGGAAAGCCAGACGATTCCACAGCCGCCGCGTGCGCGGCGAAGTCACCTTGCAGCGCAAGAATCCCGACCGTTGGCATTGCTTACCAACCGCGAGTTTGCATTAATTCGGATTCGGCAATTTTGGAAATGTCCAACCCAGGCATACCGATCCCCAGTTCATCACTTGCTTCCAGAAGCTTTGCTGGATCGTTGTAATAAGTGGCCGCTTTCACAATCGCCCGAGCGCGCAGTTCAGGATCACCCGATTTAAAAATGCCCGAGCCGACAAACACTGCTTCAGCACCCAACTGCATTACTAAAGCCGCATCAGCCGGAGTGGCAATTCCGCCAGCGCTGAAGTTGGGAACGGGAAGTTTTCCATGCTTGGCACAATACTCGACCAGTTCCAAGGGCGCCTGCAGTTTCTTTGCTTCGTGCACCAGTTCTTCGTGACCAAGGACCGTAAGCTGCCGCATTTCCTTTACGATGGTGCGAATGTGCCTAACCGCTTCCACAATGTTACCGGAACCCGCTTCACCTTTGGTACGAATCATGGCTGCACCTTCGGCAATCCTTCGCAGTGCTTCACCCAGGTTTCGAGCTCCGCATACAAATGGGACTTTAAAGTCGCGCTTGGCGATGTGGTGCTCTTCATCCGCAGGCGTAAGCACTTCAGATTCGTCAATGTAATCGACTGATAGCGATTCCAGAATCCGCGCTTCCATGAAATGGCCAATTCGAGCTTTGGCCATGACGGGAATCGAGACGGTGGCCATGATCTCGCGGATCTTCGATATCGGTGCCATTCGAGCAACTCCACCATCGCGGCGGATGTCACTGGGCACACGCTCCAGAGCCATTACGGCGCACGCCCCGGCCTTTTCTGCAATAAGAGCTTGTTCGGCGTTGGTGACGTCCATAATGACGCCGCCTTTCAGCATTTCGGCCAGTCCGACCTTTAACCGGAAGTCTTCACTCAGCAACATGATTGTGCACCCTCCTTAATGATGAACAACGAATTTACTTCGACACAAAACTTACACAAGGCTGCGCTTTATACGACGGCCATTGGCGCACGATCCCGGGGAAGCTCCCCGGCTATGGCACCAGCAAACAGGTTCCCCAATCGGGAGAGACCTTCGGTGATCTTTTCAGGAGCCAAGCCCGCGAAACTCAATCGCAGGCTCCGGCTATGATCGGCTTCCACTTCAAAAGCACGACCGGCCAAATATGTGACGCCCGCGCGTTCAGCATGACGACCGAGGGAAACCGCATCTAACCCCTTGGGCAGTGTGACCCACAAATTCATTCCACCTTCAGGCTTGGTAAAAATGCTTCCTGCGGGCAGAAACTTCGCACATGCTTCAAGGACTGCCTTCAGACGAATGGCTCCCGCAGTCCGCATGCGGCTGCGATGTTCGCGCATCAAACCACTTTCGGCGAAGCGTAACAAAACGGCTTGCGAAAGTTGATCGCTGTGCAGATCGCAGGCCTGCTTCATCTCTGCTAAACGGTCGATGATCGGCTTTGGACCCACAATCCAACCAACTCGCAAACCCGGGAAAGCGATTTTCGAGAAACTGCCAAGTTGAATAACAGACCCGGTTTCATCCAAGGCTTTCAAGGAAGGAATATCCTCGCCTGTGTACCTTAGCTCTTCGTAAATGTTATTTTCCACGAGTTGAATGCCGACCCTTCGAGTAACCGCCAACAGTTCACGGCGCGCATCAAGGGAAATGGTGATTCCAGTGGGGTTCTGGAAGTTTGGCGTCACTACAGCGAGGGTAACCCTCCCTTCTACTGTCGTTTGGTTGAGGCTGATTCCTGATTGGTTTACTGCAAGGCCGATGCATTTCCTGCCAGGGCGGGCAAAAACTCTTTTCACACCCGGATAGACGGGATCTTCTACAGCAGCAACCCCCTCGGCAAAGGCACGATCCAAAAGATCCAATGCTTGTTGACATCCATTGGTAATCAGAATTTCATCATCTTTGCGTGCAATTCCCCGTTGGCGGGCTGCCTCGATAAGGTAGCTGCGCAACGGATCGTAACCGTACGGCGAGCCCAGCTGCAAAATCTGATGAATGTTCGACGATGCCAGAACCGTTTGACAGCAAGCCCGGAAGTCTTCTAGCGGAAAGAGATCCTGCCCAGGGCTGGCTGATGAGAAACTAATCACATCATCCAAATTGGATGGCCCCTCGCTTACCACAATCGTAATTGGCTGATTGGAGACATAGCTCCCTCGGCCGACTTGGCCCGATAGGAGCCCATCTTCTTCAAGCACTGAATATGCTGCGGAAATGGTTGACCGATTCAGCCCCAAATGTCCAGCAAGATCCCTGGTTGGCGGAAGCTTATCTCCTGGTTGGAGCTGCCCCAGTGTAATAGCCGACCGAATCTGGTTTGCCAGTTGACGGTAGACCGGAATTGGGGAGGAGCTGAGGAAGTCCGATTTGAGGAAAGGCAGCGTCACAACTGGTCCAATCCTATCACATTGGATGACTATTCGGCCATCCAATCATCAATTATTGACAGAGATGGGTCTTGTGTAGAAAAATCAGGAATGCTAAGAACCCCCATTTGCGCATTACTCATTTCTTGCATCAGCTTTGCACAAGATCCCCAAGCTGCCCCAATTTCGTCTCAGCAACAGGAAACCAGGCAGGCACCTGCCAAAGACGCGAATCAAAAGCCTGTCAAAGTGGTCCGAAAAAGCAATAAGACCAAGTGGATAGTGGTCGCAGTCGTGGCCGGAATTACAGTGACAGCCTTATTATTGGTGGATAAGCGGCTGGCAAATGAAGGCGGCGGCATCTTCCGGTAGGCCAATAAATCAGGAATCCAAGAATCCCGATTTGCACCCTGCTCATTGCATGCATAAGCTTTTTACAAGATCCACAGGCTTCCACGATTTCGACTCAACAACAGCAAACCAAGCAAACAGAGGCGTAGATCCAAATCAAGAGGCTATTAATGTGGTATGCAAAAGCAATCAGTGGCTGCATTACCTGTTGGGGACGGTCGCTTTAAACTATCTACGCGCTTAACCGCCAGTAGACTTTTTAGGATCGTGGAACATTCCTGGCAACAGACTGAAATACTCGACGAAACGCCTCGACTTCAAAGCTTGCTGCGGAACTTTTCGCTCGAAAAGAATGTTGGCCAGCTTGGTAAACTGCTTGCCGAGTTCAGTGTTGGGATCAACGTTTCTGCCCGACGTAAGTGCACGGTTGACAGCCTGATAATCGTTGGGCAATGAAAGAAGTACTGGAATCCCAAGCAGTTCCTCAATTTGTTGAGGCTCAATAACAGCACGCTTCTGATCCCGGTTCAGCAGGATGCGCACACGATCGCCAAGATCAATATTTTTTAGGAAATTGAAACGTTCGCGCGCCAGATGCAGAGATGAGATTTCCGGAGTACATACCAGAAAGACGTACTTTGATTCCTGCATGATTTCGATGGAGTACTTTTCCATGTTGCCGGAAAGATCAATGCAAACCACTTTGTATAATCGGCGAGCGAAGTCAAGCAAATGGCGAACCTGGCTAGCTTCCACGCGGTAGTGTGGATTCAGTTTTCCTGAATGAAGAACATCCATTTGGCCGATGGTAGTTACCAGTTGTGGCCAGAGATTATCATCCATCTTAAAGGAATTTTCAGCCGCATCGGTGATGCAATACTCGTTATCAAGCTTCAGCATGAAACGAAGCATGCCACTGTTCATATCGAAATCAATCAACAAGGATCTGCTATCAGGGACTTTGGCCGCAGCCATTGTCGTGTTCAGCGCGACGGTGGAAGTGCCCACCCCTGGCTTAGAAGGAAGGAAGGAAAATAGTAAGTCCGAGGATAGACTAGGAAGCGGCTTTTTCTCAAGAGACTCTGTAATTCGGGATAGACATTCATGCAGATCTGACCTGCGGAATGGCATGGCGACGAATTCGCGCACGCCAATGCGCATAAGTTCGAGCAGCGCTTTCGGCTCGCAAACTCTGGCGATGGCAACCACCTGCATTCCAGGCGCAGCCTGTTCAATGCCGGCAATCGTCTCCATTGCCTTTTCAACACTATCAACACCAAGGAAAACCACTTGGGGAGCGTGTGCGCGCAACGTTCTCACCAAGTCGATTGCTGTTGGGTACTTGTCCGAAGTTCGGACAACCCCTACGTTACCGATCTCCGCCAGCAAATCCTGAAGCTGCTCGGATTGCTCTTGGTCCGGAGTGATAATGATGCTTCTGAGCATCCACGATCTCCTTGATTAACCCTGATTATCATCAATCTGATAGTGGGTTCTATTCTTAATCTTCCGCAAATGAACGGAAATGGACAATCGGGATCTTTCCCTAGTTCCATTTACTCGTTCAGTTCTTCCGCCTAAGGCTAATCCCCTTAGAAAGGGCTGCGAGCAATAGACGACTTCTCATAAGTTTTATCGGGCTCAATTCAGGATTACTTTAGGGGATTCCCTCTGCACCTGCAGCTAAGGTAAGCTTTTGAATATGGCGAAGCCAAACGACCTGCTTGAAATACAGTGCCCTTGTTGTGAAGCGCAACTCAAGATCGATACCGTCTTAGGTGTCGTAATCAGTCACAAAATGCCAGAAAAGCCCTTACCAATGCAGGACTTAGCGGCCGAAGTGGCAAGAATCAAAGGCGAAGGAGCCAGGCTGGAAAATGCCTTCCAAAAATCGTTTGATGCTCACAAATCCCAAAGCACTGTCCTAAACAGAAAATTCGATGAACTGCTGAAGCAGGCCAAAGAAAGTCCTGATCAGGGCCCACCCAAGCGCGACATTGATTTATAACCCTACAATATTAAGTGATGACCCGAAATCTGATAACTGCTCTTTCTTTCGCATTGCTGCTGTTGACCGCTGGCTGTGCAAGCGAAAAACATGTAGTGACAACTCCAATTCCGCCGGCACCTCAACGCAATTAACTGGACTTCGCGAAAGGGTTAAAGTTGGTATTGGTGTCGAACAAATCGACGCCCTCAGCTTTCTTCAGGCTATTGACGATCCAATACGTGAGTGGCGTCGCCAACGCCTCGTAAGCCACTTTAATGAGGTAGCCGTCAATCATCAAATTCATCAAGGTTTTTAGATCTACCGATCCACCAAAAGCAATCGTAATCACAAGAATCGTGTCCACCGCCTGGCCAACCGCGGTTGAGGAAATTGTCCGAGCCCATAGGTGCTTCCCTTTGGTAAGCAGTTTCACCTTCGCCATTGTGTAGGAATTGGCAAATTCGCCCACCCAGTAAGCCAATAGACTCGCGACGGCCAATCGTGGAAGGAATCCAAGAATCCCGAAGATCTTCGCAAAGCATTCCTGGTCATTCCAGCCCGGTGCCGGTGGTAAAGCGACGATGATCGCGCCCAGGGTTACCAAGAGCCCTTGAGCGAGAAATCCAGTCCAGATTGCTCGCCGGGAACCGGCATACCCGTAGACTTCCGTAAAAATGTCTCCAAAAATGTAAGTAAGAGGAAAAAGAAGCTGAGCGCCACTGAACACAAGTGGCCCAATCTTGGTCAATTTTGGCGCTACAAGATTGGAAATCAACAGCGCAACCACAAAACAATTAACTAGAATGTCAAAATAGCGGTAT
>JAYUSZ010000001.1:0-6469 GCA_043755435.1 Bryobacterales bacterium | reverse complement strand
CGGTCCAGTTCCCGGCCTGATGCGATAGGTGGAAATTTGAAAGTAACGTGCCCTCGGCAACAATTTTGCCGCAAGGTCAGGCCGATAACTAAGCCCCGATATGTGCAGAAGTAAAGTGGAGATCGCCCGATCGGAAAGTGCTGTGATATTTACAAACTGGTCGATTGCTTCAATGCTGGCGTACGAATCATGGGTTTCAAAAAACACCGCTTCCGGTATCCCCGTTGTCGTCGATGCGCCAAAGACCGCCGTCCCCAGGTTACCGCTTGCATAGGTCCGCGCCAAGTCGCCTGCCGGGCCACGCAATGGTTCCCGAATCATTCGAATCAGAATTGGCGGTTCTTGAGCGGAAGCGAGTGAGCAGAAGAGTATGCAACTGCAAAGAACATGCTTCATGGAAAGAATGACGTAAAACCCTGCCTGTTCGTTGCACCCAAGAACCGCCAATACATGCTATTCATTGGTAATGAATTGCGGAATATTAAAAGTCTTTCTAAGTTTGGTCTTGTTATCCACTTTGGCCCTGAGTCAACCTCCAATCGCCGCTGAACTTACTCGTGCACAAACGCTTGTCAAGGATGGAAAATCCAATGAAGCGGAAGCTGTATTGAAGGCTTTGATCGCCAGAGACAAAACTTATTATCCCGCTTATGACACTCTTTACGGCATCTATGCGAAAGCGGCAAAGCCAAAAGAGGCTGAAGGAGTGCTCACCCAGAAAATCGAAGCCAACCCCAGCGATGGAACGCTCCTCGTAAATTTGGCAACTCATTATTTCCTGGCGCGAAAAGTGACGGAAATGAAAGCAGTGCTGAATCGGCTTGTTTCCGATCCAAAAAAATATCCCGACGCATTTCAACTGGCTGGTGACTTCCTTTTTCGAATCAAAGATTTTGACAATGCCGAAAGGACCTATACAGCTGGGGAAGTCGCAAACCCAGACAAGAAAACCGTTTTCACCAAGCGCTTGATTGAGCTGAAAATAGCGCAGAACAAACTTCCCGAAGCTCTGGCATCGACGGAGACTTTGCTGAAAGAGAACCCGAAGGATCCAGATTCAATTGCAATGCGAGCTACGATCCATTTGCAGGGAGACAATTCAGAACTGATTGACAAAGCGATTGGCGACCTGAAATCTGCTGCTACCCAATTGCCCGATAATTTTGTGATTCGCTTCAACCTGGGCCTCGCACTTCAAAAGAAGAATAGAATTGACGAGGCGAAAGTTCAGTTCCAGGAATCCATTAAGCTTCGTATGGACTATGTCCCCCCTCGTTTGGCGCTTGCGCGAATACAACTAACCCAGGGAGACAATGTCGCCGCGCTCGCCTCTGGACGCGACATCCTAGGACTGCAGCCAAACGATGTTAACGCGCAAATTATCATCGCCACTGCTGCGACGGCTATGGGGCAGGTAAGACCAGCCATCGTGATATTGGAAAACATCGTCAAAGAGCACCCTGAATTGAACGATGCTAAGTACCAGCTGGCCTTCAACTACTTCCAGGAAAAACAGCTTACCGAGGCGGAAAAAGTGTTTTCGGAACTCTACCAATCCAAGCCACCGGACCTTCGCGGAATGATGGGGCTCACCGAGATTTACATGTCGCAAGGGAAATTTGACATAGCAATGGCGATGCTTAAGAAGGAAATGGATCTTCACCCCGGACAGGCCAATTTAAAGGTTGCATACGCCAACGTTGCTGCAAGAAAGGGAGACATCCCAGAGGCCATCAAATTATACGAAGACGCAATTAAGCAGACTCCGCAGGACGGACAAATGTACGTTCGCCTGGGCATTGCCTACCGTCAATCGGGCGACATGGCAAAGGCCGAGACAAATTTGCGGCGAGCCGTAGAATTGCTGCCCGATAATCCCACCGCATCTTTTGAACTTGCCATGCTGCTACATACGCAAGGCGATCCGGCGAAGGCCCGTCCCTTCTACGAAAATGTTCTGAAGTCGCACCCTGACCACACCATAGTACTGAATAATCTGGCATTCCTTGTCGCCGAAGAGGGCAAAGATCTGGATTATGCACTCAGTCTTGCACAACGCGCCTGGGCGAAGAACCCCACTGATTCCAATATTGGGGATACCGTCGGTTGGATTTACATTAAGAAGAATTTGCCTGAAAGCGCAATCCCAATCTTGGACGAAATCATCGCCAGGAGCCCAGGGCAACCCAATTCGTCAGTTTATCTTTATCACTTGGCCATGGCGCATGCACAAAAAGGTGACAAAGCCGCCGCGAACAGAGCGTTGGATGAGGCTATGAAAGCCAACCCTAACGAGGGCAGCCGCAAAGACATTCAAGCCTTGCAAAAAAAGCTGCTCTAACTTGAGCATCGAAGTGGATCAACTTTTGCTCAGCGGATCCTGTGCCCGGCGCACCGCAGCTGTCATCAACCTGCGTGGCAGCAGCCGTGTCATCAGCGCGTAGAAAGAATTGCTGGCACCCACAATGTGAACCGTCTTACCGCCCATCATTGCGTCATATCCTTCGCGCGCAACCTTGGCGGCTGTTGGTACTTTCTTGTTGTGAAACAGCTTTGAAGTTTCCAAATTGGCATTGCCTACAAAGGCGCTCTCCGTCGGCCCCGGACACAGCGTAGTGACGGTCACGCCCGTTCCGTCCAGTTCATTAGCGATGGCTTCACTAAAGTGCAAGACATAGGCTTTGGTAGCGTAGTAAACAGCCATCAGTGGTCCCGCTTGAAAGGCGGCTGTGGATGCAACGTTCAGGATGCGGCCATGACGCCGCGCAACCATACCGGGTAGAACCAATTTTGTTAGAACGGTGAGACTGGTGATATTCAGCTGGATCATTTCCAATTCTGTTGCAAGGTTCGTATCTTTGAAATGTCCGTACAGTCCAAAGCCGGCGTTATTCACCAACACATCAATTTGCGAGTTTTGCTGTTCGAGTCGGTGGATAAGTTCTTCAGCCGCGCCGGCCTTCGCAAGGTCGCACGGCAAAACCCTAACTTCAATTTGATGGGCCGCTCGCAACTCTGTGGCCACCCGTTCCAACTGAATCTGATTCCGCGCTGTGATCACAATATTCGCGCGCTGGGATGCGAACACCCGGGCCAACTCCAAACCAATTCCGCTGGACGCCCCGGTAATTAAAACAGTCTCTGCCATACAGAGAAAGGGTAACGTGCTTACTCAGGAATACCCTAACTTAGAATTAGCCTTCACACGCAGTTGCAATCGTAACGGCGCACTCCACCTGTCAAGTTCGCAGGCCGCGCACACCCTAGTCAAAAGACGAGCCGCACAAGTGGGTTTGAAACTAAAGGCACTCGCCATTGAGTTAAGAGAACCCCTGTGCTTTGCTGCTAGAAGCAAGACGTTGGGGCTCACTATCTGTCTCGCTACTGAGCATATTCTTGCTCAGCCAGACAGTTTCGGTAAGATGAAGTTCCAGAAAAGGTTAGTAGAAGTGCTTTTACTTTACCCCACTAAGATTGAACAAGTGCTTACAACGCAAGACATGTACATTCCCGTAACAGATTCCAAATCTAGGATTAGAACCGCCAGACATCCTCCTGCTTGGCCTCCTCAAACCTACCCTTGCTGGGTAGCGCAAGTGTGGACCGGAAAACTACCTCCAGGATCCGGTTCACGAAAACTGCCATTAACTTCCATTACAATCAACGACGCTCTGATCTACCGCCATGCCGCCTAATAAATTCAACCCGGTAACAACGGGTACATGCGCGACAATGGTGAGGTGCGCATTGAAAAAATGGTTTACGGCGGAACAGGCCTATCGCGAAATGAAGGCAAAGTAGTGATGACGCCTTTCGTCCTGCCCGGCGAAGATATTGCTATCCGTGTTGTGAAAGAGAAAAAAGAGTTCGACGAAGGCGGCATTGAACGTATTGTTGAAGCATCAACAGATCGCATTGATCCCAAGTGTCCGTACTTCACCAACTGCGGTGGCTGCAATTATCAGCACACGTTTTATGAAAATCAATTAGAGATTAAGAAAACAGTTCTCCGCGAAGTTCTGCAGCGCGTGGGCCGCGTGGAAGCGCCAAGCGAAATTGCAACCATTGTTGGCGAGCCTTGGGAATATCGCAATCGCGCTCAATTTCACATCGAAAACGGCAGGATAGGCTATCGAAAGGCCGGGTCGCACACTGTGGTCGATGTTGAAGAATGCCCCATTGTTTCCCCAAAGATAAATGAAGCCCTGTGTGCTCTACGGGGAATTGTGAAGGATCGCCGCTTCCCGCGCTTTCTTGAATCCATTGAGTTATTCAGCAATGAAAGTGAAGTACAAGTGAACGTGATGGAGACTCATGGCGGCCTGCACGTTGCTCGCGGCTTCTTTGATTGGGTGGAAAAAGAAATCGGCGGAGCGATTTCAGGTCCGCTGGAATACCGCACCATGGGTGAGATTTTCCGCGTCAGCCACCGATCCTTTTTTCAGATCAACCGTTTTCTCATTCCGCAACTAGTGGATGCTGCCATTGGTAACGCCGAAGGCACCTTGGCATTTGACCTTTACGCCGGCGTTGGTTTGTTCACAATTCCTTTGTCGCGCCGATTCAAAAAAGTGACTGCCGTAGAAATGAGCCGCAGCGGACATGCGGATCTTGAGGCCAACATTGCCACAGCTCATCGGAAAGTGGACACTATACGAAATCAGACGGAGATGTTTTTAGAAGGAACTGGGAAAACTCCTGATTTCATCCTCGCCGATCCGCCGCGCGCTGGTTTGGGCAAGCCCGTCACCAAAGAACTATTGCGCATCGGTGCCAAGCAAGTGACCATCATTTCGTGCGATCCACCGACCTTGGCTAGGGACTTACAAGCCCTAACCGCAGGCGGATATTCTATTGCGGAAATGACACTAGTGGATCTTTTCCCGCAAACCTACCACATGGAAACAGTGACGCGCCTGATTAAGGAATAGACCGATTATTCCAGTTCCTGATCTTTGTTTTCTGGCGATGTCCTGCGAACCGTCCGCGCCTTAGCCGGAGAATTTCCTCGAGTCACATCCTCATCGGGCAGAGTCACCTCGAGTGAAATCTCTTTACGTTCCCGGAAAAGTTGCAACTGGATTGTTTTTTTGGACTGGGAAGCACGAAGCTGTGTTGCGATTTCCTTCGGCGTAGCTACCTTCGTGCTATCAACCTTCACAATAACGTCCCCCGCCTTGATCCCCGCTTTTTCAGCCGCCGAGCTCTTTTTAACGGAGCGCACCAGAACCCCTTCCTTAACTCCGAAATACGAAGCCAGTTGATCGCTCAGTGATTCTGCCTCAACACCGAGTTGCCCATTGGACCATCCCATATAAGCGCGGGGCATGTTGTTCTGCATTTCGTCGCGGATGCGGTCCCGCATTCTTTCCGCCTCACGACGAGCGTCTTCTGCCATTTTACGAACGGCTGCTGAATTGGTGGAAACCTTGTTGGAACGCTGACCGATTGTTGCCATCATTGTCATGGGCGTTCCCTGGCGATTCACCCCTAACTTTATTTGCCGCCCAACTGGAGTTTCCCGAACCATCCGCACGAATTGCTCAGTGCCCTCAATTCGTTGTCCATTGTATTCCAGAACCACATCCCCTACCTTGAGGCCAGCTTTGCCGGCGGGAGTATCGTCTTCCACCTGTGTTACTTCCACACCATGCTCTTCGCGCAGCTTCAATTCCTTCACGCGGTTGCTATCCAACTCCTTTACATTGACGCCGAGGTAGCTGCGGTTAGTAAGGGAGAATACTCGGACATCCGGCGAAGCAGCCGGTGCTGGAGCACTTGGAGGAGTGGGTGGTACTGGAGGAACTGGTTGAGCAATACTCAACTGGGCAGCAAGCCCTAAAATGGTGATGATTTGAAGATTGCGATCCATGATTGTACTTCCTTATTCTAAAGTGTTTCCGGCGAATTCTTGGGAGTTCGCCGCTCTATTCATTCGACGTTTTCAATCTGAATTTGTTAGCGGCGCACTCTAAAAAGTATCGGTAGAAGCCTTCATGGCAACCAGTGCAGATTGGCTGCGTTGTCTTACATACTGGTTCGATTCGCTCTCCATAACCTTTTGCAAAGTCCCAGCCACATCCGGTTTATTGATAGGGATTAGCATGTCAATCGCCATGGTCCTTACTTCGGAGTTCTCGTCATTCAGCAAAGCTCTTTGAACTGCCCGCTGAACATCGCTGTACCCCGTATAGGGCTTCAATGCTTCTAGAGCTCGCATGCGGACCTCGGAGTTAGAGTCCTTTTCTAAAGCCGTCAGCAATACTCCGCGGATATCGACGGACTCCGTGCGCCCCTTGAATGCATCCAATGCTTCTGCTCGCAACCCCGCATCATCAGAGTCCTTCGCTGCCGTAAGGAGCAGGTGGCGGATGCGAGGATCGTCCACTTCACCCAACAATTTCTGCTGCCTGATCTCGTCGATAACCAGTTCTACTTGACCGGATTTAGCCGATTCAACAAAACGAAC